>DAOUEG010000073.1:0-4929 GCA_034430495.1 Dehalococcoidales bacterium
CTCCGCGAAGCCCTCGACCAGGGGCTCAAAATCATCGTCGTGGTCAACAAGCTCGACCGCCCCAACGCCCGCATCGCCGAGGTGCTCCGCCTCACCCAGGACCTCTTCCTCGAGCTCGCCACCACCGACGAACACCTCGATTTCAAGGTCCTCTACGCCTCCGGACGCGACGGCTACGTGACCGCCGACCCCGCCGCCCGCGGCGGCACCATCGCCCCCCTCTTCGATACCATCCTCGACTACGTCCCGGCGCCGCAGATCGCGGACGGCCCCTTCCAGATGCTCGTCTCCAACCTCGACTACGACAGCCACAAGGGCCGGATAGCCATCGGGCGCATCCGCCGGGGCGGCATCGCCGAGCGGGAGACGGTCACCCGCCTCGGCGCCTCCGGCAGCGAGACCGACTACGAGGTGGCCGAGCTCTTCACCTACCTCGGCCTGAAGCGCCTCAAGGTCGCCCGCGTCGAGGCCGGGGACATCGTCGCCCTCACCGGCATCGCGGACGTCGCCATCGGGGACACGCTCGCCAGCCCGGAAAAGCCGGAGCCCCTGCCCCGCATCGCCATCAGCGACCCCACCGTGGAGATGACGCTGAGCGTCAACACCTCGCCCTTCGCCGGGCGGGAGGGACGCTACTGCACGACGCGCCAGCTCCGCGAGCGCCTCTACCGGGAGCTGGCGACCAACCTCAGCCTGCGGGTGCAGGACACGGACAGCCCGGACACCTTCATCGTGCGGGGCCGCGGCGAGCTCCACCTCGCCGTCCTCATCGAGACGATGCGCCGCGAGGGCTACGAGTTCGAGATTTCCCGGCCGGAGGCCATCGTCAAGAACGTGGACGGCCGGCTCATGGAGCCGGTCGAGGAGCTCACCATTGATACCAGGGAGGAGTTCATCGGCGTCCTGACGGAGGCGCTCAGCAAGCGGCAGGCGCGCCTGGCCAACATGGTCAACGACGGCCGCGGCAGCGTGCGGCTCGTTTTTTCCATCCCCACCAAGGGCCTGCTCGGCTTCCGGGGCCTCTTCCTCACCGCCACCCGCGGCGAGGGCGTCATGAACTCCGTCTTCACCGGCTACGAGCCGTGGCGCGGGGCCATCGAGTCCACCCGGAGCGGCGTGCTCGTCGCCTCGGAGAACGGCACCGCCACCTCCTACGGCCTCAGCAACGCCCAGGAGCGGGGCGTCACCTTCATTGACCCCGGCACGCCGGTCTACGAGGGCATGATATTCGGCCAGACGGCCCACAACAAGGACATCCCGGTCAACGTCGGCAAGGAAAAGAAGATGACCAACGTGCGGTCGTCCACCAAGGACATCGCCGTGAAGCTGACGCCGCCGCTCAAAATGAGCCTGGAGCAGAGCATCGACTTCATCAACCGCGACGAGCTCGTCGAGGTCACGCCGAAGAACATCCGCCTCCGCAAGAAGGTGCTCAACTACACCATGCGGCTGCGGGAGAAGAACGCCCTCGCCAAAGTAGCGGAGTAGCGTCAGCTACTTCTTGCGGGTCCTGGCCGGTTTGGCCAGGTTGTAGTCGGCGCCGGCCCTGATGAGCGCCTTGAGCCCCGTCTCATTGAGCTGGTAGCCCCGGCCCATGTCAACCGCCCGCCACTTGTTCCCGCCCAGCCCGGCATTGAAGACCCTGTCCGGGTCGGCGAGGCTGGCACCGTCGTTGAAGGTCAGCTTCACCTTGTCCTTGAGCACGGTGACGACGCAGACTATCCCGCCGTGGGAAAAGACCGGCGAGCCCATCCATTTCCACTCCTCGGTTATGTCCGGGTCGGCCTCGTGGGCGATTTTGCGGATCCTGGCGACCAGTTCGCCGCGAAAGTCGGGTGTGCCGGCAATCAGCTCGTCAATGTGCTCGCTCGGGGTAGGCATGGTTCCTCCGGACAGGCGCTGGTTACCCTAATTTGAGGACGTCGAGGAAGGCCTCCTTCGGCACGTCCACCCGGCCGATGGTCTTCATCTTCTTCTTGCCCTCTTTCTGCTTCTCCAGCAGCTTGCGCTTGCGGGTGATGTCCCCGCCGTAGCACTTGGCCAGCACGTCCTTGCGCTTGGCGGAGATGTCCTCCCGCGCCACGATGTGCCCCCCGACGGCCGCCTGGAGCGGCACCCGGAAAAGCTGCCGCGGGATGACCTCTTTCAGCTTGGCCACCATCGCCTTGCCGACGTCCCGGGCGCGGTCCGGCGGGATGATACGGGAGAAGGCGTCCACCGAGACGTCGTTGACGAGGACGTCCAGCTTCACCAGCCGGCCCTCCCGGTAGCCGATGAGCTCGTAGTCCAGCGAGGCGTAGCCGCGGGAGCGGCTCTTGAGCTGGTCGTAGAACGAGGTCAGCATGGAGCGGAGCGGCAGGTCGTACTCCAGCCGCACCCGCTGCCCCGAATCGCCGCCGCCGGCGTGGTGCCCGCCGAGGTACTCGGTGTGCTGGTAGACCCCCTCCGCCTCCATGAGCAGCTCCATGAGCGTCCCGATGTAGGCGGACGGCGTGATGACGGAGACCTTGACCCACGGTTCCTCGGTGGTGGCGATGACGGCCGGGTCCGGGAACTGGTCCGGGTTGGTGATGGTGAGCCGCTCCCCGTTGGTAAGGGTGACGATGAAGCTGACCTGCGGCACCGTGACGACGAGGTTGAGGTCGAACTCCCGCTCCAGCCGCTCCCGGACGACGTCGAGGTGGAGCAGGCCGAGGAAGCCGCAGCGGAAGCCGAAGCCGAGCACCGGGCTCGATTCCGGCTCGAAGGTGAGCGAGGCATCGTTCAAATTCAGCTTCTCGATGGCGTCCCGCAGGTCCTTGTAGTCCTCCGCCCGGGTGGGATAGATGCCGGCGAAGACCATCGGCTTGGGCGGATGGTAGCCGATGAGCGGCTCGGTCGCGCCGCCGCGGGCCAGGGTCACCGTGTCCCCGACGCGGCACTCGGCGACGCTCTTCAAACCGGTGGCGAGGTAGCCGACGTCCCCGGCACGGAGCTCGTCGGTGGGAACGGGGGTCGGGGCGAAGTAGCCGACCTCGAGGACTTCCAGCTCGGTGCCCTGGTGCATGAGCTCGAGACGGTCCTCGCGGCGGATGCCGCCGTCCACGACGCGCAGGTAGGCGATGACGCCCTTGTAGGCATCGTAGCGGGAATCGAAGATGAGCGCCCGGAGGGGCTTGTCCGGCGCGCCGCTCGGGGCCGGGATGCGCTTCACTATCTCTTCCAGCAGCGGGGCCACGCCCGCGCCGGTCTTGGCGCTCATCATGAGCACCTCGCCGCGGGAGTAGCCGAGGACGCTCTCGATCTCGTCCAGGACGCGCTCCGGCTCCGCGCCGGGCAGGTCGATCTTGTTGATGACCGGGATGACCTCCAGGTTGTGCTCCATGGCGAGGTAGGTGTTGGCGAGCGTCTGGGCCTGGATGCCCTGGGTGGCGTCAATGACGAGCACGGCGCCCTCGCAGGCGACGAGAGTGCGGCTGACCTCGTAGGAGAAGTCAACGTGGCCGGGGGTATCCACCAGGTTGAGGCGGTACTGCTGGCCGTCACCGGCGTGATAGTTCAGGCGGACGGCCTTGGCCTTGATGGTGATGCCCCGCTCCCGCTCCAGGTCCATGGAGTCCAGCGTCTGCTCGACGATTTCCTCCTTGCGGAGGGTGCCGGTCAGCTCGATGAGGCGGTCGGCCAGGGTTGATTTCCCGTGGTCAATATGGGCGATGATGCAGAAGTTGCGGGTCAGCTTTTGGTCCATCTCGATAATCGCGCTACAATATTATGTCAAACTTGCTTCCGGGAGGAGCCGCCAGAAGACCTCGTTGCCGAGCAGCCGCCCGCGCCGGGTGAGGCGAAGACGGCCGCCGGCTCGCTCCAGCAGGCCGGCGGCGGCGAGCTCCGCGAACCGGGCCAAATACTCGGCGGCCACGTCCACGCCGAGGCGGCGGGACAGCGCGGCGAGGTCAATACCCCCACCCTGCCGCAGCCCGAGGATAACGGTCTCGGCGCGGCGGGTGGGTCCATCGAGGGTCTCGTCGAGGGACAGGGGCGCCACGCCGCTGGCGGCAATATACTCGTCCAAGTCGTTCGTATTGGCGTAGCGGCGCCCGTTTTCCGACGAGTGGGCGGCCGCCCCGAAGCCCAAATAGGGCTCGTTGTCCCAGTAGACGAGGTTGTGGCGGCACTCCCGACCAGGTCGCGCCCAGTTGGAAATCTCGTAGTGCGTGTAGCCGGCGGCTTCGAGGAGGTCCTCGGCGAGCTCGTACTGGTCGGCGGCGAGGTCGGGGTCGAGCGGTGGAACCTCCGCGGCGGCTGCCGCCAGCCCCAGCGGCGTCTCCGGCTCCAGCGTGAGCGCGTAGAGGGAGAGGTGCTCCGGCCCGAGCTCAACGGCGGCTTCCAGCGAGCGGCGCCAGCTTGCCGGGTCGTCGCCGGGAAGGCCGTACATCAAATCGAGGTTGACGTTGGCGAACCCGGCCCGGCGGGCGGCGGCGCAGGCCTCCCGCGCCTCCGCGACGGTATGGATGCGGCCGAGCATCTTGAGCGCGGCGGTATCGAACCGTTGCACGCCGAGGCTGAGGCGGTTGACGCCGGCACGGCGGAGGTCCGCCAGGTACCTTTCCTCGACGGTGCCGGGGTTGGCTTCCAGCGTGATTTCGGCATCTTTTTGGACGTCAAAATGCTCGCGGACGGTCGTCACTACCGTTTCGACCTGGGAAGCGGAGAGCAGGCTCGGCGTGCCGCCGCCGAAGAAGACGCTCGGCACGGTACTGCCGTCGGCACGGGCGGCTATCTCCCGTCGCAGCGCGTCCAGATAGGCGGGGATGGCGTCCTCCCGCCCCGCGCACGAGACGAACGAGCAGTAGCCGCACTTGCGGCGGCAGAACGGCAGGTGGATATAGAGGGCCCGGCTGGTCACGTTTCCATTGTAACAGAAAGCCGGGGCACGCTCCATACGGAGGG
>DAOUEG010000074.1:0-6669 GCA_034430495.1 Dehalococcoidales bacterium
GAAGGCGGAGATGCTCTCGATGACGTCCGGGTAGAGGGTGCCCTGGGCCAGGAAGTCCACCTTGCCGATGCGGTTGGCCTCTTCCTCGAAGACGCGGATGAACTCCTCGCCGATGATCTTGCGCTTCTGCTCCGGGTCCGTGACGCCCTTGAGCCGGCCGAGGAAGCGGTCCGTGGCGTCCACGTAGATGATGTTCATGCCCATGTGGTCCTGGAAGACCTTGAGGGTGCGGTCCGCCTCCTCGCGGCGGAGCAGGCCGTTATTGACGAAGATGCAGGTAAGCTGGTCGCCGATGGCCTTGTGGATGAGGCTGGCGACGACGGAGGAATCCACCCCGCCGGAGAGGGCGCAGATGACCTTGCCGTCACCCACCTGGTTGCGGATAGCGTCCAGGCTCTCGGTGACGAAGTGGCCCATCGTCCAGTTGCCGGTGCAGCCGCAGACGTTGTAGACGAAGTTGCGGAGGATGGTCTTGCCGCCCGGGGTGTGGGCGACCTCCGGGTGGAACTGGAGGCCGAAAAGGTTGCTCCCGTTGCCGATAACGGCGTAGGGGGAGTTCTCGGTGGTGGCGAGGGACTCGAAGCCGGGGGGCATCTCCTCGATGCGGTCGCCGTGGCTCATCCAGACCGGGGTGGAGTCCGGCAGGTCCCGGAAGAGCGGCGAGTTCAAATCGCTGAGGTGCAGGACGGCGTGACCGTACTCGCGCTTGGGGTGGGCGACGACCTTGCCGCCGAGCTGGTGGGTGATGGCCTGCATGCCGTAGCAGATGCCGAGGACGGGCAGGCCGCGCTCGTAGACGTAGGGCGGGGCGAGCGGCGCGTTCTTGGCGTAGACGCTGGCGGGGCCGCCGGATAAAATAAACCCCCTGGGGTTCAGGGGGGCTATCTTCTCCCACGGGGTATCGTGGGGGAGGACCTCGCAGTAGACCTTGGCCTCGCGGACGCGGCGGGCGATGAGCTGATTGTACTGGGAGCCGAAGTCCAAAACGATGATGACCTCGCGCTCGACGGCGGTGACATCGTAGGGGGCTTCTTCGGCGGCGGCGCCGCGTTTCTCGCGGGCGATTTCGAGGTAGGTCGAGACTTCAACATCGCCGGAAGGGTGGGAGCGGCGGGATTCTTCCGGGGGGTCCTGACGAGGTTCGTTCTCCATGTCTTATTATAGAGTTTGTGTTATACTTATTTCAAGAGTGACGAACGCTCCGCAACGCTCGAAAACGCCCGGCAGGGCGAAAATTTTTCCACGTGCTGGATTGCTCATGCCGACCCGTGACATCATGACCGCCAGCCCGGCCGCCACGCAGGCGCTGGGGCGGCGCGTGGGGAGCGTCCTCCGGGCGGGCAGCGTCATCGGCCTGACCGGGGAGCTCGGCAGCGGCAAGACGCTGCTGACGCGGGGCATCTGCGAGGGGCTCGGCGTGCCGCTGCGGCAGGTCAACAGCCCGACCTTCGTGCTCGTCAACGAGTACCGGGGGCGGCTGCCGGTGTTCCACCTCGATGTCTACCGCCTCGGCGGGACGGCGGACGTGGTGGAACTCGGCATCACGGACTATTTCCAGCGGGCCGGCGAGGGGGTCATGGTGGTGGAGTGGGCGGAGAAGCTGCCCGGCGTGCTGCCGGAGGACCGGCTCGACGTGAGCATCGAACGGTTGTCCGCCCGGAAACGGCGCTTCTCGTTTTCATCAGCAGGCCCGCGTTTTGCCGAGCTTTTCAAAGAGCTGGATAACGCATGAAGGTATTGGGACTGGACACCTCCGGCTACGTCAACGCGGTGGGCATCGTGGAGAACGGCCGGGTGCTCGCCGAGGGGCGCTACCCGGCCAGGACGGACTCCCTGGAGCAGATCGTGGACAACCTTGACGCCACGCTCAAGGAGGCGAAGCTGGCCATCGAGGACATCGGGGGTTTCGGGGTGGGGACCGGGCCGGGCTCCTGGACGGGCATCCGCGTGGGGGTGACGGTGGGCAAGACGCTCGCCTTCAGCACCGGCAAGCCGGTGAGCGGGGTCAGCTCGCTCGACGCCCTCGCCTACGCGGGGCGTGACCAGGAGCGGCTCGTGCTGGCGGTCATCGCCGTGGGGGCCGGGGGCGCCGTCTACGCGGCCCGCTATCGGCCGGAAAACGGGAATATTACCCGTATCGGCGACTACTTCTCCGGGGGTGTTACGGAACTAACACTCCTGTTAACCGAGCCGGTCATTCTGCTGGCCAAGGACGCCGGAGCGTACGCCGAGGCCATCAGGCAGGCGGGGGAGGTGGACGTCGTGGCGGTGGAGGCGCGGGTGTACGGCTCCTCGGTGGCCTGCCTGGCGGAGCAAAGGCTCAACGCCGGTGCGGCGGACGACGCCCTGGCGCTGGCGCCGCTCTATTTGAAGGAGTCCACCGCCAAGGTGTTCACGAACAAGTACGCCGGGGGGAGGAGCTAGAGGGATGCTGGTGCTCGGCATCGAGACGTCCTGCGACGAGACCTCGGCGGCGCTGGTGACCGACGGGGCGACCATCGAGTCCTCGGTCATCGCCACGCAGCTCGACCTGCTGCGGAAGTACGGCGGCGTGGTGCCGGAGGTGGCGGCGCGGCGGCATACCGAGCTCATCGGCTACGTCATCAAGGAGGCGCTCGACACGGCGGGGAAAACGCTCGATGACGTGGACGCGGTGGCGGTGACGGCGCTGCAGGGGCTCATCGGCTGTCTGCTCGTCGGGGTGGCGGCGGCCAAGAGCATCGCCTACGCGAAGAAAAAGCCGCTCATCGGGGTGCACCACATCGAAGGCCACATCTACGCCAACCGGCTCGCCAACCCGGACCTGCCGTTCCCGCACGTCTGCCTGACGGTGTCCGGCGGCCACACGCTGCTGCTCTACGTGAAGGACGCGACGAGCTACGAGATGCTGGGGACGACCCTCGACGACGCGGCCGGGGAGGCGTTCGACAAGATCGCCAAGTTCTTCAACCTCGACTTTCCTGGCGGTCCGGTCATTGACACGCTGTCCCGCGGCGGCAACCGCGACTACGTCCACTTCCCGCGGCCGATGCTCAAGTCGAAAAGCTACGATTTCAGCTTCTCGGGGCTGAAAACCGCCGTCATCAACAGGTACAAGGACAAAGTCGCCAAGAATGCCAAACTGCCGCTGGCGGACATCGCGGCGAGTTTCCAGGAGGCCGTGGTTGAGGTCCTCGTCACCAAGACGGTCCGGGCCGCGCTGGACTACGGGGTGTCCGCCGTCAGCGTGACCGGGGGCGTCTCCGCCAACAGTCGCCTGCGGGAAGCGTTTACCGAAGCCGGCGAGAAAGAAGGCTTGAAGGTCTACTTCCCGCCGCTCTCGCTGTGCACGGACAACGCGGCTATGATTGCCGCCGCCGGATACGCTAAAATAAAGCGGGGCGAGGTCAGCGACCTGCGTCTCAACGTGCTTCCCAACGTGCCCCTGGAGGGGGTATGACGGTCAGGATAGAGAAGGTCGAGGCGGGCCGGCCCGCGGCGGCGCTCGACCAGGCGGCCCGGCAGCTGAAGAAGGGCGGCGTCGTTGTCTGCGCGACGGACACCGGCTATGCCTTCGCCGCCAACGCCCTCGACCAGCGGGCCATCGCCCGGGTGTTCCACCTCAAGGGGCGGTCTTTCAGGAACCCCATCCACATCGCGGTGGGGAGCATCGAGGACGCGGACAAGTACGCCATCGTCAACGAGGAGGCCCGCTACCTCGCGGAGCGGTACCTGCCGGGCGGGCTGACGCTCGTGCTGAAACGGCGGGAGAACGTGCCGGCCATGCTCGTCGCCGGGCTGGCGACGGTCGGGATACGCCTACCGGACAGCCGGACGGTACTGGAACTCGTGGCGCGGGCGGGGTTCCCACTCACCATGACGAGCGCCAACACGAGCGGCAAGCCGGGGACCTATGCAGTTCCCGAGATACAGGCGCAGCTCGGGGAGGCGATGGAGGACGTGGCGATGGTGCTCGACGAAGGGCCCATCAAGCGCCGGGAGGTCAGCACCATCGTTGACCTGACGGTGCGGCCGGCCACGCTCATCCGGCAGGGGCTGGTGAGCTGGCTGGAAGTACGCGAAGAACTGAAGCGATTCGAACCGGAGCCGGCGGAACCGGCCGACGGGGACCAGCAGGAGGAAACGGCATGAACATCGCCATCGGGAGCGACCACCGCGGCTGCGACATGAAGGAATTCATCAAGGGCATCCTCGAAGAGCACGGGCACACCCACCACGATTTCGGGTGCTACTCCCAGAACGCCGTGGACTACCCGGACGTGGCGCTCGAGGTGGCCGAGGCGGTGGTCAAGGGCGACTACGAGAAGGGCGTCCTCATCTGCGGCACCGGCATCGGCATGTGCATCGCCGCCAACAAGGTGCACGGCATCCGCGCCGCCCAGTGCTACGACGCCTTCACGGCGATGCGGGCCCGGCTCCACAACGATGCCCAGATATGCTGCATCGCCGCGGAGGAAGGCAAGACCAAGGTGCCGGCCATTTTAGAGAAGTTCCTCACCACCGAGTTCGAGGGCGGGCGGCACGTGGCGCGCATCGAGAAAATCACCCGCATCGAGGAGAAACAGTGCCAGTAAGCCGGGACTCCCTCTCTGTCAGCGACGACTACCAGCGCAAGCTCATCAGCGCCGACGAGGCCGCCGGGCTGGTCAGGAGCGGCATGTGGATCGACTACGGGGCCATCTGCGGCTTCCCCTCGCTGATAGACGAACGGCTGGCGGAGCGCTGCGAAGACCTCAGGGACGTGAAAATCCGGGCGGAGCACTCCCACACGCAGCTACCCAAGGCGGACCCGTACCAGGAGCATTTCGTCCACAACTCGTGGTTCCTGGGGAAAGTCGAGCGGGAGTACCACAAGAACGGTGCCTGTTCCTACATCCCCTTCGGGCTGAGCGAGGGGCCGCGGATGTACCGGGAGTGGCTCAAGGACAAGGTGGACATTACGTTCATCGAGGTCAGCCCGATGGACGAGCACGGTGATTTCAACTTCGGCACGGCGGTGACGCGGCAGAAGGCGGCCGCCGAGGTGGCCAAGACCGTGGTGGTGGAGGTCAACCCGTACCAGCCGTGGGTCTACGGCGGCAAGGACGAGACCATCAACATCAACGAGGTGGACTACATTGTCGAGAACCACGCCTATAAGCTGCCGGAGTTCGAGCCGGCCGCGGTGACCCCGGAGGACGAGGCCATCGCCGAGCTGCTGGCGGACCGCATCGGCAACGGGGCGACCATCCAGCTCGGCGTGGGGGCGGTGCCGAGCGTCGTCGGCAAGCTGCTCATCAGCCACGGGCTCAAAGACCTCGGCATCCACAGCGAGATGTTCAACGACAGCATGATGGAGCTCATCGAGAGCGGCGTAGCCACCGGCAGCCGCAAGACGCTCAACCCGGGCAAGGCGGTCTTCTGCTTCGCGGCGGGCTCCGAGCGGCTCTACCGCTGGATGGACCGCAACGCGGCGCTCGCCAGTTTCCCGGTGGACTACACGAACGACCCGTACGTCATCGCCCAGAACGAGCGGCAGGTGGCCATCAACGGCACGCTGCGGGTGGACCTGCGGGGGCAGGTGTGCTCGGAAACGGTGGGCACGCGGACCATCAGCGGGACCGGGGGGCAGCTCGAGTTCACCCGCGGGGCCTACATGGCCAGGGGCGGGCAGGCGTTCATCTGCCTCCACACCACGCGCCGGGGGCCGGACGGGACAACGATTTCCAACATCGTGCCGGTGCTGGAGCACGGGGACATGGTGACCGTCCCGGCGAGCGATATCTCCTTCATCGTGACGGAGTACGGCATGGTGAACCTGAAGGGGCTGAGCACCTGGCAGCGGGCCAAGGCGCTCATTTCCATCGCGCACCCGGACTTCCGGGACGGGCTGGAGAAGCAGGCGCGGGAGGCAGGGTTCATCACGAGGGGGACGGCCGGGCTGGCGTGGTGAAATGCTACCGAAAACCGATGTCATTCCCGCGAAGGCGGGAATCCAGTCAGGCCCTTGATGGATCCTCGGGTCAAGCCCGAGGATGACAGATTGAGGGACTTCCGGGACAGGCTGGAGAAGCAGGCGCGGGAGGCGGGCTACATTACCCGCGGGACCGAGCGGCTGGCGTGGTGATTTTCACGCCTGCGGTAGCTTGACGAGGGAAAATCCCTCTCGCTCTCCCTTTACGAAAGGGAGACGATAGTACGGTATTGAAGGCGGTCACCCAAGCAGGGAGTCCAGTGGTTGAGATTGCCACGTCGTCCGCCTCTGGCGGACTTCTCGCAATGACAGGGGGCGTACGTGAGCGGGGGTTCGGAGTGGGCGGCAGGACGGATTTTCACGCCTGTGGCAGCTTGACATATAATCCGGAATCATGGTACGGTAAAGTACGGGCTTCCAGCTACGGTTTCGACGTTTTCGGGTCCGTCTCTTGAGACGGTCTCTTTTTTTAGGAGTGATGCCCCGAGGAGTGGTCCAATGAAGAGCGATGCCGTGAAGAAGGGAATCGAGCGGGCGCCGCACCGGTCGCTGCTCTACGCGCTCGGCTGCACCCGCGAGGAGATGGACAAGCCCTTCGTCGGCGTGGTCAACAGCTTCACCGAAGTGGTACCGGGCCATATCCACCTGCGCAGCATCGCCGATGCCGTCAAGGAGGGCGTCCGGGCGGGCGGCGGCGTGCCCTTCGAGTTCAACAC
>DAOUEG010000075.1:0-16179 GCA_034430495.1 Dehalococcoidales bacterium
GCCGCAGGCGGGCCGCCGCCGGTGGGTTCTTTCACCCTCACCCCGACCCTCTCCCGTCAAGGGAGAGGGAACCGGCTTCCCCCGCCTTTCTAAAAGGCGGGGGACCGAGGGGGTGGATTGTCCTTTTCTAAATAGTTCCCCCTCTCAAACAGTGGAACAAGGAACCCGTACAAGGTCGAGTTTGAGAGGGGGCCAGGGGGTGAGCAGCGTAAAACAGACGCCGTGAGGGGATTGTTTCGCCCGCCTCGGGCGGCCTCGTAATGACGGGAAGGAGACGGCGTATAAGGTCTAACTGCTCAGGCTGAACAGCGGCCGGGCGCCGTCGCCGGAGTAGGGGTCGCCGGGGTAGACCTTGTTCCCGGTCATCGTCACCGCCTGCCCCACCAGGTCCATGCCGGTGTCCGCCGGGTCCACGCCCACCAGGTTGCCCATGATCCACGGCCCCTCCGCCAGCTCCACGATGACGATGACGTAGGGCACCTCGTCCTCCCGGCCCTCGGCGGCCACGTAGACCGTCGTGAACGTCCGTATCTTTCCCTCGCCCTTCAGCTCGTACACGGAAAGGTCCGTGCCGGCGCACTTCGGGCAGACCATCTTGGGCGGCGTGGTCACGGTGCCGCAGGAGGCGCACCTGATGCCCAGCAGGCGGTTCTCCTTGAGCGCCTCGTTGTAGTCCCTGTAAATCAGCTTGTGTTCCATGCCGTCCCCCTACCAGCCCTTCTCGAAGAGCATGTTGACGAGCGTGCCGCCGTCCCCGCCGAGGGTGTCCGTCATGCCTATCTTCGCGTCCGGCACCTGGCGCGCCGGTTCGACGAGGCCGCGGAGCTGGTTGACCACCTCGTAGACCTGGCCGGCCCCCGTCGCGCCGATGGGATGGCCCTTGGCCTTGAGCCCGCCGGAGGGATTGATGGCCACCTTCCCGCCGATGTCCGCCAGGCCCTTCTCCCAGGCGTCGCCGGCCGTGCCGTAGTCGAAGAACCCCAGGCTCTCGGCGGCGATGAGCGAGGCCGGGGAGAAGCAGTCGTGCAGCTCGCAGAGGTCCACGTCCGCCGGGGTGATGCCGGCCATCCTGTAGGCCTGCCCGGCGGAGAGCTCCCGGGCGCGGATGCGGGGGAGGTAGTCCTGCTGGTTGACGAGCGGCCCGTTGGAGGCCTGCCCGGTGCCGATGACGTAGACCGGCTTGTCGGTCAGCTTCTTCGCCGCGTCCTCCGAGGCGAGGATGACGGCGGCGGCGCCATCGGAAAAGGGGCAGCAATCGTGCAGCGTGAGCGGCGTGGATACGACGAAGCTCCCGAGCGCTTTCTCCACGGTCATCTCGGCGTTCTTGCCGAAGAACTGGGCCTTCGGATTGATAGCGCCGTGCCGGTAGGACTGGATGGAGACGAGCGCCATCTGCTCGCGGAGCTTGTCGAGGGGCACCTTGTAGGTATCGCTGTACAGGTGGGTCAACATCGCAAAAACGGCCGGAAAGGTCACGCCGGCGGGGTACTCGTAGTGCGCGTCCGAGAACATGGCGAAGGTCCGCGTGGCGAGGCCGGTGCCCATGGTGGCCGCCCGTTCCACGCCGCCCGCCAGGACGATGTCGTACATGCCGGAGGCCACCCACAGCCAGGCGTCCCGCACCGCCACGCTGGCGGAGGCGCAGGCGCCCTCGTAGCGGGTGGCCGGGATGCCGCGGCAGCCGATGTACTCGGCGGCGTAGGCCGGCATCATGCCCTGGCCCTCGGCGAAATCGCCCAGGGCGTTGCCCATGAAGAGGGCCTGGACGTCCCTGGGCTGGAGATTGGAGCCGGTGATGGCCTCGGCGGCGGCCTCGGCGAACATCTCGACGGCGGTCTTTTCCTGCGGGCCGCTGAACTTCGTCTCGCCCACGCCCGCCACGGCGACTTTTCTCATGGCTGACCTCCTGACGGTCACGAGGGGTTTCAACAAGCGGCCCCGTCGGGTGCGGCGGGGCTGGGGATTTCCGATTTCAGGGTACTGTTTTTCCGCGACGGGTGTCAACCGGGGCCGGGTTGCAAAGGATGCCCCCCGGGGGCATAATGGGGAAGTTTCAGACGCTGGAAGGAGGCACACCATGACGCTCGATGACTATCGCCAGGCCGGCCGGGACCTCGAGGAGCTGCTGATGCTCCGCACCTCGCCCATCGCGGTGAAGCTGCTCCGCAGCGAGGCGGACATCCCGGCGGGGGCCGTCCGCCCCGCCCGTGACCGCGGCGAGCACCTGGCCCAGTGCCAGGCCTTCGCGCTCTCGCGGCGGGAGAAAATCACCGTCGCCATGCTGGAGGAGGACAACTGGTGCTTCGCGCCGGTCATCGCCTACGGGCTGGAGGACCGGCCGGACAACGAGCAGTACGCCTTCTTCACGGACTTCCCGCGGTTCGAGACGGGGACCTACGTCGGCATCGTCTCGGCGCCGCTGCGGGACACCCCCTTCGAGCCGGACATCGTCATGGTGTACTCCAACCCGGCCCAGCTCCGCAACCTGCTCCAGCCGCTCCACTTCGCGCGGCGGGCGAACGAGGTCAGCTGCAATTTCTTCCCGCCAGCCTGCTCGTCGCTCATCGTCACGGTGATGGCAACCGGGAACTACCTGGTGGCGCTGCCGGACCCCGGCGAGGCGATGCGGGCACTCCCCACCGAGGACGAGATCATCATCTCCTTCCCGGCCGCCAAGCTGGAGGGGACGGTGAGCGGGCTGAAACAGCTCGACGAGCGGCACTCCGGCTACCGCCACACGCCGCTCTACATGAAGGGAGACTTCGAGCAGCCGGAGCTCTACCGGGTGTTCTTCCGGCAGTGGGGGCTGCGGCAGGACTAGCGCAGCTTGTTGACGGCGATGAACACGCCGATGCCGGCGGAGAGGAACGAGTAGCCGAGCCGCATGAAGCTGAGGTTGAGGAAGCCGGTGTTGTTGAACTCGATGAAGAAGACGATGCCGTAGGCGAGCAGCACCGACAGCCCGGCGAGGATACTGAGCCAGGTGCCCCGCTTGCGGTTGACGGAGCGCCCCACGACCTCGGCGATGAGCCAGCCGGCCCCGGCGGCCAAGATGAGGCTGAAGAAGAACGAGGGCAGCAGCCACTCGATGAGCCCCCAGACGAGCCCCACGCCGATACCCATGCCGAACGAGGTGCCGGCGGCCTTCAGGTAGTCCGTGCCGGAGAGCCGGTAGGTCGGCAGGCGGCGGACGTCGGCGCACTCCTTGCAGCGGGCGCCCACCGGCGTCATCACCAGGCACCTGGGGCAGATGGGCTTGTCGCATTTGCCGCAGCGCAGACTCGTCTGCACGTTGGGGTGCGTGGCGCAGGGGAAGGTCTCCTCACCGGTCATCAGACCGGCTCCTTTTTCACCTCGTGCCGGCGTGATACCCAGGCGGAGCGGTCCGCGATGTCGCGGTCCCAGATGAGCCGGTTGGCCATGAGCTGCCAGAAACCGACGGTCCGGGATTCCGGCGAGGCCTGGGCGGTCAGCCGCTTGAGGATGACGATGACCAGCAGGGCGGTATAGGCCATGGTCAGCGAGAACGCGCCGCCGGTGCCGGCGGTGACGATGGGCTGGATGGTGACGCCGATGAGGATGGCGACCGGCGAGGAGCGGTAGAGGACGAGCGCGCCGACCAGGATGACGAGGTACGCCAGCACGCCCCAGATGGGCTGGTCGTTGACGAAGGGCATGACGAGGATGATGCCGCCGCTCGTGGCGATACCGCGCCCGCCGTGGAACTTGAGGAAGAGCGGCCAGTTATGGCCGACGACGACCGCCAGCCCGACGGCGAGCTGCTGGGTGGGGTCCAGCCCGAGCCAGAAACCGTAGAGCACCATGGCCGCGCCCTTGCAGAAATCGAAGATGCCGACGGCCAGCCCCAGCCGGTGCGAGGTGGTGCGCCAGACGTTGCCGGCCCCGACCTGGAAGGTACCGCGGCGGCGCAGGTCAATGCCGCGGGCCTTGGCCACGAGCAGGGAGGTGGGGATGGAGCCGAGCAGGTAGCCGGCTATCAGCATGATTATCCAGGTGATCGTCATTCTGTCTCCCGGGACCGCGGTAGTCCGCTCCTATTATACACTACGGCGGGGCCGGTTTGAACTATCGTGGAGGGAAATGAGGCGTTCGGCGGCGGCAACGGGGACCTCGGTGCCGCCCAGGGCGCCGCCGGCGGTGGCCTCGCCGTGGAAATCACTGCCGCCGGTGGCGATGAGGCCGTGGCGGGCGGCGAGCGCCAGCATGGCCTCGGTGTCTTCCGGGGTGTTCTCGTGGTAGTAGACCTCCAGCCCGACGAGGCCGGCGGGTACGAGGGCCTTGACGGTTCCCTCGGGGTCGCCGGTGGTGACGGGGTGGGCCAGCACCGGCAGGCCGCCGGCCGCCGCGATGAGGCGCACCGCTTCCGCCGGGGTCAGCTTCTCCCGCTCCGCGTAGGCGGGGCCGCCCTGCTCGATGTAGCCGTGGAAGGCGTCCTCGAACTTCTCGATGTAGCCCTTCTCCAGCATGGCCAGCGCGATATGCGGCCGTCCCACGGCGGCCTCCCCGGCAATCTCCTTCACCCGCTCCCAGGTGATGTTGACGCCCAGGGCGTTCAGCCTGGCCACCATGCGCTCGCCGCGGCCTTCCCGGGAGTCCCGGAACCGCTCCAGCGCCGCCAGGAAAGCGGCATCCCGCGTGTCAATGAAGTAGCCGAGGACGTGGGTCTCGCCGGTGTCCGTGTCCGTGCTCAGCTCGACGCCGGGCAGCAGAGTCAGTTCGGGGTACTGCCGGGCGGCCTCGATGGCTTCGGGGAGGCCGGCGACGGTATCGTGGTCGGTGAGGGCGATGTAGCCAAGGCCGAGCGAGGCGGCCTTCGCCACGAGCTCCGCCGGGCGGAGGGAGCCATCGGAAGCGGTCGAGTGCAAATGCAGGTCCACCCGGCTCAACGCTTCTTCATCTCCCGGGAGACGCGTTCGATGTGCGTCGCCTTGCCGGTGGCGTCGTCCACGTCCACCAGGATGGCGGTGAAGGTGGGCCGGCCGTTGGCCACGACGAGGCGGTTGGGCATCAGGGTGAGGAAGCGCTCGATGACGAGGTCCTTGTCGTCCCCGATGACGGAGTCCGCCGGGCCGGTCATGCCGATGTCCGTGACGTAGGCGGTGCCGCCCTTGAGAATCATGGCATCAATGGTGCCGACGTGGGTGTGGGTGCCGAGCACGGCGCTGACGCGGCCGTCCAGGTAGTAGCCGAGGGCCACCTTCTCGGACGTGGCCTCCGCGTGGAAGTCCACGAAGATAATCCCGGGGCGGTCTTTGACCTCTTCCAGCAGGGCGTCCATGGTGCGGAAGGGACAGTCGTAATCGTTGATGAAGGTGCGGCCGATGAGGTTGACCACCATGACGCCGCCGGTGATGAGCCAGCCGCGGCCGGGCACGCCGGGCGGGTAGTTGAGGGGGCGGAGGACGGGGGCGTCCGTGTCCAGGTAGGGGATAATCTCCTTCTGGGCCCAGATGTGGTTGCCGGAGGTGATGACGTTGACGCCGGCGTCGTAGAGCTCCCGGGCGGTCTGCAAGGTCAGCCCGAAGCCGCCGGCGGCGTTCTCGCCGTTGGCGATGACGAAATCGATGCCGTACTCCCTGATAAGGGCGGGCAGGAACTCCGTGACGGCGAGCCGCCCCGGGCGTCCCACGATGTCTCCGATGGTGAGGATTCTCATGGTTTTTCACTGGTGGCGCGCGCCACCGGGGTTTTCTATTTGGCGTAGTCCACCGCCCGCGTCTCGCGGATGACGGTGACCTTGATCTGGCCGGGGTAGTCCAGGGATTCTTCCACTTTCTTGACGATGTCGCGGGCGAGCCGCATGGCGCCGAGGTCGTCAATGGCCTCCGGCTTAACGAGGATACGCACCTCGCGGCCGGCCTGGATGGCGAAGGACTTCTCCACGCCCTTGAAGCTGTCGGCGATGTCTTCCAGCGCCTTGAGGCGCTTGAGGTAGTTCTCCAGTGACTCGCGCCGGGCGCCGGGCCGGGCGCTGGAGATAGCGTCCGCCGCGGAGGCGATGTAGCCCCAGACGCTCGTATCGCTCGTCTCCAGGTGGTGCTCCGAGACGCCCTTGAGCACCTCGGGGGACTTCTCCCACTGCTTGACGAGGTCCGCGCCGATGGCGGCGTGGGTGCCCTCCACCTCGCGGTCAACCGCCTTGCCGATATCGTGGAGGAGGCCGACCTTCTTGGCGATGGTGGTGTTGGCGCCGAGCTCCGTGGCGATGATGCTGGCCAGGTAGGCGACCTCCATGCTGTGTTCGAGGGCGTTCTGGCCGTAGCTGGTGCGGTACTTGAGGCGCCCGAGCAGCTTGACAAGCTCCGGGTGGAGCTGGACGCCGAGCTGCAGGGCGGCCTGCTCGCCGGCCTGCTGTATCTCCTGCTCGACCTCCTGCTTGGCCTTGGCGGCCATCTCCTCGATGCGGGCCGGGTGGATGCGGCCGTCCATGATGAGACGGTTGAGGGCGACCCGGGCGATTTCCCGGCGGACGGGGTCGAAGCTGGAGATGGTGACCGCCTCCGGGGTGTCGTCAATGATGAGGTCAACGCCGGTGGCCTGCTCGAGGGCGCGGATGTTGCGGCCCTCGCGGCCGATGAGCCGGCCCTTCATCTCGTCGTTGGGCAGCGGCACGACGGAGACGGTCGTCTCCGCCACGACGTCCGAGGCGCTCCGCTGGATGGCCTGGGCGAGTATTTCCTGGGCCTTCTCGTCCGATTCCACCTTGAGCTTCTGCTCCCACTGGTGGAGGCGGCGCGAGGACTCCTGCTGGAGCTCGACCTCCATCGCGTCGAGGAGTATCTGCTTGGCCTCGCCGCTGGAGAGGCCGGACATGGCCTCCAGCTTCTGGAGCTCCTTGTCCTTGAGCTCGTTGAGCTGGGCGCGGACATCGTCCAGGCCCTTCTCGCGGTCGTTGAGGTTGCGGTCGCGCTGGTCCACCGCCTCGATTTTCTTGTCCAGGGACTCGTTTTTCTGGTTGAGGCGGTTTTCCTGGCGCTGGAGCTCCGCTTTACGCTCCTTGTAGTCCGCGTCGGCGGTGAGCTTGGTGCGCTTGGCTTCCTCCTGGGACTGCTGGATGATGTCCTTGGCCTCGATGCGGGCCTCGGCAACCATCTTGGCGGCTTTCCGCTCGGCGATCCGCAGCTGGCGGTTGAAGATGAGCCGCCGTGAAAGGAAGAATGTCATGCCCCCGAGCACGACGCCGATAACAAAGACGAAGAACAGGGCAACAAGTTGTAGTGCGTTCATACATCCTCCCCCCTTTCTGTTTTATTTAGTTCCGGTCCGGGCCGTCCCCGCGGCGTTCGCGCCAGAGGGCGGCCACGGTGCGGTCAATCGTTTCGTAATTGAAGCCGCGCCGCGCCAGGTAGTCCCCGAGGCGGCGGCGGAAGGTATCGTACTCATCTACCGGCAGGGTGCGGAGCTTCTTCTCCGCGGCGCGGCGGGCCGAGGCGTCCTCGTCGAGGCCGGCGACGGCCTGCTCGATGGTCTCCCGGTCCAGGCCCTTGCGCCGGAGCTCCAGCTCCATGAGGCGGCGCCCGCGGGGGCTGAACTCCTCCCGGTTCTCCGCCCAGTAGCGGGCGAAGGCGGCATCGTCCAGAAGCTCCAGCTCCTTGAGACGGGCGACGACCTTGTTCACGGTAGCGGCTTCGTAGCCGTGCTGCTGCAATCTGGAGCGGAGCTCCGTCTGGCTGCGGGGCCGGTAGCCGAGGAGCCGCGTGGCGGCGTTGAAGCAGCGCCGGTAGGCGTCCGCGCCGGCGAGTTTCCGCGCCTGCTGAGGGCTCAGCTCCTGGCCGACCCGGAGGTCGGCCCCGGCGACCACGTCCGCGGCGAGGGAGAAGGCGAAGGCGCCGTCCAGGAAGACGTTGATGCGCTTCTCACGCCGTTTGCCTGCCTTGAGCCCGGTTATCGTCTTCATCGATCCAAATACAAAAAGGCTGAAGCCTGTGCCTCAGCCTTGCTTATTCCCTTAGCATGCCCCCCGGCGGGGCCTGGTGCCGCTGAAGTTTTTACTCTTCTTCGGCGGCTTCGCTGTGAGTTGGACCGGCTGAGGCTCTGATCCGCTCTTCGATTTCAGCGGCAAGCTCAGGGTTATCCTTGAGGAATTGCTTGGCGGATTCCCTGCCCTGCCCGAGGCGGATGTCCCCGTAGGAGAAGAAGGCACCGGCTTTGGTGAGAATACCCATTTCCACGCCGATATCCAGGAAATTGCCTTCACGGCTGATACCGGACGCGAACATGATATCGAATTCAGCGGTACGGAACGGAGGGGCTACCTTGTTCTTGACTACCTTGGCCTTGACGCGGTTGCCGACGGCGTCATTGCCCTGCTTGATGGTCTCGGCGCGGCGGAGCTCGATGCGCACGGAGCTGTAGAACTTCAGCGCGCGACCGCCGGTGGTCACTTCTGGGTTCCCGAAGACGATGCCGACCTTTTCGCGGAGCTGGTTGATGAAGATGACGGCGGTACCGGCCCGGCCGATGGCGCCGGCCAGTTTCCGCAGGGCCTGCGACATGAGCCGCGCCTGGAGGCCCATCTGGGGGTCCCCCATATCGCCCTCAATCTCCGCGCGGGGCACGAGGGCGGCCACGCTGTCCACGATGATGACGTCCACGGCGGAACTCCGGACGAGGGCCTCGCAGATTTCCAGGGCCTGCTCGCCGGTGTCCGGCTGGGATATCAGCAGCTCGTCAACGTTGACGCCGCAGGCGGCGGCATAGCTGGGGTCCAGCGCGTGCTCGGCATCAATGTAAGCGACCGTACCTCCTTTTTTCTGCGCTTCGGCAATTATGTGCTGTGCCAGGGTAGTCTTGCCGGACGATTCTGGTCCATATATCTCGGTGATGCGTCCTTTTGGTATCCCCCCGATACCGAGGGCCAAATCCAAAGCCAGCGAGCCCGTCGGAATAGAGGAAACGTGCGGCAGCCCGGCGTTTTCGCCGAGCTTCATGATGGAGCCCTTGCCGAACCGCTTCTCAATCTGGCCGATGGCCAGCTCCAACGCTTTGTCCTTTTCCGTGGTCATTGCTCGCCTCCCCCGCATAATAGCACAACCGTTTCACCAACACAAGCAGAAATGCGCCTTCGGGGGGCCCCTTGGCAGGCCTTCCGGGAACGTGCTACAATCGCACCGTGCCCCCCGCGAGAGCGCCTCCCGCGAGGCCGGCGCGGAGTCCCGGGAACGCCATTTTCAGGAGCTGGCTTCATGAGTCTCGAGATACGACCGATACGGCCCGAGGAGCTGGACGCCTTCAACGCCATCGTGCGGACGGTGTTCGCCGGCGACGACCAGATGCACGTGCCCATGCCGGAAGACTGGACGCTCTGCGGCTTCGAGGACGGCGTCATGGCGACGAGCTACGCTTGGTGGCCGCTCACCATGCTGCTCAACGGCGCGGCGGTGCCGCTCGCCGGGGTGACGATGGTGGGCACGCTGCCGTACTACCGGCGCCGCGGCCACCTGCGGAAAATCGTCACCGAGCACTTCCGGCGCCTCCACGAGCAGGGCGAACGGTCCATCGCGGGGCTCTTCGCCAGCCGGACGGCCATCTACCAGCGCTACGGCTACGCGGTCGTCTCCGGGATGCGGTCCTACACCATCGAGCCGCGGGACCTCGCGGTGCTCCACCTGCCGGAGGCGACCGGCGAGTTCCGCCCCGCCGCCGAGGCCGACGCCGACCTGATGATAGAGCTCTACCACCGCTTCGGGGAGGGGCGCAACGCCTGGCTGCTGCGGCGCGGGGACTACTTCGCCATTCCGGGCGCGCCCTACGCCACCTACCGTCCGCCGGAAGAGGCGAAAAAACAGAAGCGAGTCATCTACTACGAGGACGGCGTGCCGCTCGGCTACCTGGTCTACAGCGTGGACCGGGACCACCGCCCCGGCCCGATGATGGGCCAGCAGCTCAACGTGGCGGAGATGAACTGGCTCACGCCGGCGGCCTACCACGCCATCATCACCTACCTCTCGCGGTTCGACCTCATCCACCAGATAACCATCGGCAAGGTGCCGCCGGACGACCCGCTGCCGCACCTGCTGCTCGAACCGAAGTGCCTGACCATCAGCCTGCCGAGCTCCGGGATGGTGGCCCGCATCGTGGACGTGGAGAAGGCGCTGCCGCTGCGGCCCTATGGGGCGAGAGGGGCGCTCACCTTTGAAATCATTGACGACGTGTGCGAGTGGAACCGGGGCACCTGGCGGCTCGAAGCGACGGCCGCCGGGAGCGAGGTGACGCGCGGCGCGGCGGACCCCGAGCTCACCATGCCGGTCTCCACGCTGGCCATGCTCGTCTTCGGGCGGATTACCGCCTCCGAGGCGGCCCGCATGGGGCGGCTCCAGGTCCACGAGCCGGCGGCGCTGCCGAAGTGGGACGCGGTGATGCGGACGGAGCACGCGCCGCACTGCCAGGACTTTTTCTAGCGACGAGGAAGGGACCCATGAAGATACAGAACTACCGCGACGTGGCGGGCATCGAGGCGGCCCCCGGCGTCGTGATGCACGTCGTCTCCGGGCCGGCCGAAGGCGCGCCGACCTACGTGATGCGGCTCTTCGAGATCCAGCCGGGGAGCGGCACGCCGCACCACGCCCACCCGTGGGAGCACGAGCTGTTCCTGGTTGCCGGGGACGGGATGCTGGTGAGCGGGGAGACGCGGACGCCGCTCAAGCCCGGCGACGCCATCACCGTGCTGCCGAACGAGCTCCACAGCTTCCGCAACGCCGGGGACGGCCTGATGACGATGATATGCACGGTGCCGCTCGTGGACGGGGTCATGCCGGGGATGCAGCCGGCCGGGCAGGACTGACCGGACCCGCTTGTGGAAGTCCGCCCGGGGTGCTACCCTGTAGCACAAGACCATTTTTCAGGAGCAAACGCATGAACGGCTGGATGGGCAAGTTCCTCCGGGTGGACCTCACGACCGGTACCTTCGAGGAGATAGACACCTGGAAGTACGCGGAGCAGTACCTCGGGGGGCGGGGCATCGCTTCCCGCCTCTACTGGGAGAAGGTGACGCCGGACGTCGCTGCCTTCAGCCCGGACAACCGCCTCGCCTTCATGACCGGGCCGCTGCTGGCCACCGGCGCCCAGGGGGCGGCCCGCATGTGCGTGGCCGGCAAATCACCCATGGCCTACCCGGAGGGCTACTGCTACGGCAGCCTCGGGGGGCTGTTCCCGGCGGAGCTCAAGAAAGCCGGCTGGGACGGCTTCGTGCTGGACGGGGCGGCCGCCGCCCCGGTCTGCCTCGTCATCGAGGACGGGGCCGTGTCCCTCGCGGACGCCGCGCACCTCTGGGGCAAGAGCGCCTACGAGGTCAGGGACGCCATCGCCGCGGACTACGGGGAGAAGGCCACCTTCATCACCACCGGCCTGGCCGGGGAGAACCTGGTGCGGACCGCCATCATCTTCGCCTCGCAGGAAGGCTCCGTCACGGCCGGGTTCGGGGCGGTGCTCGCCTCCAAGAACGTCAAGGCCGTCGTCGTGAAGGGGAGCGGGCGGGTGCCGGTGGCCGACCGGAAGCGGCTCGTCGAGCTGTCCAGGTACACCGTCGAGCTCCGCGATACCTGCGACCTCTCCGTCGTGCCGCGCATCGGCATGACCCGGCACGGCCACCTGCTCGAGACGAAGGGCGGCCGTCACTGCTACCTCTGCGGCCTCACCTGCTCCAAGTACATCTACCGCATGGGCAAGGACCCGGACCTCCAGGGGCTGCGGGGCTGCCAGGCGATGGAATACTACCTCCCGTGGATGTACGGCCACGAGGACGAGCCGGTCAAGACGCTCTTCGACGCGCCGACGCTCGCCAACGACTACTCCATCGGCACCTTCGAGCTCCAGGGGATGGTTGACTGGCTCTGGGCGTGCTATAAAGAGGGCGTCTACACGGACGAGTCGGTCGGCCTGCCCGTCTCGAAGATCGGCACCCGGGAGTTCCTGGAGAAGCTGCTCTACGCCATCGCCCACCGGGAAGGTTTCGGCGACGTCCTGGCCGAGGGGATGATGCGCGTCCGGAACATGGTCCCGCCGGAGGCGGCGGCGCTCGTGCCGCGCAGCTCGGCGCCGGTCGGCACGACCGACGGGCTGCCGCCGCGGTCCCACCTCGCCCACGGCCTGATCTATCCCTTCGAGACGCGCATGCACCCCATCAGCGTCCACGAGATGGGGTACGTCCGGCTGGCGTGGCGGACCCAGCTCCAGGACCCGGCCCAGTCCAACGTGACGCCGGCCGTCTACCTGGACATCGCCCGGAAGTTCTGGGGCGGCGAGGCGGCGGCCGACGAGACCACCTACGAGGGCAAGGCGGCGGCCGCCCGCAACATCCAGAACCGCTCCTACCTGCGGGACAGCCTCGGCCTGTGCGATTTCGTCTACCCCATGACCTACTCGTTCAGCAAGTACGGGCCGTCCGGCGACCCGGAGCTGGAAGGCAGGGTCTACGAGGCCGTCACCGGCCGGCCCGCGTCCGAGCTCGCCGACTACGCGGAGCGCATCTTCAACATGCAGCGGCTCATCCGGGTGCGGGAAGGCCACCGGGTGCCCGCGGACGACTACCCGCCGGAGTTCAACTTCACCGAGGAGATCCTCTCCAACATCCACGATACCCGCATGGTCATGCCCGGCCCTGGCGGCGAGCCGGTCGCCGCCTCCGGGCGGGTGCTGGACCGGGAGAAGTTCCGGCAGATGCTGCTGGAATACTACGACCTGCGCGGCTGGGACCGGACGACCGGCCTGCCGACCGAGGCGACGCTGCGGCGCCTCGGGATGGACGACCTCATCGGGGCGGGCGTCTAGCGGGACATCAGCCGCCCGAGCAGGGGCTGGCGTATCGAGATGGCCGCCTGGGGGCAGAGCTCCTGGCAGCAGAAGCAGCGGATGCAGCGGCCGTAGTGGTAGACCGGCGGGCGCTCGCCGTCGCCGCGGCGCCAGTCCACCGCCTTCGGGGTGACCGGGCAGTGGGCCACGCAGGTGCCGCAGCGGGTGCACCTGGACTCGTCAATGACCGGGCGCGGGGCGGTGCGGTTCTTGGCGAAGGTGAGCAGCCGCCCGCCTTTCCGTGACTCGACCGGCTCCCGCACCACGTCGAAGTCCGGGCAGACGAAGTCCGCCAGCTTGTCCCCGACGATTTCGATGTTCTCCTCGTGCCAGGTGCCGAGGCCGCTCCGCTCGCCGGGCGCGGCGGTGGGGACGAAGGCGGGGTCCATGTCCACGAGGCGGGCGACGGTGGCGTCGAGGGCGACGGGGTCCGTCGAGGCCAGGATAACGCCCATCTGCCGCGGATTGCCGCTCCGCGGCCCGTTGCCCTCCATGGCGATGACGCCGTCCATGACGTAGAGGCGGGGCCGGAGCAGCGTGTTGAGGTCAACGAGCATGGCGGCGAAGTCGAGCGGGTCCGGCAGCCGGGCGTGCTGCTGGGCCTTGGCCAGCCCCGGGATGCAGCCGAACTGGTTCTTGACGGCCCCGGTGAGGCGGGTCAGGCCGTGGGTCTTCATCTTGGACAGGCTGATGAGCCCGTCCGCTGCCAGCACCCCCCGGGCGATGAGGAACTGGTGGTAGAGGAGGGCGTCCGGGTGGGAGACGGTCGTGCCGTGGGAGAAGTCCGCCAGCGGCACGCCGAGCTCGTCGGCGACCTGCTTGAGGCCGGCCAGCCGCATGTTGAGGGCGGTGCTGCCGGCGCCGGAGGAGTCCCCGCAGGTAAGCACGGCCCCCGCCTCCCGGAAGAGGCCGATGGCGGCCCGGAAGACGGCCGGGTGGGTGCCGACGCACTTGTCCGGGCTGGAGCCGATGAGCACGTTGGGCTTGAGGAGGATGGTCTCGCCGGGCTTGACGAAGGCCGCCGCCCCGCCGACGAGGTCCACGGCGCGGCGCAGGGCCGCTTCGACGACGTCCTGGTCGTAGGAGCCGCAGGCGGCGAGGGCGACTTTCGATTTCGTGGTTGTCATGGAGAGAGCGGGGCGGCGCCGCCGGCGCCGCCCCGGGGTTCCTCGCTTCGCTTTCCGTCTACTTGTATAAAACCCTGGCGGCGGCATCGAGGCCGAGCTCTTCGAGCCGCGCCTTGCTGGGCTTGCCCTGCCTGTCCCAGGACATCGCCTTGAAGTAGTCCTCGAAGAGGTCCTTCTCGTTGAGGGTGATGCCGGCCCGCGGGCCGACCTTCTTCGGCGGCTTGCCCATCATCCGGTCCGGGTACTTGAAGGGCAGCGTGACGCCCTCGCGGATGTTGAACGCCTCCCGCATCTGGTTGATGCGCTCGCCGGTGGTAATGAGCTCCTCGACCGTGATGTCCCAGCCGGAGAGGGTGCGCAGGCCCTCTATCCAGGAGCCGATCTCCGGGAAGCCGCCGACGACGAAGACGCAGGAGCCGATGGAGTTGATGACGTGGTTGAAGTTGTTGCCGATGGCGTGCGGCTTGCCCCGGTTCTTGTAGGACTGGCGGTCGTACTCCGGCATGACGCCCTTGGGGTGGCCCTCGCCGCCCTGGGTGTGGCGTCCCGGCGTGGGGTCCGCCCCGTAGGAGATGGAGAAGGCCATGCCGCCGCGGCTGTCGTGGGCGGCGAACTCCTGCCCCCCGATGTGCATGGCGCAGCTCTCGGCGCCCTTGCCGATGCGCTCGGCGGCGAGCTTGACGCCGTCGGCGATGACGTTGCCGAAGCCCTCGCGCCGGCACATCTTCTCCGTCATCTCCACGATGGCCTCGTGGTTGCCCCACTTCATCTCGAGGCCGCCGGTGTCCTCCCTGGTGATGAGGCCCTTCTCGTAGCACTCCAGCGTGAAGGCGAGGCAGGCGCCGGCGGAAATGGTGTCCACGCCGTAGCGGTTGCAGATGTCGTTGAGCTTGATGATGGAGTCCAGGTTATCGTTGAGCAGGTTGGAGCCGAACATGGCGAGCGTCTCGTACTCCGGCTTGTGGGCGGTGCCGTCCCACTGGTAGGCGCTCTTCGGGGTGCTCGGCTTCATGTGGCCGCCGCAGCCCACCGGGCACTTCCAGCAGGCGTAGCGGCGCTCCTGGAGGGGGACGACGTAATCGGCGCCGAGCTTCTCGTAGGTGGGCAGGTCTATCTCGGCCACGCCGGTCCAGTTCTTGGTGGGGGCGTCGTCCATCTTGCAGCACATGTTGAAGATGCCGGGCGTGCCGGAATCCCGCAGCCCGACGATGTGCCCGCCGAGCTTGGCGGTCTGGTCCCGGCGGAGCTGCTTCATGGCGGCTTCGTCGGCGTGGGTGGGGACCTTCATGTCGCCCTTGACGGCGACGGCCTTGAGCTTCTTGGCGCCCATGATGGCCCCGAGGCCGGAGCGGCCGGCCGCCCGGCCCTTGTTGTTCATCACCGCGGCGATGCGGCAGACCTTTTCCCCGGACTGGCCGATGCAGGTAATCTCGGTGCCCTTGCCGTGGCGGGCCTGGAGGAGGTCCTCCGTCTCGAAGGAGTCCTTGCCCCAGAGGTCGGCGGCATCGAGGAGGCGGGCGTCGCCGTTCTCGATGTACAGGTAGACCGGCTTGTCCGAGATGCCGGTGAACCAGACGTCGTCGTAGCCGGCGAACTTCAGGTAGGGACCGAAGTTGCCGCCGGAGTTGGCATCGCCCCAGCCGCCGGTGAGGGGGGACTTGCCGACGACGGTGTAGCGCGAGCCGCCGAGGTGGTCCGTGCCGGTGATCATGCCGGTGGTGAAGCCGAGGATGGCGTCCGGCCCGAGCGGGTCGGCGCCGGGCTTCTGGCGCTCGAAGAGTATCTTGGCGCCGAGGCCGTACCCCCCGAGAAAATCACGGGCGGTCTGCTCGTCGAGCACCTCTTCCTTTATCGTCCGGTGGGTAAGGTCCACCCAGAGCATTTTCCCCATGTAGCCGCGTGCCATGGCAACCTCCTCAGCTGGCGCCCGGCGGGGCGCCGCGTACCTTCTGCATGATATACGGGAGGGGAGCGGCCTGTCAAAGCTAGAGGATGAGCATGGCGTCGCCGAAGCTGTAGAAGCGGTAGCGGCGGGCGACGGCCTCCCGGTAGGCGGCGAAGACGAGGTCCCGCCCGGCGAAGGCGCTCACCAGCATGAGCAGGCTGGACCTGGGCAGGTGGAAGTTGGTGAGCAGGGCGTCCGGCACGCGGAAGCGGTAGCCGGGCAGGATGAAGAGGTCGGCCCAGCCCTCGAAGGGCTCCACGGGCCGGTCCTGGCTCAGGGCGGCGGCCTGCTCGATGA
>DAOUEG010000076.1:0-13929 GCA_034430495.1 Dehalococcoidales bacterium
CACACTTCGTTGGTATACTCGGCCGTCAGCACCGCTCCGCCGCACCGGTTGTGGGTGTTCTCCAGGCATACCAGCCTCGTCTCCGGGAAGTGGAGGGCCTTGGCGCGGATGGTCTTACGGATGTCGTCCGGGTCGAGCCTCCCCCGCTTGTCGTTCGGCACCGTCCGAAAAATCACCCCGCCGAGCGCCGCCGCCCCGCCTACCTCGTACCACAGGACGTGGGCCTCGCTCCCCACGATTACCTCGCTGCCGGGTCCCGCCTGGCTGAGCACCCCCGTCAGGTTGCTCTGCGTCCCGGACGTCGTGAAGAGGGCCGCCTCCTTGCCGGTCCGGGCCGCCGCCATCGCTTCCAGGCGGTTGATGGTCGGGTCTTCCCCGTAGACGTCGTCGCCTACCTCCGCCGCCGCCATCGCCGCCCGCATCGCCTCCGTCGGCAGGGTCACCGTGTCGCTGCGCAGGTCAATCATTTTCATCGTCATCTCTCCCGGGGGCTGGCGGTTACCCAATCTTACCACATCGGCCGGCTTACGGCAGACGTGCGCCCGCTCGTCCGACGTCCCGGTCGTCCGTGTGGCGAAAATAGCTGGTGTTACCTGTTGACAACGTTCCAGTGGTACGTTACACTAAGCTACGCAAAAAAAACAGCAGCGTTTTCGGAAAGGAGGCGGTTATCGGGTACGCACCTATGAGTTGAATTCTGAGCAAAGAGAGGTTTGGTACCATGAAAAAGGTTCTTTTCCTTGGCCTGATCATCCTTCTCTTGACCGGAGTATTCCTGAGCAGCTGTGGTTCCGGGACGACTACCACCGCCACGGTTACCCAGACGGCGACGGCGACGACCACCGCCACGGCGACCGCCACCACTACGCCGACCACGCCGGCGGCCGGCCAGCCACAGCACGGCGGCACCTTTATCTGGGAGCACAACGGCGGCATCACCCAGATAGGCTCCATCGCCGATAACCTGGGCATCGCCGCCAACCGCAATACCTATCCCATGTTCGAAGGCATCCTCATGACCGACGAGCAGGACAATCTCCAGCCCTGGCTCGCCACGTCGTGGGATACCTCGCCGGACGGCAAGACCATCACCCTCCACCTCGAGCAGAACGTCAAGTTCCAGGACGGCACTGACTTCGACGCCGCCGCCGTCCAGTACAACCTGCAGGCGGACGTCAACGCCAACCTGTCCGGCACCGCCTTCCTCACCAACGTGGCCTCCTACGAGACGCCGGACAAGTACACGCTCGTCATCCACCTCACCGAAATCGACTCCCTCTTCCTGCTCCGCATCGCGCAGGGTGCTCTCTCCCTGATGGCCTCGCCGACCGCCATGGCGAAGGAAGCCACCGCCGAGAACATGGCCCAGCTCCACTCGGTCGGCACCGGCCCCTTCAAGTTCGATTCCTGGGAGCGTGACTCCTACGTCCGCTACGTGAAGTGGGACGGCTACCGCAAGGCCGGCCTGCCCTATCTCGACGCTATCGAGATCCGCAACACCGCCGACCTCAGCGTGAGCATCATGTCGCTCAAAGCCGGCGAGATTGACGCGGTCGAGAACATCGACCCCGTCGACGCGGACTCCCTCAGCAAGGCGGGCTACGTCATCTACCAGCCCAACCTGTACTTCCTCCACAGCATCGTGCCGTCCGGCAACAATCCGGACTCGCCCTTCGCCAAGCTGGAAGTCAGGATGGCCCTCGAGTACGCCATTGACAAGCGGACCATCGCCGCCGGCGTCGGCATGGGCTACTACGAAGCCCTTAACCAGCTCGCCACCACGAAGGACCCGTGGTACCAGCCTGACCTCGCCTTCCGCGAGTACGATCCCGCCAAGGCGAAGCAGCTGCTGTCGGACGCCGGCTATCCCGACGGCTTCTCCACCACGCTTACCTCGGACGTTATGGCCCGACGCGATACGTTGACGGCCATACAGACCTACCTGAACGATGTCGGCATCAAGACGGAGCTCAACATCCTTGACTTCGGTGCCGCGTTCGGCCTCCCCATGCAGGGGTGGGACGGCATCTACTTCCCAGGCTTCCCGAACGTCGGCACGCTGCTCGGCATCATGGGACGGTTCGGGACCCCGAGCACCTACATCAGCATCTACCAGCCGGCAGGCTATTGGGACAAGTGGACCGCCCTCACGCAGGAGCTTGACCCGGCCAAGCGGCTGGTTATCCTGAAGGACATCCTGAAGACGATTTACGATAACGTCATCTGCGTCCCCTACCAGGGCGACTCGCCGCTGCTCGCCGAGATACCCGGGCTGCACGGCTTCTATCATCACTCCTTCCACGTGACCAGCTTCTGGTCGCCGGGCACTGTCTGGAAAGAGCAATAGTAACCACCGCATCCTGACCAAGTAACAGGGCCGGCCGGGGTCGCCGGGAAGGCACCCCGGGCTCTGCCCGGCCCATAGCCGTGCCGCGGCGACGACCCAGGCGCGGCAGCCGGTTGAGGACTCGTTATGACATCGTATATCATCCGCCGGATAGCAATGGGTATTTTCGTCATCTTCCTGGTGACCGTCATGGTCTTCCTGTTCATCCGCCTGCTGCCCGGCGACCCCCTGACCATCTATCTGAACAAGACGGACATGCAGCAGCTCACCGAGGAGCAGCTCTACAACCTCCGCGTCAAGTTCGGGCTGGAAAAGACGCTGCCGCTCCAGTACGTGAACTGGATAGGCGGGATTTTCCACGGGGACTTCGGCCAGTCCGTCATCTATGACGTTGATGTCTCCCTGCTGCTCAAGGAGAAGCTGCCGGTGACGCTCTACCTCGGCCTGCTGGCCTTCATCATCTCCGGCATCGTCGGCATCGTCTTCGGCACTATTTGCGCGCTCAAGCGCTCCACCTGGATAGATACCCTCGTCACCTTGCTCGCCAACATCGGCGTCACCATGCCTTCCTTCTGGGTGGGCATTATCCTCATTTACCTCATTTCCGTCAAGCTGGGCTGGCTCCCGGTAGGTGGCTTTACCTCGCCGTTCACCGACCTTGCCAGGAGCATGAGGCAGATCATCATGCCGGTGCTCTGCCTGGCCCTCTTCCCGGTCGCCTCGCTGACGCGTCTCACCCGCTCCTCCATGCTGGAGGTCATCCAGCAGGACTACATCCGCACCGCCTGGTCCAAGGGCCTCCGCGAGCGCCTCATCATCACCCGCCACACCCTCAAGAACGGCCTGATACCGGTCATCACCGTCGTCGGCCTCCAGGTGGCCTTCATCTTCGGCGGCTCGGTCCTCATCGAATCCGTATTCAACATCGGCGGCATCGGGCGGCTCGTCACCCAGGCCGTCCAGAACCAGGACTACCAGGTCGTCCAGGCCGTCACGCTCCTCATCGCCGTCATGGTGGTGATTTCCAACCTCCTCGTGGACATCTCCTACGGCTGGCTCGACCCCCGTATCCGGTATGACTAGAGGTTATCGGTAATGACGAATCAAACGCCTGACGCCGGGAGCTACGACGGCACCGCCTTTCCCGGCACGCCGCGGCGCTACAGCGAGTTCCGGCGTATGGTGTCGGTGTTCGTCGGGCGGCCGCTGCCGGTCATCGGCTTCGTTATCATCTTTCTACTGGTGCTGATGGCCGTCTTCGCGCCGCTGCTGGCCCCCTACCCGCCCAACAAGATGGAGATCCTCAACAAGCTCCAGCCGCCCAGCACCGAGCACCTCCTCGGCACGGACTCGCTCGGGCGCGACACCATGAGCCGCATTATCTACGGCTCCCGGACCTCTCTCATCATCGGCTTCACCGTCATGGCCATCTCCTCGGTGGCCGGCATATTGCTCGGCCTGCTGGCGGCCTTCTTCGGCGGCGCCGTCTACCACCTCATCATGCGGTTCATGGACGCCCTCATGGCCTTCCCCATGCTGCTCTTGGCGCTGCTCGTCGCCTCGCTGCTCGGCGCGGGCATGCTCAACGTCATCATCGCCCTCGGCATCGGCATGATCGCGGCGCCCTGCCGCCTCATGTGCGGCGTCGCCATGTCCGTGAAGCAGAACGATTACGTCCTCTCCGCCCAGGCGATGGGCATGTCCAACAAACGCCTCATGTTCCAGGAGATTCTCCCCAACGCCTTCCCGCCGCTCCTGGTGATGATTACCATCGGCATCGGCGCCGTCATCCTCGCCGAGGCGGGACTTAGCTTCCTCGGCATCGGCGTCAACCCGCCCACCGCCACCTGGGGCGGCATGGTCAACGACGGCTACAAGTTCCTCACCACCAACCCCGTCCTGTCCATCTCGCCCGGCGTCGCCATCATGCTCATCGTGTTCGGCTTCAACATGCTCGGCGACGGACTGCGGGACGCCCTCGACCCCAAGCTGCGGGGCGTGATTTAGAGAAGTATGGAACCGATTTTACGCGTTGAAAATTTAAAGACCTACTTCCACACCTTCCGCGGGCTGGTGAAGGCGGTGGACGGCGTCTCCTTCGAGATTCACGAGAAGGAAATCGTCGGCGTCGTCGGGGAGAGCGGCTGCGGCAAGTCCGTCAGCATGCTCTCCGTCCTCCAGCTCATTTCGACGCCCCCCGGCGAGATCGTCAGCGGGCGCGTCGTCTTCGAAGGCCAGGACCTGCTGAAGTTCCCCGCCAAGGGCCCGGAGATGAGCGCCATCCGCGGGGCCCGCGTCGGCATGATTTTCCAGGAGCCGATGACCTCCCTCAACCCCGTTCTGACCATCGGCCGCCAGCTCACCGAGACGCTGGAAATCCACCTCAAGCTCAACCCCCAGGCCGCCGCCGAACGCTCCATCGAGCTCCTCCGCCTCGTCGGCATCCCGGACGCCAAGAACCGCCTCAACGCCTACCCCCACCAGTTCAGCGGCGGCATGCGCCAGCGCGTCATGATTGCCATCGCCCTCTCCTGCAACCCCCGCATCCTCATCGCCGACGAGCCCACTACCGCCGTGGACGTCACCACCCAGGCTCAGCTGCTGGAGCTGATGCAGGACATGGTCGAGCGGCTCAACACCTCGCTCGTCATCGTCACCCACAACCTGGGCGTCGTCGCCCGCTACGCGGAGCGCATTTACGTCATGTACTCGGGCCGCATCGTGGAGTCCGGCCCCGCCGATGACATCTTCCTTGACCCGCGCCACCCCTACACCATCGGCCTGCTCCGCTGCGTGCCCCAGCTCGGCGAGACGCGGGAGGAGAAGAAGCTCGTCCCCATCCGCGGCCTGCCGCCGGACCTCATTGACATGCCCCCGCACTGCGCCTTCTTGCCCCGCTGCGACCTCGCCCTCGACGTCTGCCGGGAGCAACCCTGGCCACCCCTCCACCGGGTGCAGGGCGAGCACTACGCCGCCTGCTATCACGTACCGTCGGAGAACGCATGAACGGACTGCCGGAAAACGTCGTCGCCGTGGAGAACCTCAAGATGTACTTCCCCATCACGCGGGGCATCCTGCGGCGCCGGGTCGGCGAGATTAAGGCCGTGGATGACATCAGCTTCACCATCCGCCCCAACGAGACGCTCGGCCTCGTCGGCGAGAGCGGCTGCGGCAAGACCACCACCGGCCGCTGCCTGCTCCGCCTCTACGCGCCGACGGGTGGGAAAATAATCTTCAACGGCACCAACATCACCGGCCTCCGCGGCCAGGGCCTCCGCGCCGTGCGCGCCAACATGGGCGCTATCTTCCAGGACCCCTACGGCTCCCTCAATCCCCGCCAGACGGCCCGCACCATCGTCGGCATGCCGCTCATCGTCCACGGTTTGAAGGTCCGCGGGGAGTTCAACGACAAGGTCGCCGAGCTGTTCCGCCTCGTCGGGCTCGACCCCTCCATGATGACCCGCGTCCCCCACGAGTTCAGCGGCGGCCAGCGCCAGCGGCTCGGCATCGCCCGGGCCCTCGCCTGCAACCCCTCGCTCATCATCTGCGACGAGCCCGTCTCCGCCCTCGACGTCTCCATCCAGGCCCAGATAATCAACCTGCTGGAAGATTTGCAGGAGAAGCTCGGCCTCACCTACCTCTTCATCGCCCACGACCTCTCCGTCGTCCAGCACATCAGCACCCGCATCGCCGTCATGTACCTGGGACGCATCATCGAGATCGCCGGCTCTCGGGAGCTCTACGAGAACCCCCTCCACCCCTACACCAAGGCCCTGCTCTCCGCCATCCCGGTGCCCAACCCCGTCATCGAGCGCACCCGCGCCCGCGTCGTGCTCAAGGGGGAGGTCCCCAGTCCCGCCGCGCCGCCGCCCGGCTGCCACTTCAACCCGCGCTGCTACGTGGCCATGGAGGAGTGCCGCGGCCAGCGCCCGGAGCTCCGGGATACCGGCAACGGGCACCTCGTGGCCTGCCTCCGGGACTAGACTACTGCTTGGCTTCCCGGAACAGCCTGGAAGGCCACCAGCTCCACCGTCCCGCCAGCCGCGCGATGGCCGGCACCAGCAGCGCCCGCACCAGGAACGTGTCCATGATGACGCCGATGGCGATGGCCGAACCCACCTGGAACACGACGCCGAGCGGTGACGTCATCAGCGTGGCGAACGTCCCCGCCAGGATGATGCCGCAGGCCGTGATAACGTTGCCCGTGTGGGTAACCGCCTCCCGGACCGCCACGTGCGGCGGGTTCTTGTGCGATTCCTCCCGGATGCGCGAGACGAGGAAGATGTTGTAGTCCGCCCCCAGCGCCGCCAGCACCACGAAGACGAACAGCGGCAGGATGTAGTCAATGGCGCTGTGATTGAGCACGTCGAGGAACAGCCATATCGAAACGCCGAGCGTCGCCCCGTAGTTGAACAGCACCGTCAGCACCATGTAGAGCGGCGCCAGCACGCTCCGCAGCAGTATCATGATGACGAGCAAAATGCCGACGACGGCCAGCCCCACCACTTTGCCGAAGTCAGCGTCATTGACGAGCAGGATGTCCGCCCGCGAGGCTACCTCACCGCCGACGTAGTAGGTGCTCCCGCTCAGGCCCGACGTGCTGATATCCTGCCCGATGGCCGCGCGCAGCCGCGCCACGGTGGCGAAGGCGGCGTTGGAGTTCGGGTCCCCGGCGTAGATGACCGTTATCCGCGCGATGTGCCCGTCCGTGGAGAAATAGCTGCTCTTGAGATAGGTCGTGAAGGGCGTGTCGCTCTCCAGCCGGAACTCCGCCGCCAGCCCGTTGAGGTCGCCGGCGGCGGCGTTCAGGGCGCCGCTCAACTCACCCAGCAGGGCCGGCAGGTCGCCGGGCGAGGCCGCCGTCACCTTCCCGGCCAGCGTTTGCACCTGGGTCAGCTGGGTAGAGACGGCCTGGAAGTTCGGGCTCTGTAAAATCCCCGGGTACTCAATCGCCAGGTCCTGGAGCTGCGTTCCCACGGCGCCCAGCTTGCTCAGCTGGCTGAGCCCCTGCCCGGCCGAAACCGCCTGCCCCAGCGTCGTCAGCTGGTCCGCCGCGGAGACCAGCCCGTCCGCCGGCGCGCCGTAGTACTGCGTCCGCTCGATGCCGTCCACCGTGGCCAACGAGCCCGCCAGCGCCGCTATCTCGCCCGGCCCATCCCCCTGGCGCAGGTCCTGCCCCGTGTTCTCGACGAGGACGGAGCCGGGGTACAGCTCTCCGGCCGGAAAGTGCTGCTCCATGAGGTGGTAGCCCTGCACCGATTCCGACGATTGCGGCAGCTGGTCAATGATGTTCGGTGACCGCTCCATATGCAGCAGGCCCAGGTACGGCACCGCCAGCACGATGATGATGGGTATCATGACGTAGATCGGGTGCTGGCTCACCCAGCCGCCGATCTTCCGCCACAGCCGGCCGTCCTTGTGCTCGCCGCCCTGTATCTTGCCCGGCCAGAAGAGGTACTTGCCGAACAGCCCGATGAGCGCCGGCACCAGCGTCAGACCGGCCAGCAGCGTGATGAACACGGCGATGGCCAGCGCGTAGCCCATGCTCCGGTTCATCCCGAACTGCGAGATGCCCAGCGAAAGGAACGCCACGATGACCGTCACCGCGCTCGCCGTGATGACCGGCGCGATGTGCCGGATGGCATCCCGCTGCGCCTCCTCCGGCAGCTTGCCGCGCAGCTCCTCCCGGAACCGCGAGACGATGAAGAGACAATAGTCCGTCCCTACCCCGAAGACGATGACCACCATGTACGCTTCCGCCAGCGTGGAGAACTGCAGGCCCCAGCTCCCCAGCCACCCCACGATGCCGGAGGCCACGCCGAAGCTGGCCCCGATGGCGGCCAGCGGCAGTATGATGGCCACCGGCGACCGGTAGATGAGCAACAACAGCCCCGCCACCAGCAGTATCGTCACGACGGTCGCCCGGTCAATGGTCTTGGTCACCGAGGCGAACATGTCCTGCACGAGCCCGGTCTGCCCGGTGAAGTACGTCTCCAGGTCCGGGAAGTTGGTGCTCAGGTAGTCCCGTATCTCGACGGTCGCCTTCTCCGCGTCGGAGGACAGCGCCCCGTTCTGGAAGGCCACCGTCATCAGCATCGTCGTGCCGTCCTGGCTGACGAGCGTCTGGCGCAGGGCGTCGTTCTCGTAGATGGAGACGACGCTGCTGATGCCCGCCGGCGCGGACGCGGAGAGGAGCCAGTCGTGGACGGCCTGGCCGTCCCGGTAGTCCTGGTCGGTCAGCCCGGCGGCGTTGTGGACGACGATGATGCCGCTCCCTTCCTCGGTGCTCGCCTGGCTGGCGAACTCGGTCTTCAGCAGCTGCGCCGCCGTCGCGGACTCCGTGTCGCCCGGCAGGAACTGGCTCTCGTCGGTCACGCCCACGTCGGACAGCTTGGGCGAAAAGAGGAACAGCACCGCGGCGGCGATGATCCAGACGGCCGTGATCCAGGCGCGGTACTTGGTGGTGAAATCTCCGAGTTTGGCGAACATGGTGCTCTCCCTCGAGTGTCAGGACGACGGCTGCGACCTGCCGGCGCCGCCGGTCACGTTGCGGAGTAGGAGCTGCGCCACGTCGTGGACTTTCTCAAGCTGTTCCCGGTCGAGACCGGTCAGCAGCGCCGCTATCTGCTTCTGTCCCAGCTCCCACACCAGCCGCATGAGGTCGCTGCCGCGGGAGGTCAGCTCGCAGATGACGAGCCGCCGGTCCTCCGGGTCGTCCCGGCGCGCCACGAGGCCCTTCTTGACGAGGATGTCCACCGTGCCGGTGACCGTCGGCAGCGTCGCCCCGATGCCGGCCGCGACGGACCCCATCCGGCTCGGCCCCTCCGTCCGCAGGAACAGCAGCACCCGCAGCTGGGCCACCGTCAGGTTGGACGAAAGCCACTCCGCCGGCACGCTGATGCCGGTGGCGTGGAAAATAGCGTCCGCCAGCCCGAGAATCTCCTTCACCAGGCGGCGGTTCTGCGGTTGACGCGGTTCGGCTGCGGTCACAATACCCTTCGCTCGACGTTAATAGTTTGGTTAAACCTAACTATTCTAGCATCCCGTATCATTCCCGTCAAGGGGGTACCCCTGATAATACGTACCTTCTCATCAAAAAAGTGTCCCCCTTCCCGGACGGGAAGGGGGACACAGAGACTCGGGGACACCGCCTACTTTATGCCGTTGACAGCTTTTCCTTCGCCTTCTCGGCAGCTTTCTCGGCGCCCCTCGCCGCCGCCAGTTTGAGGTACTTCTTGAAATCAATGAACTGCCCCACGCCCTTGATGACCGTGTCCGGCACCCTGGAGTCCTTCAGCAGGTGAGCATAGGTCTCTTCGCCGGTTTCCTCCCCTATCTCCTCGCCGGGCACCGCCGTCGGCAGGTCCGCCACGGACGCCGTCAATGACTCGTGGGAAGCTTTCAGCGTCGCCAGTTCCTCGCCGAGCCCTGCCTTTTCTCCCTCGAGCTTCTTCACCTCCGCTTCCAGCGCCGCGATGCGGCCCGTGAGCTCCTTGGCCTCGGCCTCCCGCCTGGTCCGCTCCTCCTTCATCTCCGCCTTCATTTCCTTGACCTCGTCGCGGTGCTCCGTCCTCCGGGCGGCCAGGGCGGCCTCCTGCTTCTCCTTGAGGCTGCTTACCTCCTGCTGGTGCTTCTCGACGAGCGCCTGCTTCTCTTTCTCCACCGCCGCTATCTGCGCGCGCAGCCCGTCAATGTCCGCCAGGCTCTCCGCCAGCGCCTTCTGGTCGATTTTCGAGGCCTTGATGTCCTCCCCAAGGGTGTTGTTGAGCTTGTCCATGAACTGGTTGGCGTCCAGGCGGAGCTGCTTATACTCGTCCCCCAAGATGCCGATGACCCGTCCCATCAGCTCGTCGTAACGGTTGTTGGCCCGGTTTCGCTCGTCTTCGAGCGACATGATGTACGCCCGCAGGTCGCCTACCTTGCCGCCGTACTGGCGGTTGAGGAGCGCGTAGACGGCGTAGGCCACCCGCCGGGCCACGGCCTCGCCGTAGCCCCTGATGTCCCCCTCGCTCGGTCCCAGCACCTTCTTGATGAGCTTGTTCTCGCTCCGTATCTTCTGGTCGTAGTCCCGCAGCCCGGCCTCCACCACCGGGTCGAGCCCGGCGCTCGCGTAGAGCTGCTCGGACAGCTGGTCTTCGTCCAGCTCCACGGCCTCCGCCTTGACTATGCCCGTCTCCGTTTCTTTGTTATCGTTCGCCATGGGTCTGCCTCCGTCAACACTGAATAGTCCCCTCATTGAGATTATACATCCTCCTGTCCAAAAAGAGCGGAGCCGCTCACCTATTTCTTGACGCCGCCGGTCGCTCGTTCTGAGCCCGTCGAAGGAGGAACCATCCCCCTTCCCATCGGAAATGGCCGCCGTGACAAACCCCCGCGGGGTATGCTAGAGTGAAAGTATGAACGTGCTCTACATCCTGCTCGGCGCCCTCGCCGGCGGCACCTTCGGCTGGATTATCGGCCGCCGCGCCGCCGCCCAACCGGAAGACTGCTCCGCCACCCCCACCTGAGGCGGCGGCGGTCGCCGCATGACGCCCCTGTCAGGGGCCATCACCTACGCCGTCTTCGGCGCCATCATCGCTTTTCTCATCGTCGGCTAAGCTCCGCCGTTACAAAAACGCGACATTTTCCTGTTGAAACAATAGTTCTAAAAGACTATACTGGTGGTGGAGGGGTCTTGCCCTCCGCAGGAGGTGTCACTATGGCAGACCGCAGCACGGCCATCACCCCCGGCGAGACCGCGCCGGACTTCACCCTGAAAGACCAGGACGAGCAGGATTTTACCCTCGGTGCCTTGAAAGGCAAGCGTGTCCTGCTCTCGTTCCATCCCCTCGCCGCCACCGGGTTCTGCACCACCCAGATGAAAGACCTAGAGGCGAACTTCGACGCCATGGCCGCCCTCGATACCGTGCCCGTCGGCATCAGCGTGGACGCCCCGCCCGCCAAGAAGCTCTGGGCCACCGATATGGGCGTGAAGAAACTCCGCCTCCTCTCGGACTTCTGGCCCCATGGCGCCGTGTCCGCCGCCTACGGCATGTTCCGCGAGCAGTACGGCACCTCCAAGCGCGCTAACGTCCTCGTGGACGGGAACGGCCGGGTCGCCTGGGTCAAGGAGTACAAGATCCTCTCCGCCCCGGACATCGCCGAGGTCATGGCGGTGCTGAAGAAGTAGCGTAACCATGCCCGAGTTCAAGATAGAATCGGAGTTCCGCATGACCGGCGACCAGCCGGAGGCGGTGGACAAGCTCGTCGCCGGCCTGGAGGCGGGTCACGCCCACCAGACCCTGCTCGGCGTCACCGGCAGCGGCAAGACCTTCACCATGGCCAACGTCATCGAGCGCGCTCAGCGCCCGACCCTCGTCATCTGCCACAACAAGACCCTCGCCGCCCAGCTCGCCGCCGAGTTCCGGGAGTTCTTCCCTCACAACGCCGTGGAATACTTCGTCTCCTACTACGACTACTACCAGCCCGAAGCCTACGTCCCCCAGAAGGACCTCTACATCGAGAAGGACGCGGACATCAACGAGGAGATTGACAAGCTCCGCCACGCCGCCACCCGCGCCCTCTTCGAGCGCCGCGACGTCCTCATCGTCGCCTCGGTCTCCTGTATCTACGGCCTCGGCGAGCCGGAGGAGTACCGCTCCTTCGTCGCTTCCATCACGAAAGACGAGGAATACCCCCGGAGGAAACTCCTCCGCGACCTCGTGGACATGCAGTACGGCCGCAACGAGCTCGACCTCTCCCGCGGCAACTTCCGCCTCCGCGGCGATACTCTGGAAATCCAGCCCGCCTACGAGGAGCTCGCCCTGCGGGTCGAGTTCTTCGGCGATACCGTCGAGCGCATCCTCTCTATTGACCCCCTCACCGGCGAGCTGCTCCAGGAGATGGACCACGTGGACATCTACCCGGCCAAGCACTTCGTCACCTCGGCGGAGAAGATGGCCCAGGCCATCGAGAGCATCAAACAGGAGCTGGAAGACCGCCTCAAGCAGCTCCGCGCCGAGGGCAAGGTGCTGGAGGCCGCCCGGCTGGAATCCCGCACCAACTACGATCTGGAAATGCTCCAGGAGGCCGGCTACTGCTCCGGCGTGGAGAACTACTCCCGCCACCTGGCCGGCCGCGCCGCCGGCTCCGCGCCGTGGACGCTGCTCGATTACTTCCCCAAGGACTGGCTCCTCTTCGTGGACGAGTCCCACATGACGTTGCCCCAGATACGCGGCATGTACCGCGGCGACCGCGCCCGCAAGGAGACGCTGGTGGACTACGGCTTCCGCCTGCCCTCCGCGCTGGATAACCGCCCGCTGGATTTCAACGAGTTCCAGCAGCACGTCAACCAGGCCGTCTACACCTCGGCCACCCCCGGCGAGTACGAGTTCAAGAACTCCACCCAGGTGGTGGAGCAGCTCGTCCGGCCGACCGGCCTGCTCGAACCCACCATCGAGATCAAGCCCACCCGGGGCCAGGTGGACGACCTGCTCGACCAGATCAGGCAGCGCGTGGCAAAGGGGACCCGCTGCCTCGTCACCACCCTCACCAAGCGCATGGCCGAGGAGCTGGCGGACTACCTGGCGGAGATGGGCGTCAAGACCCACTATCTGCACTCGGAGGTGGACACGCTGGAGCGCGTCGAGATACTCCGCGACCTCCGCCTCGGCGTCTATGACGTCATCGTCGGCATCAACCTCCTCCGTGAAGGACTTGACCTCCCGGAGGTCGCCCTCGTCGCCATCCTCGACGCCGACAAGGAAGGTTACCTGCGCTCCCGCGGCTCGCTCATCCAGACGATGGGCCGCGCCGCCCGCCACGTGGACGGCCACGTCATCATGTACGCCGACACGATTACGAAATCCATGCAGGAGGCCATTGACGAGACGAACCGCCGCCGCGTCATCCAGGAGGCCTACAACGCCGCCCACGGCATCACCCCGCAGGGTATCCGCAAGGCCGTCCGCGATATTACCGAGCGCGTCCGCGCCGCCGCCGTGGCCGAGAAGAAGGCCGCCTACACCACCGGCCCGTCCTCCCGGGAAGATATCACCCGTCTCGTCAAGGAGCTTGAGTTACAGATGAAGGCCGCCGCCCGCCAGCTCGAGTTCGAGAAGGCGGCCCTCTTCCGCGACCGCATCATCGAGCTGCGCAAGGAGCTCGTCATTGACGAAGAACGCCAGCGAACCTGGAAAGAAGGAAGGAGACCGCCCGACCATGCTCGCCGAAAGAGATAACGCCATCCAGCGCGCCCGGGAGCTCGCCCGGAAGTACATGCACGAGTACGGCTCCTGAGCCCAGAGCGCCGTTCTTGCGTTGCAAGACGTGCTCGGCCTGGAAGATGACGCCGTCCTCCGCGCTTCCACCGCCATGACCGGGGGCATCGGCGGCATGCGGGACGCCTGCGGGGGGCTGCTCGGCGCGGCCCTGATGGTCGGCCAGATTTTCGGCCGCGACCGCGCCTCCATGACGGACAAGAGCAAAATGGGCGAGGTCATGCCCCGCGTCGGCAAGCTCTACAAGTGGTACGAGCTCCAGTTCGGCTCCGCCACCTGCCTGGACATCAAGACCGGCTTCGGCGGCGGCGTCTACTACGATTC
>DAOUEG010000077.1:0-1906 GCA_034430495.1 Dehalococcoidales bacterium
AAGCCGCGGCGGAAGAGGCTCCGGCTGACGAGGCGGCAGAACCCGCCGCCGAAGAAGCGGCGGAAGAAACCCCGGCTGACGAGGCGGAGGAACCCGCCGCCGAAGAAGCGGCGGAAGAAGCCCCGGTTGACGAGGCGGCAGAACCCGCCGCCGAAGAAGCGGCGGAAGAAGCCCCGGTTGACGAGGCGGCAGAGCCCGCCGCGGAGACCGCCGAAGAAGAGACGAAACCGGCGGACGGGGCCGCAGAGGCCCCCGCCGATACCGAGAACGAGGTGTAGACGAAGATGTTCGAGATTAACGATTTTGATGCCGTCCGTATCTCCCTGGCTTCGCCGGAGCAGATACGGAGCTGGTCGTACGGCGAGGTCACCAAGCCGGAAACGATCAACTACCGCACCCTGAAACCGGAGCGGGACGGCCTCTTCTGCGAGCGTATATTCGGGCCGACCAAGGACTTCGAGTGCTACTGCGGCAAGTACAAGCGCATCCGCTACAAGGGCGTCATCTGCGACAAGTGCGGCGTGGAAGTGGCCCGCGCCAAGGTGCGCCGCGAGCGCATGGGGCACATCGAGCTGGCCTGCCCGGTGAGCCACATCTGGTTCGCCAAGGGCATCCCGAGCCGCCTCGGCCTGCTGCTCGACCTCTCCCCCCGCAGCCTCGAGCACGTGCTCTACTTCTCCCAGTACATCGTCACCAGGGTTGACGAGGAGGCCCGCCAGGCGGCCATCGAGCGGCTCGAAGAGGAAGCCCAGGGCACCATCGCCGAGCGCGAGGAGGCCGTCGAGGGCCAGGTCCAGGAGATGGAGGCGGAGGACGCCGACGTGGCGGACATCAACCGCGTCCGCGGCCTGCTGGTCGAAGAGCGCGAGAAGATGGAGGAAGGCCTGGCCGCGGACATCGAGCGCCTCAAGGGCCTGGCCCCCAAGGAGCTCCTCACCGAGAGCCAGTACCACGACCTCACCGACCGGTACCCGGACGTCTTCGACGCGGGCATGGGCGCCGAGGCCATCCTGGCCCTGCTCAAGGCCATCAACCTCGACGATATCCGCAACAACCTGCTCATGGAAACGCAGTCGTCCTCCGGCCAGCGCCGCAAGAAGGCGAGCAAGCAGCTCCGCGTCGTGGAGGCGTTCCGGTCCTCCGGCAACAAGCCGGAGTGGATGATCCTCACCGTCCTGCCGGTGCTGCCGCCGGACCTGCGGCCGATGGTCCAGCTGGACGGCGGACGCTTCGCCACGTCGGACCTCAACGACCTCTACCGGCGCGTCATCAACCGCAACAACCGGCTCCGCCACCTCATTGACATCGGCGCGCCGGAGATCATCATCCGCAACGAGAAGCGCATGCTCCAGGAAGCCGTTGACTCCCTCATTGACAACGGCCGCCGGGGCCGCGCCATTTCCATCAGCGGCAACCACAAGCTCAAGTCCCTCTCCGATATGCTCCGCGGCAAGCAGGGCCGGTTCCGGCAGAACCTGCTCGGCAAGCGCGTGGACTACTCCGGCCGCTCGGTCATCGTCTGCGGCCCGGAGCTCAAGCTGCACCAGTGCGGCCTGCCCCGGCGCATGGCCCTCGAGCTGTTCAAGCCCTTCGTCATGCGGCGCCTCGTCGCCCAGGGGCTGGCCCCCAACATCAAGAGCGCCCGGCGCCTCGTGGAGCGCGCCAAGGCGGAGGTCTACGATATCCTGGAAGAGGTCATCAAGGAGCGTCCCGTCCTGCTCAACCGCGCCCCGACCCTCCACCGCCTGTCCATCCAGGCCTTCGAGCCGGTGCTCATTGACGGCTCCGCCATCCAGATACACCCGCTCGTCTGCTCCGCCTTCAACGCGGACTTCGACGGCGACCAGATGGCCGTCCACGTGCCGCTCTCCCGCGCCGCCGTCAAGGAAGCGCGGGACATGATGCT
>DAOUEG010000078.1:0-12625 GCA_034430495.1 Dehalococcoidales bacterium
GCGTCCTGTTTCCCTTGATGAAAAGCAACAATCCCAATTGGACCAGATTAACAAGCATCTTGAGTTATATGGGAATGGATATTCTCGTGGAAATGTGTATTATTTTCAAGGGAATATTGGTACAAGACTAACCTATGCGTATTTAAGAAATAGCCTTCCGCTCTGGACTATTCGAAAGCCAATCCCTAAAGCTGAAGAAAGGGAGACTGTATATATTGTTCCCGGAGGGGGAATTTATTATTCGAAACGCGATTATCCTGTAATCTGTGATGAACGATACTTAGTACTTAAAATATACCCGTCAAAATTGTCAGCCCTATATGGATTTAAATTCTTAATCAGTTTTTTAAAATCTTCTTTCAATTTATGGTATTGTCTTAATCGTTTTGATAGTATGGATATTTTTCGTAAGAATATTTTTACCGAGTTAAGGGTACCTATAATTAGAAAAAGGAACTCACAACACCGCAGGTTGCTTACAAGCATAAATTCAATGTTTGATGAAATTCTTCAAGATGAAAGAGCCTTTCTTATTGAATATAATAAGCGCATGAAAGGTAAAGACAAGGATTCAAAAAGCGAGCTGATCGGGCAATACAACGATTCAGTTTCTTCGAAATTTTACGCTATCGACCAATCAATATATGAAATACTAGGTCTCTCTCAAAATGATATTTCAATCATTGAAGAAAATTTACGGCTGAATCAGATATTCCTCCCACCATCAAAATCCGAATAGTACGATCAAAATTGACGGTGTAATTTTCAATATATCCGATTCGTTGATATGTAATTGTTTTCCTGTCGTTTACTCGTTCCTATCCTTTCCACCCCTCTTGCGTTATACTAGGTGCACAGGGTAACGGAGGTCACCGGCCGGGTTACCCCCACGCCAGTCCCGGCCAGCATGGAGTTGTCAGGTGCAGAGTGAGGAGAGCCTCATACGGCGCGCGCAGGAGCGCGACCCCGTGGCTTTGACTCAACTTTATGAGGCGAACTTCGACCGGATCTACCGGTACATCGCCGTGAAGATCGGAGACAGGATGGAAGCCGAGGACCTTACCCAGCAGGTCTTCCTCAACGCCGTCCAGTCAATCGGCTCGTACAGGTACAAGGGGATGCCGTTCTCGTCCTGGCTCTACCGCATCGCCCACAACCAGATCGTGGACTACTTCCGCAAGAAGTCCAAGCGCCCCACGGTCACCCTGGACGATACGGACCCGCCGGGCGGGGACGACCCGGAGAAGGCCGCCGAGACGAAAATGACGATGGAAGAGCTCGCCCGGGCCACGCAAAAGCTCACCGAGGCCCAGCGGGAGGTCATCTCCCTCCGCTTCGGCGGGCAGCTTTCCATCGCCGAGTGCGCCCGGACGATGGGCAAGAGCGAAGGAGCCATCAAGGCCCTCCAGCACAGCGCCGTGGCGGCGCTGCGGCGGGTGATGGCGGCCGGGACCCTACCATGAAGCAGACCGAAGAATTCGATACCATACTGGACGAGTGCCTGGAGAGCATCCTGGGCGGGGAGAGCGTCCGGGCGTGCCTGGAGCGCCACCCTGACCACGCCGAGGAGCTCCGGCCGCTGCTGGAGACCGCCTTCCAGGCGAAGGACGCCGCGGACGTGGCGCCGCGCCCGGAATTTCGCCAGGAGGCGTCCCGCCAGTTCCAGCAGGCCCTCCACGACCTGCCGGTGCGCAAGGCAATCGCCACGTTCAGCTTCCGGCACTGGTGGGTCAGCGCCGTCGCCGTGCTGGCGGTCATCATCCTCGGCGGGGGCGGCACCGTCTTCGCCGCCACCAGCGCCCAGCCGGACAATTTCCTCTATTCCGTGAAGCTGGCGACCGAGTCCGTCCGCATCTCGCTGGCCGGGTCGGACCAAGGCAAGGCGGAGCTCTACGCGCAGTTCGCCGCGCGGCGCGTTGACGAGATTATCGCCATGGCCGCCAAGGGCGACGCCGCCGCGGTGGCGAAGGCCACCGACCACCTGGACAGCCAGCTCGTCGCCATGGCCGGCGTCGTGGGCGGCAATGAAGAGAGCGCCATGATGGCCTCCAAGGCCGACGAGGGCGCCCTGCGGGCCCCGGCCACCACCCAGGCGACGATGACGGCCACGCCCACTACCACGGCCACCACGCCGCCCTCGCTCGCGGTCCCGTCCCCGACGTCCCGCCCCTCGCCGACGGCGCCCGCCCCCACCGTAACCTTCACGCAGAGCGCGCCCTCCGGCACCGGCGACGTCAGCATCGCCGGCGGTGAGGCTTCGTCCTTCGAGGCGGACGTGGCCGCCCAGGCCACCGAGGCCGCCCAGAAGCTCGTGGACGCCCTCGGCACCGCGCCGGAAGCCGCCCGGGAGGGGCTCGAGCACGCCCTCGAAGTGGTGACGAGCGGCTATGACAACGTCCTCAACGGCCTCAACCACTAGCCCGCCTGAAAATTCCCCCGCCGCTGCTGCTAACCCGCCGGGCTCTTTTGCGTTTTATAGTGTGGAACGACAATCACCCATAATGAAAAAGGAGGCACCAACCATGAAGAAAATTTGGCTTGTCGTCATCGGGCTGGCGATTATCGTCGGCGTCGTCGGTCTCGCCGGCTGCTCGGGCGGGGTCAACGGAACGCTGCAGCTCCAGGGCAACCTCGACAATCAGCAGCAGGGCATCTGGGTCACCGGAGAAGGCAAGGTCCAGGCGGAGCCGGACATCGCCATCCTGACGCTCGGCGTCCAGGCCCAGGCGGACAACGCCCAGGACGCCCAGGCCCAGGTCTCCCAGGGCATGGACAGCGTCATGCAGATCCTCAAGGACCAGGGCGTGGCGGACAAGGACATCCAGACCCAGTACTACACGGTCACGCAGCTCACCAAGTACAACCAGACCACGGGGGAGCAGGACGTGACCGGCTACCAGGTCACCAACACCGTCACCGCCAAGATACGGAACATTGACAGCACGGGCGAGGTCATAGACGCCGTCGTGGCCGCGGCCGGGAACCTCATCCGCATCAACAACATCGCCTTCGACATCAGCGACCCGAGCCAGTACTACGAGCAGGCCCGGCAGCAGGCCGTGGCGGACGCCCAGGCCAAGGCCCAGCAGATCGCCAGCGCGTCCGGCGTGACGCTCGGCAAGATAACCTACATCAGCGAGAGCAGCAGCACTCCGGGCCCGATCTACCGCACCTTCGCGGCGGCCGACAGCGCGGCCCCGGTGCCGGCCACCTCCATCAGCGCCGGCGAGATTGACGTCACCACCAACGTGCAGATCGTCTACAGCATCGCCAACTAGCAGCCAGCAACAACGGACAAACGAGGCCGGCGGGAACCGCTCCCGCCGGCCTTCTCTTTGCGCCGTGACCGCTCGCCGGCTTCAGGGGCGCGGCTCGCGGTAGCGCTCCCACTCGCTGTAGAGGCAGCCGCAGTACTGCTGCCGGTAGAGGTCCAGCGGCTTGGTGATGCGGCGGCTGTCCGAGTAGCGCTTGCGCAGGTCGGCGTAGAGGAAGTCCACCCCGACGGCGGCGGCCACCTCTTCCCCGATGGCCTTCAAAAGCCCGTGGTCCTGGTGGGGGCTGATGAGCAGGGTAGAGGTGAAGGCGTCGCAGCCGTGCTCCCTGGCCGCCCGGGCGGCCGCCTCCAGCCGCAGGGTAAAGCAGTGGCGGCAGCGGTCGTCCTCATGCCCGGCGACGCGCCGGAACCACTCGGGCATATCATAGCCGTCCGCTTCGATGAGCGCGAGCCCGTCCTTCTCCGCCAGGTCCCGCACCGCCGCCAGCCGCTGCTGGTGCTCCGTGTAGGGGTGGATGTTGGGGTTGTACCAGTAGCCGCCGACGTCGTGGCCCTCCCGCCGCCAGTGCTCGACGGGATAGGCCGCGCAGTGGGCGCAGCAGATATGGAGGAGCACCTTGCTCATGAACAGCCGCTCATCTTCCGGTTATAGTAATAATAGGCGAACTGGTTGACGATGAGCAAGGCGCAGGTGGCGAACTCGAGGGTGAAGCCGATCCGGGCCGTCGTGGAGGTGAAGTCTTGCCTCGCCACGGCCAGCAGCACCGCGCCGACGAGGGCCATCCCGACGCCGAAAACAGCGACCGTCAGGCGGGCCGCCCTGTAGGCGACGGCGTAGGTACGCTCGTCCTCGACGACCCCGGTCAGCCGGCGGCGGAGGACGATGAGGAGCACCATACCGGCCGCGATAGCGGCGAGCAGCACGTAGACGTTGCCGATGACGACCCCGGCGGCGGCCGCCGCGCCGACGGCGGCGACAAGGGCCGCGCGCCACGTTTTACAGGTCTGGTAGGTCACGGAAACCTCCCGTCAGCCCAGGTACTCGAACACGTCCTCCAGGGCGGCGCCGAACACCCGCGCGATGCGGAAGGCCAGCTCGAGGGAGGGGACGTACCTGCCCTGCTCCAGCGCGATGATGGTCTGCCGCGTGCAGCCGGCGCGGCGGGCCAGGTCTTCCTGGGTCATCTCCCCGTGCTCGAAGCGCAGCCGGCGGATGGTATTGCCGATCCTAGCCACGGGGTACGCCCCTCGCGTAGATGATGACGGAGGCCAGGGCCTGCACCAGCATCAGGACGGCGCAGGCCACGAGGGCGAGAGAGGAAACGACGAGCTGTATCCAGGCGGTCTTCTGGCTGATCGACATGGTCCCAACCTCCTCTCTGCGGCGGCGCTACCGCGCCATCCTCCGATAGCCGATGAGGATGCCGAGCGACTGGGCCAGCGTGCCCATGATGAGCACCGACATGAAGACGACGTAGAGCCAGACGCTCGGTACCAGCCGGGTGCCGTGGTACGCCTCCGTCAGGCCGATGGTCCAGCCGACGAGGGTGACGATGACGGCCAGCCACTGGACTCGCGGGGCGCGGTCGAAGATGGCGATGTCCCGCTCGTCGGCGAGGCCGCGGTTGCGGATGGGGATGTTGACGATGACGAGGTTGACGACGAGGGCGCCGAGCATGAGGGCGTCAATGGTGAGGCGGAAGCCGGCGTTGCGGTCGAACTCCTCGATGCCGCCCATGGCCGCGAAGACGACGGCGAAAGCGACGGCGAACGCCCCGCCGAGGGCCAGTCCCCACCAGGCCCGTTTCTGCATGGGTGCCATGGTGCCACCTCCCGTTCAGGTGCTGTCTACCGGACATATTGTAAAATAAAAAATACTAAATGTCAAGTATTTTTTACATCAGCGGGTGGAATATCATCCGTCCCACGGCGACGGTCCCGGGGCGGCAGCTAGTCCTGCTGGTAGGCGATGGTCCGGACGATGCCGATGGTGGCTCCGGAGTCGTCGGTCGTGCAGCAGTCGCTCACGGACTTCAGCTTGGTCACGTTGTTACTGGCGATGAAGTCGTTGACGAGCGCGTCGAGCGTCTCCAGCTCGCGGCGGGTCTCGAATATCTTAATCTCGGTGGTGAAAGACTTGACCTTGTACATGACGGCCTCCCGGTAGTATGCTACCCATGATTGTAGCACATCGGCGGCGGGGGACAAGGTTAGGTGTCGGGCGGCCCGGTATGCTACAATGGGGTATTTATTTGAATCGTTATTCAAACGAAGGGAACGGGCGCTCTCCCGCATGAAGACCTTGGCCGCAGCCGGCACCGCTCTCGAAACCTGGTCCCGCCGGCCGGTCGTCAGGCTCGTCCTGGCGGTGCTGGTGGGCGCCGGCGTGCTCTTCGCCCTCTACCACCTGAGCAGCCATAACTACCTGTTCTTCCACTGGCTGGCGGAGGGTTTCAGCATCGTCATCGCCTTCGCCATCTTCGCCATCGCCTGGAACTCACGGCGCTTCCTGGACAACCGGTACTTCCTGCTGGTCGGCATCGCCTTCGTGTTCATCGGCGGGCTCGATTTCATCCACACGCTGAGCTACAAGGGCATGGGCGTCTTCCCCCAGTTCGGGGCCAACCCGGCCACCCAGCTCTGGATCGCGGCCCGGTATCTGGAGGGTCTCACCTTCCTTATCGCGCCGCTCTTCATCGAGCGCCGGCTCAACGCGGCCGCCGCGGCGGCGGTCTACACCGTGGTGACGGGCTTGCTCCTGGCCGCCATGTTCACCTGGCACATCTTTCCGACCGCCTACGTGGACGGCGCCGGGCTGACGACCTTCAAGATAGCCAGCGAATACGTCATTTCCGCGATGCTGGCGGTAGCCGCCTGGGAGCTCTACCGGCGGCGGCAGGACTTCAGCCCGGTGGTGGTCCGGCTGCTCGTGGTCGCGCTCGTCGTCACCATCGCCTCGGAGATGTCCTTCACGCTCTACACGGACGTTTACGGCATCAGCAACATGATAGGGCACCTGCTCAAGGTGGTGGCCTACTACCTGGTCTACAAGGCCATCGTGGAGACCGGCCTGCAGAACCCCTACGACCTCCTCTTCCGCAACCTGGCCCGGAGCGAAGAGCGGCTCCGCGAGCAGGAAGAGCGCCTGCGCTGGGCGCTGCGCGGCTCCGGCAGCGGGGCCTGGGACTGGAACCTGGAGACGGGGGTGGCCTGGTGGTCGCCGGAGATGTACCGGCTCTGGGGCCTGCCGCCGGACACGGTGATGACGCTGGAAAACTCGCTCGATACGGTGGCCGCCGACGACCGCGAGAAGGTGGTGTCCGCCGTCAACGAGGCGGTGGCCGGGCACAGGGAGTACCAGCTGGAGTACCGCATCCGCCACCCGGAGCGCGGCGAGCGGTGGATACAGTCAATGGGCCACGGCATCTACGACATCGGCGGGCGGGCGGTGCGCATGGTGGGCATCAGCCTGGACGTTACCGAGCACAAGAAGGTGGACGACATCAAGGACGAGTTCATCGGCCTGGTCTCCCACGAGCTCCGCACGCCGATGACGGTCCTCTCCGGCACGCTCCACGTGGCGTCCCTGCCGAACATCAAGCCGGAAGAGCGGGACCTGATGCTGCGGGACGCGCGGCACAGTGCCGACGAGCTCGCCCAGATACTGGACAACCTCGTGGAGCTCTCCCGTCACCAGGCCGGCCGCCTCGAGCTGGCGGTGGAGGAAACGGACCTCGGCCCGTTCTTGAGAGACGTCGTGGCCGGGGAAGGGCCGCGCCTGGAAGGCTTCCGGGTGGTCCTCGATATCGCGGAAACCCTCCCGCCGCTTTTAATTGACCGTGTCCGCGTCCGCCAGGTCCTGCGGAACCTGCTGGGCAACGCCGCCCAGTACTCCCCCGCCGGCACGGAGATACGGATCGCGGTGGCGGTGCACAACGGCGAGGTCCAGGTGAGCGTCATTGACCGGGGCAAGGGCATGAGCCCGGAGGAGCGGTCCCGCCTGTTCACGCCCTTCGAGCGGCTCGGCGAGACCTCTCGCAGCAGCCGGGGGCTCGGGCTCGGCCTGATGGTCTGCAAGCACCTCGTCGAGGCCCACGGCGGGCGCATCTGGGTGGCCTCGGAGCCCGGCCAGGGCTCCGTCTTTTCCTTCACGCTGCCGTTCCGGCCCTAGCGGCGGGGTTCCCCCGGACTTGAGACGCGGTGCCGTTCCGTGTACAATCAGGGAGACCCCGCGTTACCGCTCCGCTGCCTCGCCACGCGGGGACGTCACCGAATTTGATCAAAAAGCGGAAACTCTCGTTGCGTCTTTTCACCGGCTGGTGGATGGTCATCATCGCGGCCGTGATGACCGGCGCCGGCCAGGGCTTCGTGGGGCAGGGCATCTCCGTGTTCTTCAAGCCGCTCGCCGAGGACCTCAATCTCTCCCGGGCGGGGGCCTCGCTGGCCACCGGCATCGCCCGGCTCCAGGGCGGCATCGAGGGCCCGCTGACCGGCTGGGCGGCCGACCGCTTCGGGCCCAAGTGGGTCATCATCACCGGCGTCAGCTTCGTGGTGCTCGGACTGGTCCTGATGCACGGCGCCGACCAGGCCTGGCAGTACTACGTCTTCTGGGGCGTCATGGTCGGCATCGGGCAGAACCTGGGCCTGACCATCGCCATTGACAAGTCCCTGAGCGACTGGTTCATCGCCCGCCGCGGCCTGGCCTTCGGCGTCCGCTTCGCCATCATCGGCCTCTGCCAGATAGCGGTGGTGCCCATCGTCACCTGGCTCACCATCACGCAGGGGTGGCGGAACGCCTGTCTCGTCTGGGCCTTCGTGATGCTCGTCTGCATCCCGGTGACGCTGGCCTTCATCAAGTCCAAGCGGCCGGAGCACTACGGCCTGCTGCCGGACGGCGCCGCCCGCGGCGAGACCGTGAAGGAGGACCTCGTCACCGCCGGCGTGCGCTACGCCGAGAGCTTCGAGGAGCGGGAGTTCACCGTGCGGGAGGCGCTCCACACCAGCAGCTTCTGGATCATGCTCTTCGGCTGGTCGTGCTCCATCCTCGTGGTCGGCGGCATTACCGTCCACGTCGTCCCGTTCCTGACGGACATCGGCATCTCCGAGACGGTGGCGGGGCTGATGCTTTCCATGATGATCTTCTTCACCATACCGTCGCGGTTCGTCTCCGGCCTGCTGGCGGACCGTGTCCCCCGGAACCGGCTGCAGCTCGTGGCCGCCACGGCCCTCCTGCTCCAGTGCATGGGGTTGGGCCTGTTCCTGCTGATACCCCGCGTCACCACGGCCTTCGTGCTGCTGGCGCTGTACGGGCTCGGCAACGGGGCGGTGACGCCCCTGCGGCTGGCGATGGGCGGCCGGTACTTCGGGCGGCGGGCCTTCGCCTCCATCCTGGGGGTGGGGATGTTCATCAACGCGCCGGTGGGCCTGGTCTCGCCCATCTTCGCCGGCTGGATACACGACATCACCAACAGCTACCACGTGGCGTTCCTGACGTTCGCGGCGCTCCTCTTCGCGGCGGCGGTGGTGCTGCTGTTCCTGCGGCCGCCGAAGCTGCCGAAGCGCCTCCGGGTGCTGGAGTACACGTAGGCGGCGGGGGAAGGGCGGGCTAGAGCAGCTTCTGCTGGGCGGAGTTTTCGAAGGGGAGGCCGAGGTGCTCGTAGGCGCGGCGGGTGGCCACCCGGCCCCGGGGCGTTCGCTCCAGGAAGCCGAGCTGCATGAGGTAGGGCTCGTAGACGTCCGTGATGGTGTCCGCCTCCTCGCTGATGGAGGCGGCGATGGTGTCCAGCCCGACCGGCCCGCCGTTGAACTTCTCGATGATGGTGCGGAGCACCTTGTGGTCCGTCTCGTCGAGGCCGATGGGGTCCACCTCCAGCTTGGAGAGCGCCGCGTTGGCGACGTCACAGGTAATGATGCCGTCCGCCATGACCTCGGCGTAGTCCCGCACCCGTTTCAGGAGCCGGTTGGCGACGCGGGGGGTGCCCCGGGAGCGGCGGGCGATTTCCCGGATGCCGTCCGGCTCCGCGTGGACGCCGAGGATGCGCGCCGAGCGGGCCACGATGAGTTCCAGGGTGGGCTGGTCGTAGAAATCAAGCCGGTAGACGGCGCCGAAGCGGTCGCGCAGCGGGGCGCTCAGCATGGCGTAGCGGGTGGTGGCGCCGATGAGGGTGAAGGGGGGCAGGTTGAGCCGCAGGTTCTTGGCCCCCGGCCCCTTGCCGATGATGATGTCCAGGGCGAAGTCCTCGAGCGCCGGGTAGAGGATCTCCTCCACGGTGCGGTTGAGGCGGTGGATCTCGTCGATGAAGAGGATATCGTGCGGCTTGAGGTTGGTGAGGATAGCGGCCAGGTCCCCGGTGCGCTCGATGGCCGGGCCGGAGGTCGTCTTGATGTTGACGCCGACCTCGGCGGCGATGATATGGGCCAGGCAGGTCTTGCCGAGGCCGGGGGGCCCGTAGAACAGCACGTGGTCCATGGACTCGCCCCGGCCCCTGGCGGCGGAGATGGCTATTTGCAGGTTTTCCTTCGTCCGGTCCTGGCCGGGAAAATCAGCCAGCGTGCGGGGCCGCAGGCTGAAATCGAGCGGCGCGTCGTCCGTGTTCTGCTTGCCGGATACGATACGTGCTATAGCCGCACCCCCTGACGAAAGCGTCCTTGCCTGTTACTCTTCCGGTGCCGGCTCCTCGTCGAGGGGCAGCCGGTCCTCGCCGGGTTCTTCCTCCGGCGGGTAGAGCTCGTCGCGGTGGTCGTGGTGGGTGGGGACGGTGGTGACGTCCGCGTTCTCCTCGCCGGTATCGCCGAGGTCCACCTCCGGCGTGTGCATGGCTTCCGCGTCCGCGCCGGTCAGCGGGTACTCCTCGTCCTGGTGGCCGCCGCCGGGCTGGAGGCTCTCGCCGCCGCCGGTGATGTCCGGCCCGAAGCCGAAGGGCAGGTCGCTCTCGGAGGGCAGCCCGTCCGTCATGGACAGGCTCGCCAGCAGGCGCATCGCCTCGGTGTCCTCGCGGGCGGCCTTTTCCAGCTCCTCGACCTGCTCTTCGGTGAGGTAGCTGGCCGGGATGAGCTTACCGATGATGACGTTCTCCTTGAGCCCGACGAGGTGGTCCACCTTGCCGTTGGCCGAGGCCTCGGTGAGGATGCGGGTGGTCTCCTGGAAGGAGGCGGCCGCCAGCCAGCTCTCGGTGCTCAGCGAGGCGCGGGTGATGCCGAGCAGCACGGTGTGGGCGGTGGCGGGTTCGCCGCCCTCGGCGAGGACCTTGGCGTTGGTGTCTTCGTAGATGTACTTGTCCACGAGCTCGTCCGGCACGAGGTCGGTATCCCCGGCGGAATCGATGCGCACCTTGGTGAGCATCTGGTGGACGATGACCTCGATGTGCTTGTCGTTGATGGTCACGCCCTGGGAGCCGTAGATTTTCTGGACCTCGTCCACGAGGTACTGCTGCACGGCCTCCTTGCCGAGGATGCGCAGGATATCGTGCGGGTTGACGGAGCCGTCGGTGAGCTGCTGGCCGGCCTTCACCTCGTCGCCGGTCTCCACCCAGATGCTGGCAGAGGAGGTGACGAGGTACTCGCGTTCCTCGCGCTCCGCGTAGCTGATGGTCAGCTTCTTCTTGGTGACGTTGACCTCGCCGGAGAACCGGGCGATGACGGGCTGTTTCTCGGGGAGGTTCTCCTCGCCTTTCTTCATGGCCTCGGCGGGGGTGGCCAGCACGGTGCCGATGTCCACCCACTGTCCCTTGGTGACCTGCACGTCGTAGCCGGCCGGCAGGTCGTACTCGTCCTTGAACGTGTCCGTGGACACGATTTTCACCTTGCGTTCTTCCTCGTTCTGGATGACCTCGGCCACGCCGTCAATCTCGGAGATGGTGGCCTGGCCGCGCGGGGTGCGGGCCTCGAAGAGCTCTTCCACGCGGGGCAGACCGGAGGTGATGTCGAGGCCGACCACGCCGCCGGTGTGGAAGGTCCGCAGCGTCAGCTGGGTGCCCGGCTCGCCGATGGACTCGGCGGCGATGATGCCGACGGCCACGTCCGACTCGATGAGCTTGCCCTTGGTCAGGTCGCGCCCGTAGCAGTACTGGCAGGTGCCCTGGCGGGACTGGCAGGTGAGGGGCGACCGCGCGTAGACGGAGGTGATGCCGGCCTCCACGATGCGGGCCACGGCGTCCTCGTCGAGCTCGCTGTTGCGCGGCACGATGACCTCGCCCGTCTCCGGGTGGACGACGTCCGCCGCCGCCAGCCGGCCGAGCATGCGGTCCGCCATCGGCGGGAGGATGCCCTTTTCCTTGGGCTCGGAAATCCAGATGCCCTCGGTGGTGCCGCAGTCCTCCTCGTGGGTGATGACGTCCTGGGCCACGTCAATGAGGCGGCGCGTGAGGTAGCCGGACTCCGAGGTGCGGAGGGCGGTGTCCGCCAGGCCCTTGCGGGCGCCGTGCGTGCCGATGAAGTACTCCAGAATGGAGTGGCCTTCCCGGAGGGAGGACTTGATGGGGAACTCGATGATCTTGCCGGACGGGTCGTTCATCAGGCCGCGCATACCGGCCATCTGGCGTATCTGGGAGATGTTACCCTTGGCGCCGGAGTTGGCCATCATGTAGACGCCGCCGTAGCGGTTCAGGTTGCTCTGGATGTTCTTGGTGATGTTATCGGTCGTCTCGATCCAGACGCCGACCACGCCGTTGTAGCGCTCCTCCTCGGTGATGAGGCCGCGGTCGTACTGGCTCTCGATGGTAGCGATGCGGGCCTCCGCCTCGGCCAGCATGGCCGCCTTGGCGGGCGGCACCTCGATGTCGTTGGCGGAGATGGTGGTGCCGGACTTGGTGGCGTAGATGAAGCCGAGCCGCTTGATGGAATCGAGCACCTCGCCGGTCTCCTGGTCGCCGAGTATCTTGGAGCAGGTGGTGGCAATCTGTTTCAGGATGCCCTTGTCAATGATCTTGTTGTAGAAGCCGAGCTCCCGGGGCAGCACCTCGTTGAAGATAATGCGGCCCACGGTGGTCTCCAGCCGTTCGCCGGTCTCCTTGTTGCGGACGGTGATTTCCTCGCGCAGCCCGACGACGTTGAACTCGTAGGCCAGCTTGGCTTCCTCGAAGCTGCCGTAGACCTTGTCCTTGTTCTTGTTGGCGTCCCGGATGGTGGTGAGGTAGTAGCAGCCGAGCACCATATCGAGCGTCGGGGCGACGGTAGGCTCGCCGCTGGACGGCAGGAGCAGGTTGTGGTGGCTGAGCATCATGTCCCGCGCTTCCTTGACGGCGGCGCGGGAGAGCGGCACGTGGACGGCCATCTGGTCGCCGTCGAAGTCCGCGTTGAAGGCGGAGCAGACGAGCGGGTGTATCTGGATGGCGGAGCCGTCAATGAGCACCG
>DAOUEG010000079.1:0-14158 GCA_034430495.1 Dehalococcoidales bacterium
GACGACGACCGCAGCCGCCGGGGCCGCTCCTCCCGAGACCCGGGTGGCCACGACGACGGCGGTGCCGGGACCGGCCACCACCGCAACCGCGGAAACGACGCCGGAACCTTCAGCCCCTGCGACGGCGACGACGTCCGCGGCCCCTTCGACGACAGCCGCGCCTTCCACGACGCCAGCCGGGACGACCGCGGCGCCGACTTCCGCAACACCGGCTCCCGAACCGGTCGAGCTGCCCGGCGAACCCGTGGCCGAACAGCGCGTCAGCGCCGCCCAGGGGGGCGTCCTGTCCACCGAAGACGGAAAACTGACCCTGGATATCCCGGCCAACGCGCTGGCAGAAGACACCGACATCCAGATCAGGCTCCTCTCCGAAGCCGAAGTCGCCGAAAACATCGGGGACGTGTACGCCATCGGGCAGGTGTACGATTTCCAGCCGGACGGTCTCGTCCTCAAGGAACCGGCGACCGTAACGACAACCTTCACCAAGTGGGAACTGGCCGACTACGGATTCGAGGGAAGCTCCCGCCCCGTTTTTCAGCTCGTCACGATTGCCGCCAACGGCCAGCTGGAGCTGGCCGATAACATCACGATGAAGGTCAATACCGGTACGGGCGACGTCACGGTTTCCCGGAAGGTATCGCACTTTTCCAAGTTCATGGTCACCCAGTCAGGGGTCCAGGTGCGCCTGCTCCCGGACGCCGTCACCGCCACGCCGGGGTTCTCCTGGACGGCCAGCGTCATCGTGACCAACCAGACGGAGTCATCCCCCGTCAAGGTCAACGTGTATCTCTACCAGGCAGCCCCCGGGAACGTGGTGGTCCTCAGGGGCCCCACCAAGAGCGATGTCCTGGACGTACCGCCGGGCGCCACCGGGCAGGTTTCCCCTTCGGGGTCGTTCTGCTGTACCGGCGAAGGACAGGGACAATACTGGGCCAATGTGCACATATTCAAGGAATTCAACGAGCGACTGCTCACGGATTTCGTCATGTACTACATCGGAGACCTGGCAGGCGGCACGCTCTCGCCGGCAGGTCTCGGTGAGATGTCCTTCAGCGTGGAACTGATGGGGCTCGTCACCGGCGCCGCGCCGGGCAGCGTACCGTGTTTCGGCGGAGAAACGCTCGTCCTCATGGCGGACGGCTCGAGCAAGTTCATCAGGGACATCCAGACTGGTGAAGCGGTGCAAGCCTACGATGAAGCCACCGGCGAAATCGTCACCGGGACGGTGACCGGCACGCGGAACGGCACGGCCAGCTACTACTACCTGATCAACGGCACCCTGAAGGTGACGCCGCCGCACCCGTTCCGTACCGCGGACGGAGCCTGGGTGAGGATAGAGGACCTGGCGCCCGGCGATGTCATCGTGTGTGCCGAAGGGACCATGCCGGTACTTTCTATCGAACGCGTGGAGGCAGAGCTGGAAATATACAACCTGGCCGTGGCGGACTACGGTAATTTCTACGTGTCCGGCGACAGCGCGTACTTCTTCCTCGTCAAAGAGGAGTAACGAAGCGGGACGGTCATGGCGACCGGAAGATAGTTGAGGCGGGTCCGGAGGGTTTTGTATAGTTTACCTGCCGGGCCCGCCTCTTGTGGGGGTAAGTGATGGTGGTGTGGTCAATGATTTTTACTACGCTGTCATTATCCTCTGCGGCCGCCGGATTGTGATGGGTGCGGGCTGTACTGTCCGGTACATGGCATCATGTATTTCGCCGCCGGGTCATGGCCGGACGGGTTTTCCGGGTACAATTCCTCAGGGGAGACGCCAGAGGCCCCCAGATTTCGATTACAGCGCGTCTTAGCTACGATTTCAAGGGTAGTGCGGCGCGGTTTTCATCAGAACCGGCGTTTACGGAAGGGTCCGGAGCGTTTGTTGGTTATGTAAACTATGCCCCGGTCGGCCCGGGAGGGCCCGGCAACCTGGCGGCGACGGCCTCCAGCAAACCCGCCAAACCCCAGTGACGCACCGCCGCGACGTGCACCGTGTCCGTCCCGTCGCCGGCGTCATGGTCCTTGAAATACCGGAGCGCGGTTTCTTCCGTCCACTCCCGACCGTCGTTGAGCAGGCCGACCGACTGCTCCAGGAAACGGTCTATCTTGTTGAGCACGGTCAGGCGCGGCCTGTCGGCCACGTGGAGCCCGGCGAGGATTTCCTCCACCGTCTCGCACTGGCCGGCGGCGTCCGATGACGACAGGTCAACGACGTGGAGCAGCAGGTCCGCCTCCTGCAGCTCTTCCAGGGTCGCCCGGAAGGCGTCAATGATGGTGGGCGGTAGCTTGCGGATGAAGCCGACCGTATCCGACAGCAGCACCGTCCGGCCGTCCGGCAGCGTCTTGCGCCGGGTGGTGGGGTCGAGCGTGGCGAAGAGCCGGTCGTCGGCGTAGATGCCGGCGTCGCACAGGGCGTTGAGCAGCGTACTCTTGCCGGCGTTGGTGTACCCCACGAGCGCCACGACGGGAATGCCGGTCTGCTGACGCCGCTGGCGGTGGAGCGAGCGCTGGCGCCGCACCGCCTCCGTCTGCTCCTTGAGCTTCTGTATCTTGCGGCGTATCAGGCGGCGGTCAGTCTCCAGCTGGGACTCGCCGGGGCCGCGGGTGCCGATGCCGCCGCCGAGCCGCTCCAGGTGCTGCCACTGACCGGCCAGACGCGGCAGGAGGTACTGGTGCTGGGCCAGCTCCACCTGGAGGCGGCCTTCCCGCGTCCGGGCGCGCCGGGCGAAGATGTCCAGGATGAGGGCGGCGCGGTCGAGCACCTTGGTACCGAGAGCGTCTTCCAGATTGCGCTGCTGGTTCGGGGTCAGCTCGTCGTCGAGGATGAGGGTATCGAAGCCGAGCTCCTCCCGCCGGGCGGCCAGCTCTTCGAGCTTCCCCTTGCCGACGTAGCTCTCGTGGGAGGGGTTATCGAGGCTCTGCACGACCCGTCCGACGACGATGGCCCCCGCCGAGGCCGCCAGCCGGTTCAGCTCGTCCATGGAATCATTGACGGCGCGGCTGCCGCCGGACTTCCGGTGCGCCACCGCCACGAGGAGCACCCGTTCCGGGGTCGGCCGGGTCATGATAGCTTTTTTCATACGCCTCTCCCGGAACCTCTGGCCCCGGGCCTTACTTCTTCATGGTCAGGCGGCGCGTGTTGCGCCAGCCGGACAGGCGGGACAGGCCTTTCACGAGCGACGCGTCCGGGATGGTGAGGGAGAGCCGGACGTAGCCTTCCCCGTTGCGGCCGTAGCCGGTCCCCGGCGTCACCACCACGTTAATCTGGTCGAGCAGGTCGGTCGTGAAGTCGGCCGCATTGTAGCCGTCCGGCACCTTGGCCCACACGTAGAGCCCGGCCTTCGGCGGGGTGACCTCGAGCCCTATCTTCTCCAGCACCTCGCAGATGAGGTCGCGGCGGCGCTGGTAGGCGGCGTTATGCTCCGCAATGACGTCCTGCGGGCCCTTGAGGGCCTCGATGGCCATGAGCTGGATGGCCTGCGGGATACCGGAGTCCAGATTGGACTTCAGCGTGCGCAGCGCCTTGATGGCCCCGGCGTTACCGACGGCCATGCCGATGCGCCAGCCGGTCATGTTGTAGGTCTTGGAGAACGAGTGGAACTCCACCGCCACGTCCTTGGCGCCCTCCGCTTGAAGGAGACTGGCGGGGCGGTAGTCATCGTAGGCCACCTCGGAGTACGGACCGTCGTGGCAGATGAGGATATCGTTCTCTCTGGCGAAGGCCACGGCCTGCCGGTAGAAATCGAGCCCGGCCACCGCGCCGGTGGGATTGTTGGGATAGTTGAGCCAGAGGAGCTTCGCCCTTTCCAGGACGTCCGGCTTGATGCCGTCGAAACCCGGGAGGTAACCGTTGCCGGGCCTGAGGTTGAGGTAGTACGGCCGGCCGCCGGCGAGCTCCGTGCCGACCGAGTAGACCGGGTAGCCGGGGTCCGGCACCAGCGCGATATCGCCGGGGTCGAGGCAGCAGAGGGCGATGTGGGCAATGCCCTCCTTGGAGCCGATGAGGGGCAGCACCTCGGTCTCCGGGTCAAGCTGGACGCCGAACCGCTTGCCGTACCATTCGGCGATGGCCCGGTGCAGCTCCGGCATACCGGCCGACTCCGGGTAGCGATGGTTCTCCGGCTCGTTGGCGGCCCGGCACAGCTCGTCAATGACGTGCTGCGGCGTCGGGAAGTCCGGATCGCCGATGGCGAAGCTGATGATATCTTCGCCGGCCGCCCGCATTTCGGCTATTTTTTTGGTGACCTCCACGAAGAGGTACGGCGGCAGGTTCTCAACGCGTTTGGCTGGTTTCATGGGGCCTCCTTTACTCAGGCCACTCGCCCTCGTAGACGATTTCCGCGGGCCCCGCCAGCACCACGTCCCCCGTGCCGTTGTAGCTGGCACGCAGCAGGCCGCCCGGCAGCTGGACGATCACCCGGTCACCGGTATACCCCAGTGTCTTGGAGGCGATGGTAATGGCGCAGGCGCCGCTGCCGCAGGCCTGGGTCTCGCCGACGCCCCGCTCCCAGACCCGCGCCTCGATGCGGTTGTCGTCGAGCACGCGGGCCACCTCGAAGTTGACGCGCTCCGGGAAGACCGGGAGCCGCTCGACGAGCGGCCCGAAAACGCTCATGGGAAAATCAGCGACGGGATAATCCAGGAACAGGATGGCGTGCGGATTGCCCATGGAGACGAGGTTAAGCTCCAGCGGCCGGCCGGCGACATCGGCCATATAGACCGTCATCGGACCGCGGCAGGCCACTTCATCATCACCGTTCATCCTGGTGAACGGTATCTCGGCCTCGGAAAAGCGAGGCTTGCTCATGTTCACGACGAAGCCGCTGACCCGCCCGTCCTGACGCTCGAAGGTCACCCGGTTGACCGCCGCCACCGTCTCGATGGTAATCTCGTCGCGGTCCGGTGAAGCGAGCCTCTTCTCCAGCACGTAGCGTGCCAGGCAGCGGATGCCGTTGCCGCAGGTCTCGGCCTCGGAGCCGTCGGTGTCCCACGCCCGCATGCCGAAGTCCGCCCGCTCCGAGGTTAAGAGGACGATGAGGCTGTCCGAGCCGATGCCGAGATGGCGGTCGGTGACGCGCATGGCCATCGCCGACCAGTCGCGGTCACTGCCCCGACCGTCAACCACCACGAAATCGTTACCCACTCCCTGCATCTTGGTGAAGTGCATGTCTTTTTTCGTTTACTCCTGGCTCATTATATAACGGGACAGGTCCCATGCTATCGCTTCGTACCCGGCCTGCTCGGTATCGTACCAGTGGATGGTCTCGTCCTTGAGACGGAACCAGTTATACTGGTGCCGAATGAAGCGGTGGGTGGCCGTCTTCATCTGCCGCACCGCTTCGTCCAGGGTCATCTCCCCACGGAGGTAGCCCGCCAGCTGCCGGTAGCCGATGCCGGACAGCGACGGGAGGCCGGGGTCGTAGCCCCGCCCCAGCAGGCGCCGCACCTCGTCCACGAACCCCCCGGCGACCATACGGTCCACCCGGGTATCCGCCCGCCGGTAAAGCTCCGCCCGGGAAGCCGTCAGGCCGATGGTATAGGTCGTGAACGCCGGCGGTTGCCTGGTACCCAGGTCGGAGAATGCCCGGCCGGTACGGGCGTGGACTTCCAGCGCCCTGATGACGCGCCGCACGTTGCGGGGGTCAATCCGCGCCGCCGCGGCCGGGTCCACCCGCGCCAGCTCCGCGTGGAGCTCGTCAGGGCCGGTTTCCTGCGCCTGCCTTTCCTTATTATAGCGAAATTCCGTATCCGGTGAAATAGCCGGAACGTCCCAGCCCTCGATAAAGGCCCGCACGTAGAGCCCGGTACCGCCGACGAGGAACGGCAGCCGGCCCCGCGAGCGGATATCCTGCATGGCGGCGTGGGCCAGGCGCAGGAAGAGACCGAGGCTGAAATCCTCGTCCGGTTCAATGATGCCGATGAGGTGGTGCGGTACGGCGGCCAACTCATCGGCGGCGGGCTTGGCGGTGCCGATGTCCAGGCCGCGGTAGACCTGGCGGCTGTCCGCCCCGATAATCTCACCGTTGAACCTCGCTGCCAGCCGGACGGCCATCTCCGTCTTGCCCACGGCGGTCGGCCCGACGACGGCAACGAGGAGGTCCACGCTACTTGAACCCCGCCTTGATTTCCGCTGCCTGCTTGGTGATGCTGACGAAGTCTTCCGCCTTGAGGCTGGCCCCACCGACGAGGGCGCCGTCAATGTCCGGCTGCTGCATCAGCTCGGCGATGTTGGCGGCGGTCACGCTGCCGCCGTAGAGGATGCGGACGGCGTTGGCGATCTCGTCGCCGTGGCGGTGCCGCACGAGCTGCCGGATGAAGGAGATGGTCCGCTGGGCCTGCTCCGCCGTGGCGGACTTCCCGGTGCCGATGGCCCAGACCGGCTCGTAGGCGATGACGAGCCCACCGAAGAAGTACAGCTTGTCACAGGAGGCCATCACCTGGTGGGTCAGCGTCTCCTCGGTGCACCCCGTCTCGTTCTGCTCCAGGGTTTCGCCGACACAGAAAATGGGCTTGATCAAGTTCTTGATGGCGGCCTGGATTTTCTGGTTGATGAAGGCTTCCGTCTCGCCGAAGATGTGGCGCCGCTCCGAGTGGCCGAGGATGACATAGTCGCACAGGCCGGCAAGCATGTCCGGGGATATCTCCCCGGTGAAGGCGCCCTTCTCCTCGAAGTACATATTCTGCGCACCGAGCTTGACGCTCGACTTCTTGAGGAGGTCGGCCACCGGCTTGATGGAGACGAACGGCGGGCAGACGACCCGGTCCACGTCCTTGACGGCATCGAGCCCGGGCAGCATGTCCGTGACGAGGTTGACCGCCTGGTCTACGGTGGTGTTCATCTTCCAGTTTCCGGCGATCATCGGTATTCTTGTCATACGTCCGTCACTCCTCTCTTCTGTCGTGAATGGTCATTATGTCAACTGTTTTTGTCGAGCAGTGCCGTCACGCCGGGCAGGGCTTCCCCGCCGAGGAACTCCATCGAGGCGCCGCCGCCGGTGGAAACGAAGGTAACCTTATCGGCCAGGCCGAGCGAGTCCATCACCTCGGCGGTGGAGCCGCCGCCGAGGACGGTGGTGGCGTCGAGCGTGGCGAGCAGGTTCGCCAGCGCTTTCGTGCCGGCGGCGAACTGCGGCATCTCGACGACGCCCATCGGGCCGTTCCAGAAAACGGTCTTGCTCTCCCTGAGCTTGTTCGTGAAGGCGGCCACGGTAAGCGGGCCGATATCGGCGATTTTCTGGTCGGCGGTAATGGTATCCACGCTGACTTCGGTCGCCCTGGCACTGAAATCTATCTCCGGCGCGACGATGACGTCGGTCGGCAGGAGGATGGCCACCTGATGGTCGGCGGCTTTTTGCATGAGGTCTCTGGCGGTATCGAGCAGGTCGACCTCCACGTTCGAGCTGCCCACGTTGATGCCCCGGGCTTTCAGGAAAGTAGCGGCCATGCCCCCGCCGATGAGCAAGGCGTTCACCTTGCCCATCATGTTGTTGATGAGGGCCACCTTGTCGCTCACCTTGGCCCCGCCGAGGATGGCGGTGAAGGGATGGGCCGGGTTTTCCACCAGCCCGCCGAGGGTATTGATTTCCTTCTCCAGCAGGAAGCCCGCCACGGCCGGCAGGAACCTGGCGATGCCGGAGATGGAGGCGTGGGCGCGGTGAGCGGTGCCGAAGGCATCGTCCACGTAGACGTCCCCGAGGGCGGCCAGCGACCTGGCGAAGGCTTCATCGCCCTTCTCCTCCCCGGCGTGGAAGCGCAGGTTCTCCAGCAGGACGACGTCGCCCGCTTGCATCTCGCTGACGGCTTGCTCCACCGCCGGCCCGATGCAGTCGTCGAGGGCCTTGACCGGCCGGCCGATCAGCGCCGAGAGGCGTTCGGCCACCGGCGCCATACGGAACTCCTCGACGACCTTCCCCTTGGGGCGGCCCCGGTGGGACATCAGGATGACACGGGCATCACGCTCGCGGAGGTAGGCGATGGTGGGCAGCGCGGCCCGGATGCGGCTGTCATCGGTGATGGCGCCGGTCCGGAGGTCAACCGGGACGTTGAAATCCACCCGGACGAGCACCCGCCTGCCCCGGACGTCAATGTCCCTGACGGTCATCTTGTTCATAGCGCCCTCGAACCACAAAAATAAATCAGGTCCCCGTCCGGGAGACCTGACTGGCACGGGACGGTACGCCCGGACCGAACCGCTCCCCTGCCCTGCCGGCCGATTTTCACAGGTTCCCCGCCTGGCCCGCCGCGGCGCGCCGGACACTCTCTTCCGGCACGAGGGACAGGACGTTCTTGACGATGCCGGGGGCATCGAGCTCGTAGCGGGCCCGCAGGATGGCCTGGGTGCCGTGCTCCACGAACTCATCGGCCACGCCGAGGTTCCTGACGCGCAGGTCCGTCCGCCCGGCGCACTGGACGAGCGTGTTGAAGGCGCTCCCGAAGCCGCCGGTCAGCACGTTCTCCTCGATGGTTACGACGGCGCCGCCGACGGGAAGGTAATCGAGGAGGGCGGTATCGAGCGGCTTGGCGTAGCGCACGTTGATGACGCCGGCGCGGACGCCCTGCTTTTCGAGCTGTTCCGACGCCGTCACCGCCGGCGCCACGGGAGCGCCGAGGGCGAGTATCGTCGCGTCCTCGCCGTGGCGGAGCACCTCGGAACTGCCGATGGCTATCGCGTGGAACTCCCTGTCCAGCTTCACGCCGAGCCCGGCGCCGCGCGGGTAGCGGACCGCCATCGGCCTTTCCGCGTACACGGCCGAGTAGAGCAGGTGCTGGAGCTCGTTCTCGTCCCTGGGCGCGGCCACGACGAGGTTCGGGATGAGGCTCAGGTAGGAGATATCGAAAATACCCTGGTGGGTCTTGCCGTCGTCGCCGACGATGCCGCCACGGTCCACGGCGAAGACGACCGGCAGGTTCTGGAGGCAGACGTCATGGATAATCTGGTCAAAGGAGCGCTGGAGGAAGGTGGAGTAGATGGCGACGACCGGCCGCAGCCCCTGGGCCGCCATGCCGGCGGCGAAGGTCACGGCGTGCTGCTCGCAGATGCCGACGTCGAACATCCGGTCCGGGAAGCGTTCCGCGAAGCTATCGAGGCAGTTCCCTTCCGGCATGGCCGGCGTCACCACGACGAGGCGCGGTTCGGTCTCGGCGAGCCGGACCATCGTCTGGGCGAACACTTCGCTGTAGGTGGGGGCTTCTTTCTTTTTCTTCCCGCTGCCGGACACCCCGTGGAAATAGACGGCGTTTTCCTCCGCCGCCGGGTAGCCCTTCCCCTTGGTGGTGACCACGTGGACGAGGGTCGGCTGGTTGGCCGAGGTCCTGACCTTGGTCAGCACCGTTTCCAGGTCGCGTATGTTGTGACCGTCGATGGGGCCGATATAGGCGAAGCCGAGCTCCTCCCAGATGGGCGAGGCGCTGAAGAAGCCCTTGAGGCGGGCTTCCAGCTTCTCCCAGAGCCGCCAGAGGGTCTTGCCCCTGGGCAGCCAGCCGACAATTTTCTCGCCGGTGCGGCGGGCCTTGCCGAGGTTCTTGGCGAAGCGGACGCGGCTCAGCAGCTTGGCCAGCGCACCGACCGTCGGGGAGATGGACATGCCGTTATCGTTGAGGATGACGATGAGCCGCGAGCCGAGGTGCCCGGCGTGGTTCATGGCCTCGTAGGCCATGCCGGCGGTCATCGCGCCGTCACCGATGACGGCGATGACCCGGCAGTCCTCCCCGGTCAGGTCCCGCGCCACGGCCATGCCGAGGGCGGCGGAGACGGAGGTGCTGGCGTGGCCGGTGCCGAAGGGGTCGTGCTCGCTCTCATCGCGGGAGGTGAAGCCGGAGATGCCGCCGTACTGGCGCAGGGTACCGAACTGGCTCCGGCGGCCGGTGAGGAGCTTGTGGACGTAGCTCTGGTGACTGACGTCCCAGATGATTTTATCGCAAGGACTGTCGAACACGCGGTGGAGGGCGATGGTGAGCTCGACGACGCCGAGGTTGGAGGCGAGGTGCCCGCCGGTGGTGTTGACGGTGGTGATAATTTCGTCCCTGATTTCGGCGGCCAGCTGTTCCAGCTGCGCCGGGGCCAGTTTTTTCAGGTCCTGGGGACTATCAATCGTTTCCAGCAATCTCGGCATGTCACACAGTGAACGAGGGCCAGACCTTCTCAATGGTAGCAACGCGCCCGTGTGATTGTCAAGGAAAACCGCCCGGTCCGAAGCTCCAACTTGACGCCGTACCAGCCGTGTACTACACTCCGAAGAGAGCCCGGCAGCCGGTTACCCGGCCCGCCCGGGCGGTTCCCGCTGCGGTCAAGGTGAAAGCTGGTCGTGCATGAGCGTATCTGAAATTCTCCGGGTCTTCGGTCTGGCGGCGGCCCCGATCTCAGAGCTGCGCGGGGCCATCCCGCTGGCCATGGGCGAGTTCCACTTCACCTGGTACTACGCCTTCCTCATCGCCTTCCTCGGCAACCTCGTCCCGGCGGTGGGCATACTGTGGCTCTTCGATCCGGTGGTGCGCCTCGTTTCCAGGGTTTCCATCGGCAAGCGCTTCCTGGACTGGCTCTTCGAGAAGGTCCGCAAGCGCGGCAAGAGCGTTGACAGGTACGAGACCATCGGCCTGGCGCTCTTCGTGGCGATTCCCCTGCCGGTGACGGGGGCCTGGACCGGCTCCATTCTGGCCGCGCTGCGCGGCTACCGCTTCAAGTACGCCTTCACGTCCGTCGTCATCGGGGTGTTCATCGCGGGGTGCATCGTCACGGCGGCCTGGACGCTCGGCTGGCACATTTTCTGGCTGGCGACGTCGTAACCGCTGCTCGTTGACCCTGCCCGTCATTCGTGCTACATTTTTACAGGTGCAGGCACGTCCCTGTAGCTCAGTGGATAGAGCGGCTGCCTTCTAAGCAGCGGGTCGTGGGTTCGAATCCCACCGGGGACGCCAGATTCAGCTACGCTTTTCCCATTTCCCGGGTTCCTCCTTTCGCTCTATCCATTTTGCTTGTTTTTTTGCTTTGATTTTTGCCGAGGTTGTCGATTTTACGCTTCAGGGATGCTTCCTCCCTGAGCCACCCGGGGTTCTGCCAGAGAATACCTTCGGAAGAGGCACCTTCCACAACCTCCATTGTCTCCGCCTCATGGTGATGAAAGGATTGCCGGCAGGTCTATGTACGAAGCAAAATCGGAGTCATGGTAAACGATTTGCCTGGCGACGATCCCTCGCGCATCTTCCCCGATCGGATTGCCGGTGTTCATGTTGCGGTCGTATTCCGGGAAGCTGCTGCTGGTGACATCGATACGTATTCGGTGCCCCTTGCGGAAGAGCTGACTTACCGCTTCCAGGTTAATGACGTATTCGTTGACTTCGCCCGGCGTGACCAAGGCCGGTTCGAAGACCGATTTCCGGTATCTGGCGCGGATGATGCCGTCGGTCGTGACGTTGTAGGCCCGGCCGTTGGGGTAGACATCCACGAGTTTGGCCACGAAATCGGTATCCCGGGCGGATGTCAAGGCGAACAGGTGCAGTTCCAACGGCCCGGTGATTTCGATGTCGTTTTCCAGCGCGTCGGAGGTATAGCAGAGCACGTCCGGCCGCCGCTCGTTCGGCGATTGCTCCTGGATACCGGCCGGCACCCGGAGCAGGTGCGTGCCGCCCCGGCAGCCGAGGGTAGGGACCGGATCGATGGGATCATAATCGAACGTGTCCGGCGGTTCCTGTCCCGGCGCCTCGCGGGAGAGGCTCCCGTTCCCTGCCGGGGTAGCGGCGGAGCCCCGGCTGTGGAGGTAGAACCGTTGCCACTCCGTTTCCGGCAGCGGCCACGTTTCCGCATTGCGCCACACATTGCTGCCCATCACGAAGTAACGTACCTTTGGCAGGTCGACATCCAGGCCGCGGAGGTACCTATCGAAGAACGTCAGGTTATAACGGCTGGTCCCGCTGCCGAGCACACCCGCACCTTCCCCGAAGCCCATATCGCCGACACTGCCCGCCGTGGCCGGTCCGCCGTGCAGCCAGGGGCCCATGAGGATGTGCTGGCTGGTTCGTGCCAGCTCGGAGCCGCCGCTGCCTTGCATCATCCGGAAATGTCCGAGCGTACCCGACGGGTAGAAATCATACCAGCCCGAGACGTGGAAGCAGGGAACGGTGACTTTTTCGTACCTGGTTCGTGTCTTCTCCACGTAATCAGGGTTTTCAGCGTCCGTATTGAAGATACGGTTTTCCCATACCTCTTTGATGCCCTCGAAATTGAAATGGGGTACGTCCCTGAGGGGGAGATAATTGTAGACCTCTTCCGGTACCACGTTGCCCCGCGCCAGCATTTCGACCGCCCGCGACATGTCCTTGCCGGCGGCCTGCTGCCATTTCGCTATCTCCAGCCCCTGCGCCAGAACCCAATTGAGCGCCACGCCCAGGTTGACGACGCCATTCTGGCGTGAAGGCTCAGTGCCGCCCGAACCGGAAATCCACGGGGCCATCGCCTTGAGGTGCGGAGGATTTTCGCGGGCCGTGATCCATTGCAGCATCCCCAGGTAGGAGCCACCGGCCGTGCCAACGTTCCCATCGCACCACCGCTGGGCGGCCGCCCATTCGACGGAATCATAGCCGTCAAGCGCTTCTCCAACCATGGTGACGTCTCCCAGCTTCATCTCGCCGCCTGAATCGAAGGTCCCGCGCAAGCTTTGGACCACCAGGACGTACCCCGCGGCTATCGTATCCAGCAGATTCATGAAACTGCCATTCACGGTCATGGTGCGGCTGTACGGGCTCCGCATCAGGATGGCCGGGTGGCGCTGGGAGTCATCGGGCCGGTAAATGTCTCCACGCAGCTGAACACCGTCCCGCATCGTCATCGGGACGCTCTCTTCCATCCTGATGGTCGTCATCGTTAACCGGTACCTCCTCGCGATGCAACAGGTCCATTACTCCAGGCAGCCGTAGGCCACGGAACGCATACGAAGATGGTAGTAACGTTCCATGTTGGGTATCATATTGTGCATATACACGATAGACGTGCCTTCACTGGGATCGGCTTCGCACCAAGTGCCGAACCCGCCTGTCCACCCGAACGCCCCATTGCTGGCGATAAGGTTGCCCTTTTGCCGGTCTATCACGGTACGCACGCCGTAGCCGTAACCGTAGCCCAGGTTGTAGATACTCTGGTCATCATCGAAGTCTTTTTGCCGGATTTCATCGAGTCCGTTGCTCCGCATCAAATCGATGGTTTTGCGCCCCATGATGCGTACCCCGTTGTACACTCCGCCGTTCGCCAACATACTCATCAGCTTCGTGAAATCGTTGACATTCGAGAAAAGCCGTGACCAGCCGGCTTCGTTCTCCTTGCCCGGCAGCAGTTTTTTATCAAGGTCGTGGGTTGTGAGACTGAGGGTACCATCTTCAGCTCTCGCGTAGAGCGACACCATCCTTTCCGGGATATCGCCGAAGAAATGAGAGCGGGTATCGTCCATGCCGAGCGGATCGAAGAGAAACTCCTGGAAGACATCATCGATAGACTTCTCGCACACGGCTTCAATGAGGCCGGCAGCCAGCTCGCTGGAAAAACCATAGAGCCAGTGGGTGCCGGGTTCGAAGGCGAGCGGGGCCTGTGAGATAGCCTTTATCTGTTCACGGTTGGTGTAGTGACCTCTTTCCCAAAGCGGCGCCATGCACCGTTGCATGGCCAAAAGCGTGGGATCGTCAGTCTCCTCGGGGACATTACAGTAAGGGAGGCCGCAGGTCATCGAGAGAGCATCACGGACGGTTACGGCTCCCTCGATGGGAACTGCCCGTATTTGACCTGAGGCGGTACGGATGAATTTCCTGGCGTCCTTCCATTCGGGGAACCAGTGATAGAGGGGGTCGCTGAACAGGAATTTGCCGCGCTCGTAGAGCATCATGCAGACGGTGTAGAGCGGCAGTTTGCTCATACTGGCCATACGGAAAATGGAATTGGCCGTCACGGGGGTATGCTTCTCGATGTCGGCGTAACCGAAATAGCCCTCGTAGAGGGTCTGTCCACTGCGGGCAATCTGCACGGCGCAGCCGGGAAGGCCGCCATCAACGAAATCCTGCAGTAAGGCATCCAGATCTCTGAAATTCGCCATTGTTTCCTCCTCGTGATTGGCAATAGGACCCCCTATTTTAACATTTATTATTGCCACCAGTCCTCAATTACCGGTGGTCAGGTGAAACGGTCCCG
>DAOUEG010000080.1:0-4201 GCA_034430495.1 Dehalococcoidales bacterium
CGGGCCGCCGCCGGCGGGTCATCTTCGGCGCGAACCGGGAGCCGTGAGCGGCATGGATGGCCCCCGCGGTCGCACCGGGGGAAGGACAAAGGATTAAATCCACCCCCTTAGATTCCTTGGTTATGGGAAAGGAGCTGGAGGCAAAGTTGGGGGCAAAAACTGTCAGATTGTTGGCCAAATAGATGCGATAAATGCCATTTCTGCGTTCAGATAGTTCGACAAACCTTGAATGGGCACGGTAGGCGTGATTAGTTTGCTTCTTCTGATATCAAGCACTCCCATTACTGTATTGGGGTTGGCACAGTAGGGCAGAGCGTGTACGGACATCAGATGAGTGATAATGTCAATTCTATTCTTGACCAAAGGATCGCCCTTAAAATATAACTTAATTAGGTGGGGGACACCGGCGATTTCCAGTCCAAGTTCAGGATTGATACCGATATCGAAACCAAGATGTGAATAGGTGGCTCCGGCCGGAGAAAACCAGGTGAGATTTTTCTTGCCCCACCACTTTCTATAAGCTGATATTAGTGGTGGATAGAGGGTCATTTTGTTCTTGTCAGTTAGGTTTACCAAGCAAGAATTGAGGTGATTTTTAGATAGGTTTGATTCATGTGTTTCTTGGATCGTTTCCCTGAGGCGACGATAAAAATCGTGGGCTGGTTCATATTGAGGACGGTGTTTAATCTGCCTGATTTTCGTCATCTTGGGGGTTCCATTAGCAGAAACAATATCAACTAAGTCCGTAAGTGATAAATATGGCATTATACACCTCTGGGAAAGAACATCTATTCTGCTATACATAATAAACACTTATAGTTGTAGTTTGTCAAGTACATTGTCATTAATCCTAGGAAAACATACGAAATTAATATATGTACTGATATGGCAACTATCAATCGACCGATTTTTGAGACTTACTCAAAATTTCTCCCTTGACCCACCTTCTCCCTCCCGTGCTATACTTTCCACGAAATCCCCCATCGGAAGGAAGCTGCGTCATGAGTAAAACCCTCATTATCTACGGGTCGTACAGCGGGAACACGGAGAAGGTGGCGGTGCGGTTCAAGGAGACGTTCGAGAAGCACGGCTGGGACGTGACGATGTTCAAGGCGGAGAAGAAGGAGGAGCACGTGCTGAACCCGCCGTTCGACCCGCAGGAGTACGACGTGCTCTGCGCCGGGTCCGGGCTGCGGGCGCACCTGCCGTACAACGAGGTCCTGAACGTGCTGCGGCACTTCCGGGTGAACGGCGACCCGCGCTGGGTGCTGCGGATGCGGGACGAGGACATTCCCTACGTCAAGACGCCGCTGCCGAAAGAGCCGCCGTGGGCGAAGGAAGGGCTGGGGCGGCACCACCGGAAAATCGTGCTGGGGCCGGACTCGAAGAAGGCCATCATCTTCGCCACCTACTCCGGCTACGAGTTCGGGCCGTGGGAAGCGCAGCCGGCCATGGACTACATGGCCCTGGAGGTGGCGCACTTCGGGTTCGTGACCATCGGGACGTTCGCGTGTCCGGGGAAGTTCGTGGACGCGCCGATGCCGCAGACGTTCCACGGTGACATCCGGGACCGTCCCGACGAGCGGGACCTGCTGCGGGCGGAGCTGTTCATCGAGCAGAAGCTCGACGAGATGGCCGACCGGCCCGGCGTCATTTGAAGGTAAACGAGCCCACGAGGTGCCGGTACTCCGTCTCGGCGTGGCTGCCGAGGTCGGCATCGGCCATGACGCCGATCTCCCAGACGCGGTCGCCCCGGGTGAAGTAGGCCACCCAGGCGGTGACGGTCACCGAGGTGAGGGGGGTATCGGTGAAGGTCGTCGTGAAGGCGAGCAGCTCCGCGTCGTAGCCGGCCACCGTGGTCGTCGTCCGCTTGATGAGGCTGAAGTCCACCGAAGTGTTCCTGATGGAGGTGATGGACTGCTCCATCATGGTGGCGGCGGTCTGGCCCGGGGTGATGTTGTCCGTCTCGATGAAGAGCATGGTATCCGCGTTGTAGACCTGCACCTTGCCGAGGTAGTGCAGGTAGGTGATGGCGTTATCCCCGATGCCGCCGGGGGGCATCTGGTAATCGGCGGGGTACTCGTAGGTGATATCGGCGCCGGAGAGGGTCGTCTGGACCCGGGTATAGTTGTCCGAGGCGCCGCCGCAGCCCCCGACGGCGAATACGAGCGCGGCCAGGGCGAGGCCGGCGGCCAGGCCGATTACCGTTTTCAGGTACGTCTTCATCACTTTCTCACGTCCTTACAGGCGTAGTGTGTCCCGGAGGCGGGCGGACAGCTCTTTCAGGATGCCGAAGGCCCGCTCGACCACCTGCTCCTCGGAGGACCTATCACAGGCGGGGCCGGCGACCTGGAGACCGGCGGAGCCGTCCGTGGGGCCGATATTGCGCAGGCAGCAGCGGGCCGGGGCGAGCAGCGACCGCGCGGCGATGTCCCGCACCGAGAGGTCGGTCTCCCCGGCGACGACCTGCCAGTAGCCGAGGATGTGGTCGGCGAGGGTCTGCGCGGTGTGGCGGGAGAGGCTCTCCGAGTCCGTCGGGACGATGCCCCAGGCGATGATGCCGCCCTTCTCGATGAAGGCATCCACGGCGGCGGCGTAGTCCCGCGGGAGGACCTCTATCTGGAAGGCGTCGAAGGAGAGGATGTCCTCGCCGAGCTCGAGCAGGTAGGGCAAGTTGACGGCGGCGCAGAGGTGGAGGCCGCCGGGGCCTTCGAGACCGGTCATGAAGTCCAGGTAGTCCCGGCGGGCGGCGGTGTCCAGGTAGCCGGAGAGGCCGGAGAAGACCCAGCCGAGGCCGGGCTCGTCGGTCCAGACGAAGGCGTTGGGGTTCTTCTCGCGGAGCCGGCGGTACTGGGCGTTGGCCTTGCGCTGGACGAAATCGAACAGCATGGCCCGCACCTCGTCGTTGTAGATGAGGGGGCGGTCGTTCTCGTCGGTGACGCGGAAGCCGAAGCTGACCGGGCCGGTGACCTGGCCGCGGATGGCGGGGTACCCGCTCAAATCGCGCGCCAGGAAGCGGTGGAAGACCTGCGAGTACCGGGGGGAGAGCTCGAAGGTGGTCTCGTCGAGCATCTTCTCCGAGTAGGCGACGATGCCTTCCGTGAAGGCGGCGGTATCGAAGGTGACCTTCTGGGCTTCCGGGTCTATGGCGATGCCGGGGAAGTGCTCCGAGACCTGGGCGTACATATCCTCGTAGTAGGAGACGTTGGGGAGCTGGGGCCAGAAGGGGACGTCCAGCGAGAGGGCGAGGTCGAGGGCCCGGTCCACGTCCCGGTGGGGCATGATGCCCATGGCCGTCGTCATGCAGTTGGGGGTGAAATCGAGCGGACCGGTCATCCGTGGCGACCTCCGGCGGGGCCGAATCCTTCACCGTCTCCCTTCACGGAAGGGAGACGACAGGGAGTGCCATGGCGAGCTACTGAAGAGATAGCCGGCGCGTGATGTGGCATGATGAATATGGCAGGGACACGTCCTATTTCGTTCGTTGCTGCTATTCTACCCTATTTTAACGGAACGCGAAACCGGCCGGAGCCGCCAGAGCGGCAGGAGGAGCAGGAGGGACAGTCCGCCGGCGGCCGCCGCTATCAGGAACGACCAGGAGAGGGTGCCGGTGGCGTCCGCCGTCCAGCCGGAGACGACCGGGGCCAGGACGGAGCCCGCGCCGAGGAACATCGTCCAGAGGCCGACGATACCGCCGGTATCCTCCGCGGAGAAGTAGTCCGCCGCGGCGGCGGCGTACATGGCGAAGCAGGTGCCGTAGCCCAGGCTGAAAACGGCCGTGGAGACGTAGAGGCCCGCGCCTCTGAAGAAAAAGATGCCCAGGTCGCCGGCGGTCAGCAGGAGCGCACACAGCGTCATCATGCGGATGCGGCCCGTCCGGTCCGACAGCGACCCGAGCGTCAGCTTGCCGACGATGGCCCCGAGGCCGATGACCATGATGAGCCGGGAGGCGGCCACGTAGGGCCGGGCCAGCTCCTCGACGGCGTAGGTGCTGAGGAAGGTGAACGGCACCAGCAGGGAGTACCCGGTGAAGAGGTAGGCGAGGCCGACCAGCCAGAACCGGTGGTTCGAAAGGATAGCCCGGTACATCTCCCGCGAGGAACGGAGGGCCGTCCGGCCGGAAGGCGAGGGCGGCGACGGGGAGGGAGCGGCGGAAGCGTCGCGGATTACGAGAAAGTTGAGCGCCGCCGCCACCAGCGCC
>DAOUEG010000081.1:0-10146 GCA_034430495.1 Dehalococcoidales bacterium
GTTCTAGTATACTCTCGTTGCGGCCTAAAAAACGTACGCCGCACGGGGGTGTAGTGCGCCAGAAAACTCGCGATTTCCAAAGCTAACCGGGCCCGCCGGATGGTGACCGGCCTAATCCTCGCCCGCTCCGAAGCTACGACATAGGACACGTTGTGTAAATTTTGACCGAATTGAAAATTCCCGCGCCCGTGTGAAAGTCTACCCAAATTCACCCGCCGCTCCTCCCGGGCCCGCCGCAGGATCCGCGCCCCTTATTCCCGGAGACTGGCCCGCCCGTCCTTGATTTCGATGAACCCCTCGTCCCGCAGCTGCTTGACGATTCGTGCCACCCGCTCCCCCGGCTCCCCGAGCCGCCCCGGCAGCTCCCCCTCGGCTATCTCGTGCCGTTCCAGCAGGAGCCGCAGCACCGCCCCGCGTACCTGCCGGTCCGACCCCTCGAAACGCGGTTGCCGGCTCCCCACCGGCCCCGCCAGCCTCTCCCGTTTCAGCATCGCGCCGTAGTCGTAGAGGGCGAAGTACCAGCGCCGCGGGTCGCCCCGGTCGAGCGTCGCTTCGACGAGCCTCCGCAGCTCCCTGTCTTTCGCCGCCGCCGCCAGGAAGACGTACTGGTAGACGGCCCGGATGTTCGTTTCCAGGTAGGCCGCCGGCCGGTTGAAGGCCAGCACGGCGATGGCCCCGGCCGTGTCCGGCCCGATGCCGGGCAGCCTGACGAGCTCCTCGACACTGTCGGGCACCCGTCCGCCGTACCGCTCCATTACCATCTTCGCGGCGCGCTGCAGGTTCAAGGCCCGCCGGTTGTAGCCGAGCCCCTGCCAGGCGGCCACCACCTCCCGCTGCGGCGCCCCGGCCAGGGCCGCCGGCGTGGGGAACGTTTCCAGGAACGTCCCGTACTTGGCGAGCACCCGGGACGTCTGCGTCTGCTGGAGCATCACCTCGGAGACGAGGATGTGGTACGGGTCGTCGGTCTCCCGCCACGGGAAGGACCGGCCTTCCCGCTCGTAGTAGGCGTAAATGAGCTCCCGGAACCCTGAAATGACCTTTGGCGTGAGGCCGTCCTCCTGGAAGCGGCGGCGGAGCGTCTCGATGGGGTCGGTCATCGGTACCGGCTCAGGTAGAGGCAGATGCCGCCGGCCACCGCCACGTTGAGGGATTCCGCCTTCTCCCCCGCCACCGGCAGCCGGAAGGCCGCGTCCGCCGCCGCCCGGAGTTCCGGTGAAAGGCCCCGGGCCTCGTTGCCGAGGGCCAGCACCAGCCTGTCAGCCTTGAGTAGTGCGGTGTCGTCCTCCCCGTCGAGGGTCGTCGCCACCAGCCGGTAGCCTCGCTCTTGCAGTTCCCGCGCCAGGCCGAGGTACCCCTCCGTCCGCCGCGTCCAGACCGAGAGCACCGTGCCCGCCGCCGCCTGGACCACCTTGGGCGAAAATGGGTCGGCGCACGCCGGGGAGAGGATGACGCCGTCGTAGCCGAAGGCCGCCGCTGTCCTTATCAGGGTGCCCGCGTTGCCGGGGTCCTGCACGTCCTCCAGCAGCAAAACGCGGTCGCCGGGCCGGTCGGGGAGGGCAGCGGCTTCGTGGTCCTCCGGCAGCCGTACCACCGCCAGCAGCCCCTGCGGCGTGACGCTGCCGCTCACGGACTTGAGCTGCTTCTCCGTCAGCCTGCGGACGGGGTAGCCGGCCAGGTCCGGTGGCACGTCCCCGGTCGTCAGTAGTTCCACGACGGCGTCCGGTTGTGGCCCTGCCGCCTGGCGGATGGCCCGCTCCCCCTCCACCAGGAAACACCCGGCTTCCCGCCGCCCTGTTGTCTCGCTCAGGTCGCGGTACCAGCTCAGCGGTTTCAATGCCTCGGACACGTCGCCTCCCTGCGTCCATTATAAAGGCAGCCGCCGCTTATGTGAAAGGCGCCCCCTTCGTTTGCTACAATGGAAGTATGAAAGTCTACTTCGTGCCCCACGCCGCCACGACGGACAACGAGGCCGGCATCGCCTCCGGCTGGAACAACCCGCCCCTCTCAGAAACGGGCGAGGCGGAAGCCGAGCGCCTCCGCGACGTCTTCCGGGGCATCCGCCTTGACCTCGTCTGCTGCTCGGACCTCCGGCGCGCCGTGGATACCGCCGGTATCACCTTCTGCGAGGGCACCCCGGTCCGCGCCGACCGCCGCCTCCGCGAGACGAATTACGGGGATTTGAACGGCGCGCCCCGGCCTCGGGTGGACGCCGTCCGCAAGGAACATCTGGAAGAACCTTTCCCCGGCGGCGAGAGTATCGCCCGGTCCGTCGCCCGGGTTCGGGAGTGCCTGGAAGAGCTGCGGCAGCGCCACGCCGCCATGACGCTCGTCATCGTCGGGCACCGGGCCACCCGGTACGCGCTGGAAACATACGACGGCGGCAAGTCGCTGGCGGATTGCCTGGATGAGACCCCGGAAAAACGGCCGTACTGGGAGTACGACCTCTAGCCTTCTTCCTGGAACGGGACGATAAAGACCTTGTCGTCCTCCTTGGTTCCCCGCACCAGCTCGCAGTGGCGCAGCGTGGCAATCTGGTTCTGCAGGTCCCGCGGCGAGAGCGAGAACTTCGTCATCACCTCGTCGGCGGTGGCCTTGCCCCGGAATTTGACGAACGCGTAGATGGCCTGCTGGAGCGAGGTCAGCCCCTCCAGGTCCCCCAGCCCCGCCTGCTCCCGGGTACGGGTGGCGCTGTAGACCGCCCAGGGGTCGCAGGTGCGGTTGGGCGCCAGGGTGTCCATGTAGCAGTCTTCGCAGAGGGTCCGCCCGAGGTGCGTGAACGCCTCGTCCTCGGCGACCTCGCGCTGGCAGTTCGCGCAGGTTACGGTCTTCATGGCATAAAACAGCGCCGGGCCCCGGCGGGCCGGGACCCGGACGGTCGTGACGTCGGTTCGGCTAGTCTTCCATCGCCCGCGCCATCTGGATCTCCTTGACGAGGTCCTCGATGGTGATGGCGGACATGGTCAGCGGTTGCAGCGTGCCCCGCGAGCCGAGCGAGGCGGACACCCGCGCGATGACGGTGTTGTTGGGCGCTTCCAGGATGTTGACGAAGTCCCATTCGCCTAGCATGGAAAACTGCTGGAGCACCTTGGCGCCCATGCCCTCGATTTCCTTGTTCACTTCCCAGATTCTGCCGGGGTTCTTCATGATGGTCTTCCGTCCGGCATCGGTCAGCTTGGTCAACATGACGTAGTACGGCATTTGCTACTCCTTGCCTCTGATTTGCCCGGGTATACCGGCAGTTTGTGAGCCTATCATACTCCACCGCTTGCTGACTGTCAACAACGTTTTCTTGCGCGGATTGGTTCAGCGCGCCGGCCCTTTCAGGGTGACGCTGAGCCCCGCGACGAGCAGGTAGACCGTATCCGCCCGGGCGGCGAGCAGCTGGTTGGCCCGGCCGAGTACGTCCCGGTAGATGCGGCTGAGTGGGTCCCCCGGCACGATGCCGAGCCCCACCTCGTTGCTGACGATGATGAAATCCGCTTTCGCGCCGCCCATGCAGGCGATGAGGCCCTCGGTCTCCTCCCGCACGGCCCGCTCCATGAGCTCGGCGTCCTCCGGCCAGCCGTGGTGCTGGAAGATATTGTTGATGAGCAGCGTGATGCAGTCAATGACCACCGTCCGCTCGTCCTTGAGGGCGGCGGTTATCTGCGGCCCGAGCCCCATCGTCACCTCGAGGGTCGTCCAGTGGGCCGGCCGGGCCTGCTTGTGGGCCTCGATGCGCGCCGCCATCTCCTCGTCGCCGGCTTCCGCCGTCGCCACGAAGAGCACCCTGCCGCCGTGTTCCTTCGCCATCTCCTGCGCCAGCGAGCTCTTGCCGCTCCGCGCCCCGCCGAGGATGAGGGTACAGCTCATACCGGTTCCTCCAGAATGCCGTAGACCGCTTTCATGTCCAGGTGGCCGCGCACTAGGTCAGCCAGCTTGTCGTACTCCCGGTCGCGGGAGGGGACGGCGCCGCTCTCGGCCTCGGCCAGCCCCCAGTGGCGCCGCAGGTTGTTGAGCAGCGCCCGCCGGAAGCCGTCGTTGTGGAAGAGGCCGTGGAGGTAGCTCCCGAAGACGGTGCCCGCTCCGTTGACGGCCCCGTCCGGGTAGCCGGCATGTCCGCCCGGCGTCCCGACGATGGTGAAGGCCGGGGCTTCGTTGCTCCGGGTGCGGCCCATGTGGATTTCGTAGCCGGTGAGTTCATCGTCCGGCAGGCCGGCCAGCAGGCCGTTGCCGTTTGCTGCTCTGGCCCGGGCCTGGGTCGTCGCCTTCTCCGGGGCGAACTCGGTGACCGCGTCGAGCAGTCCCAGCCCGGCGATTTCACCCTCGGCGAACTCCACCTTGTCCCGGTCCACGATTTTCACCCCGAGCATCTGGTAGCCGCCGCAGATGCCGGCCACCGGCGTCCCCGCCTTCGCTCTGGTCAGGATGGCGGCGGCCAGCCCGGTGCGCCGCAGGAAATTCAGGTCCGCTGCCGTGCTCTTGGTGCCGGGTAAAATTATGAGGTGCGGCTCGCCGAGGTCCGCCCGCCGCTCCACGTAGCGCACCGTGCAGCCGTCCTCTTCGAGCGGGTCGTAGTCGTCGTAGTTGGAGATGTGCGGCAGCCGGATGACCGCCACGTCGAGGTCGCCCCCGCCGTTGGCCGGCCGCTCGTCGAGGAAAACGGAGTCCTCCTGCGGGATGCGGATGTCCCGGAAGTAGGGGACGACGCCGAGCACCGGCTTGCCGGTGCGTTGTTCCACGAAGTCGAGCGCGTCCTGGAGCAGCGTCACGTCGCCGCGGAACTTGTTGATGACGAGCCCCCGCACCAGCTCACGCTCCTCCGGGTCGAGCAGCTCCAGCGTCCCCACCAGCGCGGCGAACACCCCGCCCCGGTCAATGTCCCCCACCAGCAGCACCGGACTGCGGGACGCCTTGGCGATGCGCATGTTGACGATTTCCCGCTCCTTCAGGTTCACCTCGGCCGGGCTCCCGGCCCCCTCCAGCACCACGATGTCGTACTCGGCCCGCAGCCGTCCCAGCGCTTCGAGGATGGTTTCCAGCAGTTTGGGCGTGTGCTTGTAGTACTCTTTCGCGGATATGGTGTCGAGCACCTTCCCCATTACGATGACTTGGCTGCCGGTATCGTGGGTGGGTTTCAAGAGCACCGGGTTCATGTCCACCGTCGGCAGGATGCCGGCCGCCTCCGCCTGTACCACCTGCGCCCGCCCGATTTCCCCGCCGCTCGCCGTCACGTAGCTGTTGAGCGCCATGTTCTGCGCCTTGAACGGCGCCACCCGGAAGCCGTCCTGCTTGAAGATGCGGCACAGCGCCGCTACCAGCACGCTCTTGCCGGCGGAAGAGGCGGTTCCCTGGACCATGATGGTGCGGGCTCGCATGTTGAGGACCTTCCTAGAGTATCACGGCGATGAGGACCATCGTCGTGACCTCCATCACCTCGTTGATGGCGCCGTAGGTATCGCCGGTCAGGCCCCCGAGCTTGCCCCGCAGGTAGAGGGCCATCGCCGTCGTCGCCAGCCAGACCCCGGCGAAGGCGAAGAACCCCACCAGGGAGAGCGACGGCACCAGCGCCGCCGCTACCGCCAGCGCGACTATCGTCGCTCCGAGGAACTCTGGCAGGCGCGTCGCCTGCTTGTAGGCCGCCCCCATCCCCTCCGGACGGGCGTACCGGAAGGCGTAGATGGCGTAGACCATCGCCCAGCGGCTCAGCACCGGCATCAGGATGAGGGCGGCGTTGATGTAGCGCGGCTGGATGGCGCCGATGGCCGCGAACTTCACCAGCAGCACCACGACGATGCCCACCACCCCGAAGGCCCCCGTCCGGCTGTCGTGCATGATGCGGAGCCGCTCCTCGCGGTCGCGGTACCCGGCCGTACCGTCGCAGGTGTCCGCCAGCCCATCCAGGTGCATCGCCCCCGTCATCAGCACCATCGCCGTCACCAGCAGGGCGTCAATGAGCAGCGGCGGCAGTACCCAGGCCAGCACCCAGTTCAGTCCGGCCAGCACGAGCCCCATCAGGAGCCCGACCACCGGGAACCAGGCGGTGGCCTTGCCGAGCCGGTCCGGCCCGAGCTTGCTGCGCACCGCGACCGGGAAGCTCGTCAGCAGCTGGACGGCGACGAGAAAGTTCACGCGCTCGGTTACTCTCCTTCCGATACCCCCGCTTCGGCGAAGGTGGCCATCTCGTTCAGGGTGCGGGCCGCCGCCTCGCAGATGATGATGCCGAGGGCCGCCCCGGTCCCTTCCCCGAGCCGCAGGCCGAGATCGAGGTACGGGTCGAACCCGAGCGAGTTGAGCATGGACTGGTGCCCGGCTTCCGCTGACGTGTGGGCTGGGATGAGGTAGTCCTTGACCTGCGGCGCCAGCGTGACGGCGATGAGCGCCGCGGCACCGGAGATGAAGCCGTCAATGACCACCGGCACCCGCCGGGCGGCGGCGCCGAGCATCACCCCGGCCAGACCGCCGATTTCGAAGCCCCCCACCTTGCTCAGCACGTCGAGGGCGTCCTTGGCGTTCGGCTGGTTGACGTCGAGAGCCTTCTTGACGAGCCCTATCTTGGCGGCGAGCTGCTCGTCGGAGAGCCCCGTGCCGCGCCCGGTGACCTCGGTCGGGGAGCGGCCCGTGATGGCGGCGAAGACGGCGCTGCTGGCCGTCGTGTTGCCGATGCCCATGTCGCCCGTCCCGGCGAGGTCGAGACCCTTGTCCGCCTCGGCGTTCACCAGTTCGATGCCGGCCTCTATCGCCTGCACCGCCTGGTCGCGGGTCATGGCCGCGCCCTGGCAGATGTTGCCCGTCCCGTAGCCTACCTTCTTCACGATGAGCTGTGGGTCTCCCGGCAGGTCGCTCGCCACGCCCAGATCGGCGAAGATGATGCGCGCTCCGGCTACCCGGCAGAGCACGTTGATGGCCGCTCCGCCGTGGAGGAAGTTCATCACCATCTGGGCGGTGACTTCCTGCGGCCAGTTGCCGACGCCTTCCTTGACGACGCCGTGGTCGCCGGCCAGGGTGAACATGGCCTTCTTTTCGACGGCCGGGCTGGCTTTGGCCTGGATGCCGGCCAGCTGGATGGAGAGGTCTTCCAAACGGCCCAGGCTGCCCTCCGGCTTGGTGAGGTCGGCTTGACGCGTTTTCGCGGCGGTCATGGCCGCCGCGTCGAGGGGCTTGATTGCGGCGATGGTTTTGGTGAGTAGTTCCATTGGTTTGTCTATTTCATCCCTTCCTGATTGGTATAATAGCGTTTTTTTTCAGGCAGGGAGCTTCATATGCCGTTGCCGACCACGGGAAACCTCTCTTCAGTCGTATTTCGGGGAAGCCACGGGACAGACCCGCATGCACTCGGTGCAGCCTCCGGCGCTCGCCACGTATGCGGCGCAGACGTCCCGGTCGAGGGCGTACCTCTCGCCATTCTTCCGGTCCGGGTAGCCTATCGCCTTGACCGGGCACCGGAAGACGCAGACGTTGCAGTAGCGGCAGCCCCCGGCATCTTCCCGGGCCGTCGAGTCCAGCGCCGCCTCGGTGAGGCAGACGTTAAGCATTACCCGCGGACCGTACTCCCGCGTGACGAGCAGCCCGCTCATCCCGGCCTCGCCCAGCCCCGCTGCCTCGGCGGCCGCCTGGAACCCGATGACACTCGTGAGTTCGCCGTCGGCGGACAGCCCCGCCGCCGCGAGGGGCAGCGCCTCGAGACCGGCCGTGTGGGCCGCCCGGGCGATTTTATAGGCGGTCTCGGTCAGCCTGCGGCGCAGATAGTCCTTGTGCTGTGCCAGCAGGTCGTAGAGATCCGGTCTTTCCGCGAGCCGCGATGCCGCGGTGAGGTCGAGGAACTCCGCGTAGATTTCCGCGCCGAGCACGACGATGGATTGGCACGACGGCAGCAGTTCGAGCGCCGCCGCTGCCAAGGGCGTTCCCTCGATGTCCTCGATGCGCGCCACGCCCCGCAGGTCAACGTCCACCGCCTCCAGAATGGTCTGGACGCCGCGGCTGTCGCGGGTTCCCGTCTCGTTCGTCGTCATGCTGTGCTCCGCGTGCTTTCTCTCATTATATACGCCGCCGGGCGGCTTTGGCACCCTTACCTTAGGCCGCGTCCCCGGTCAGCCGGGCCAGCGCCCGTACCAGCTTGCGGCAGTCCGGCAGCGACCGCGGCGCGATGCGTACGTAGGCCGGCAGCCCGAATGACGCGCAGTCCCGCACCATGAGGCCGCGCCGTAGCAGGTCGCTCCGGCAGGCCGCCCCGTTCCCCACCCGCACCAGGAAGTAGCTCGCCTCGCTCGGCAGCACCGTGAACCCGAGCGCCGCCAGCTCCCGCATCAGGTAGTCGCGCGCCTCCCGCACTTTTTGTAGGCTCCCTTTCAGCTCCTTGTCCCTGTCGAGTACCCACCGCCCGGCCGCCTGCGCGGGGGCGTTGACGTTCCACGGCGGCAGCGCCCGCCGCAGGTTTTCGATGATGTCCCCCGGTGCCACCGCGTAACCGAGGCGGAGGCCGGGCAGACCGTAGTCCTTCGTCATCGAGCGCAAAATGATGACATTGGCCCGCTCGTCGAGCGTGAGCGGGGTCTGCCCGGCCTCGAGGAAGGATTGGTACGCCTCGTCCAAAACAAGCAGGGCGTCCCCGGCGGCACGTTGCATACCATCGAGGGCCTCCTGCGGATAAAGGTAGCCGGTGGGATTGTTGGGGTTGCACACGAATACCGCCCTTGGACCGGTATCGCGCAGCATCCCGTTGATGATGTCGAAATCAGGCCGGAACCCGTCCTCCTCACGGGCCCGGTAGTGGACCGGCCGCGCTCCGGCCAGCCGTACCGCCGGCTCGTACTCGCCGTAGGTCGGCCCGATGATGACCACCCGGTCCCGCTGGCGGAAATACGTCGTCGCCACGGCCCGGATGAGCTCCGTCGTCCCGCTCCCGACCACGATATTTTCCGGCTTCACGCCGAGCTTTTCGGCCAGCTTTTCCGTCAGCTCGCTGGCGCGGGAGTCCGGGTAACGCTCGATGGCGGAGCCGCCGATGACCTCCCGGGTTCCCTCGGGCGGCATGAAGGGGTTGGTGGACACGCTGAAATCGAGCACGTCCTCTGGCTTTAGCCCCAGCGCCGCCAGCTCGTCGTGGTAGAAGCCGCCGTGCGGTACGGCTTTGAGGTTCTTGATGACCCGCCGCGCCTCAGAGCGCATACCACACCCCCAGCCAGAGCACCGAGATGAGCAGCCAGAGACCGGCTGCCCCGTAGAACACCGAGAGCGCCGCCCCGATGGTGTCCGGCACGAGCTTGCCCTTGGCCTTGGTGTCGCCGAGCCGGTAGTGCCCCGGCTTTTCCAGCTTCACGTCGAGCGCCCCGGCCATGGCCGCCATCGGCCAGCCGGCATTCGGGCTCTCCGTTTTCTTGTGGTCGTTGCTCGCCACCTGGGTCGCCCGGCCGCCGACCCCCCGGAGCCAGGCCGCGATGATGAGCAGCAGTGCCGCGATGCGGGCCGGGATGAAGTTGAGGACGTCATCGAGCCGCGCCGCGAACTTGCCGAGGTACTCGTGCTTGCCGTGGTAGCCTATCATCGCGTCCGCTGTGTTGATTGCCCGGTAGACGAAGGCCCCCGGCAGGCCGAAGATGATGAAGTAGAAGATGGGCGCCACCACACTGTCGCACAGCCCCTCGGCCACCGATTCCACCGCCGCCGAGACAATTTGCGACCGCGATAGGTTGCTCGCATCCCGGCTGACGAGCGCCCGCAGCTCCTGGCGGACCTGCGTCAGGTCCTCGTTGTCGAGCAGCTTCCGCACCTGCTTGGCCGTGGCGCGCAGCCCGCTGATGGTGAAGGTGCTCTTGAGGGCGAGCGCCCCGACGATGGGGTAGACGAAAATCATCGCCCCGCCGACGGCATCCACGCCGACCGCCAGGTAGTGGAACCCCACCCAGACAACGACCCCGGCCAGCCCCGCCGTGAACAACGTGATGAACGTCCCGAAGACGAGCTGCGCTCCCTTGCCGAGCCGCAGGCCGATAGTCTCCAGCTTGCCGATGACCCAGCCTATCCAGGCTACCGGGTGGAGCGCGTTCGGCGGGTCACCGATGGCCAGGTCAATGACGACCGCCAGCACGAACATCAGCAGGTCTATCATAGCTTGTGCGTCTTCCTTATCGCTTCGCTGACGGCCCCGGTCACCGCCGCGGCCATCGT
>DAOUEG010000082.1:0-15448 GCA_034430495.1 Dehalococcoidales bacterium
ACGTGCTGCCGCTCGCCAGGGCGGCGCTGGCGGTGGGCGCCGACGGGCTCATCGTGGAGGTGCACGATAACCCGCCGCTGGCCGTGTCCGACGGGGCGCAATCGCTCTACCCGGCGCAGTTCGACGAGCTGATGGCGGCGGTGGAAAAGCTCAAGGCCTGCCGGTAGCTCTCAGGGCACCATCGGGCTGGGGTAGACGACCGGGTTCTCCTTTTCCAGGCTGACGGCGTAGTACTGGGACGCGATCGCGGTGACGATCCACATAATCGCCGGTATCACCCCCACGATGAAGACGATCAACCCGCCTATCACGATGGGAATTCCCAGCAGGAATATCAGGAAATTCTCCAGGGCGTGGCCGCGCGACCAGCTCCAGCTCGTGGCGAAGGCCTCCGTGGCCGGCAGCTGCTTGTCAATGAGCAGGAAGGGAACGAAGACGAGGCGGCAGACGAGGACGATGGCGACAATCGCCCAGAAGACCGTCAGAGTGGTGGCGAGGGCATCAAGACTCCCCGGTATCCAGTTGGTGACGAACGGCACCAGCGAGAAGATGAGCCACCACAGCACCGAAGCCAGCAAGACCTGGGGATAGTGACGCTTGAAACCGAGGAACAGGTCCGGCAGGTCGACCCTCCGGCCGCTCGCGGCGCGGAGGAACAAGAACAGCAGGCCGTACAGGAGCGGCGTGAAGAAGAACACGTCCAGGATGCTGCTGACGACCTGAAGGTGCCAGGCGAACGTCGTCGTCGCCCCGAAAGCACTGAAAACATCAAAGCTCGAAGGGATCGAGTCACGCCACCCGACGGCAAATATGACGCCGACGATGACCCCGATGACGAATCGTATGGCAAAGTACACGATGCCCGCCAGGAGCAGGTCGAGGAAGTTCTTCCAGAGCCGGCGCCAGCCGTTTGTATAGGCGTTGCCGACGCCGGGGCGGGGTTCCAGGGACGGAGGGGTCATTTCTTCAACCATAGAGCCTCCCTTGGCACGGGACGGAACCCGGAATCGTGCTAGTATACCATAGCCGGGGGGGACTTGACAGCTACCCGGCGCTTCACTACAGTTGAGGCAACACGACACCGATAAGGAGTGACCGCATGAATACCGCAGCCGTTCCCTATCCCGTCACCGTGAGAGGCGACCTTTCCGTCCCGCCGGGCCGCTGGCTCTGGCTCGTCAAGTGGCTCCTGGCGATACCCCACTGGATCGTGCTGACGTTTCTCGTGCTCGGGGGCGTCATCGCGTGGGTGCTGGCGCTCTTCGCCATCCTGTTCACCGGGAAGTACCCCAGGAGCCTCTTCGACTACATCACCGGGGTGCTGCGGTGGTGCTGGCGGGTGGCGTTCTACGGGTACACCGTGCTGGGGACGGACAGGTACCCGCCGTTCTCGCTCGACCCGGACCCGGACTACCCGGCCGACCTGCACATCGAGTACCCGGAAAAGCTGTCCCGCGGGCTGGTGCTGGTGAAGTGGTGGCTGCTGGCGATACCGCACTACGTCATCGTCGGCTTTTTCACGGGCTCCGGCGACGGCGGCGGGCTCACCTTCGTCCTCGCGCTCATCGCGGGGGTGGTGCTGCTGTTCACCGGCACGTACCCGGGGGACCTGTTCAAGCTGAACGTGGGGATGAACCGCTGGGCCTTCCGGACGTACGCCTACGGGGGCCTGCTGACGGACGCGTACCCGCCCTTCCGCCTCTGGGACGACTAGCCGGCGGCTGGCGCTTTTTCTTCTGGCAGCGGGGGCAGTAGTAGGTCCCGCGACCGCGGACGACGATGCGTTCGATAGGCCCGCCGCAGCGCGGGCAGTCCTTGCCGGTGCCGTGAGCGACGTTGAACTCGTCGTGGGCGGTGCCGGCGCCGCCGTCCGGCCGGATGTAGTTGCGGATGCTGGCGCCCTTGAGGACGAGCGCCTTCTGCAGCACCTTCACGATGGAGCGGTAGAGGCGCGTCGCCTCGGCGCGGGTGAGGTCGCCGGCCACGGTCTCCGGGTGGATTTTCGCGTCGAAGAGGGCCTCGTCGGCGTACATGTTGCCGATGCCGGCGATGTACTTCTGGTCGAGGATGGTCGGCTTGACGGGGGCCTTCCTGCCTTTCAGGATGGAAATGAGCGTTTCGGCGGTGAAGTCCTCGTCGAGCGGCTCCGGCCCAAGCTGCCGCCGCACCGGGCTCTCGTCGCCGTCGAGCCACATGCGCCCGAACTTGCGCGGGTCCCAGAAGTGGAGGACGGAGCCGTCGTCCAGGTCCAGCGCGGCACGGGTGAAACGGTCGTTCTCCGGGTTGACGATGAGCGAGCCGGTCATCTTCATGTGCATGACGAGTACGCCGGCGCCGTCGTCCAGGTGGAAGAAGAGGTACTTGCCCCGGCGGGTGAGGTCGGTGATTTTCCGGCCTTTCACCCGGCTGACGAACTCCTCCGGCGCGGGCTGCTTGACGATGCCGTCCCAGCGCAGGTCAACGCCGGTGATGCGCCGCCCGACGACGTAGGGATACAGCTCGGTTTTGATCGTTTCGACTTCAGGGAGTTCCGGCACGGGGCTACCTCAGCTCGATTTCTTTCATCTCGCCCCAGTTGGTGCCGGCCTTGGTATCCACCTTGATGGGGACGCGGAGGGCGATGGCGGAGTCCATGGTGCGCGGCACGAGGGAGCGCATCTCGGCCATCTCCGCGTCCGGCACCTCGAAGACGAGCTCGTCGTGGACCTGGAGCAGCATCCGGCTGGCGAGTTTTTTCTGCTTCATCTGTTTATAGAGGTTAATCATGGCCACCTTGATGATGTCCGCGCTGGTGCCCTGCACCGGCATGTTGATGGCCATGCGCTCGGCGGCCTCGCGGACCTGGCGGTTGGCGGCGTTGATGTCCGGGATGTAGCGGCGGCGGCCCAGAATCGTTTCCACGTAGCCGTTCTTGCGGGCCTGCTCCTTGGTGGCATCCAGGTACCTGCGCACGCCGGGGTACTTCTCGAAATACTGCTCGATGAACTTGGCCGCCTCCTCGCGGGAGAACTCGGTGGCCTGCTGGAGGCCGTACTCGCTCATGCCGTAGATGACGCCGAAGTTGATGGTCTTGGCGGCGCGGCGCTGGTCCTTGGTGACGTCCTCCGGGTCAACGCCGAAGAGGCGGGCGGCGGTGGCGGCGTGGATATCGGCATCGTGCCGGAAGGCATTGACGAGCTCCTCGTCGCCGGAGAGGTGGGCGAGGGCGCGCAGGTCTATCTGGGAGTAGTCCGCCGCGAAAAGGGTGTTCCCCCTGTCCGCGACGAACGCCTGCCGGACCTGCCCGCCCATCTCCCCGCGGACCGGGATGTTCTGCATGTTGGGGTCCTGCGAGGAGAGCCGCCCGGTGACGGCGCGGGTCTGGTTGAAGGTGGTATGGATGCGGCCGGTCCTGGGATTGACGAGGGCCGGCAGGGTGTCGATGTAGGTGCCCTTCAGCTTGGTGAGCTGGCGGTAGTCCAGGATGTCCCCCACGATGGGGTTCTCCTCGCGGATGGCTTCCAGAACGTCGGCGCCGGTGGAGTACTTGCCCTTGGACCGACGGACCACCGGGAGCTTGAGCTCCTCGAAGAGCACCTTGCCGAGCTGGGCCGGCGAGTTGATGTTGAACTCGTGCCCGGCGATCTCGTAAATCTGCTTTTCCAGCTCCCCTATCTGCTCGCCGAAGCGGTCGGACATCTCCTTCAAAATAGCGGTGTCCACGGCCACGCCGTTGCGCTCCATGTCCAGCAGCACCGGCACGAGGGGCATCTCCACGTCCTTAAAGAGCTTTTCCAGCCCCTGTTTCTTGAGCTCGCCGCCGAAGAATTCCGTCAGGCGGAGGGTCATGTCGGCATCGGCCGCGGCGTACGTCCCGGCCAGGGTTATGTCAACTTCGGCCATCGTTTTCTGCTTGGCGCCGGTGCCGATGAGCTCGGTGATGGGGGTCATCTCGACGCCGAGCCGGGCGAAGGCGAGCGCCTTGAGGCCGACGGACTTTTCCCCGACGAGGAAGGCGGCTATCATGGAATCGAAGGCGAGGTTCTCGACGGTAATCCCCTGCTCGGCGAGGACGTTCATATCGAACTTGCCGTTGTGGCCGTACTTGGCGAGCTTTTCGTCCTCGAAGAGGGGCTTGAGACGCTCGATGACCTGCGCCAGCGGGAGCTGGGTGACGGCGTCGAGCAGCTTGTGCCCGACCGGGACGTAGCAGGAGCGGCCCGGCCTCGCCGCGAGCGAGATACCGACGATGGCATCCCGCATGGGGGTGACGCCGGTGGTCTCGGTATCGAAGGCAAAGGCCCCGGCCGCGCCGAGCTCGGCCACGAGGGCGTCCAGGTCCTCCGTGGAGTTGACGATGGCGTAGTCCACCTCGGGCACCTCGGAGGTGACGGTGACCGGTCCTCCGGCCCCCTCCTCGCCGGGGAGCTTGGGGAGGAGGCTGTAGAACTCGAGGTCGCGGAAGAGATTGGCCACGGCGGCGCGGTCGAACCTCGCCACGCTGCTCTCGTCGAGGTCCAGCTTGAAGGGAACGTCGGTGACGATGGTGGCGAGCACCTTGGACTGGCGGCCTATCTCCGCGCCGTCGCGGAGCTTCTGCTGGACGCCGGCCGGGGTGATTTCGTCGAGGTGGCTATAGATGTCTTCCAGCGAGCCGTAGTCGGCGATGAGCTTGACGGCCGTCTTCTGGCCGATGCCGGACACGCCGGGGATGTTGTCCGAGGTATCCCCGACGAGGGCCTTCAAATCCACGATGTGCTCCGGGCAGACGCCGTACTTCTCCTCGACGGCGTCCGCGGTGAACAGCTGGGTATCCGAGAACGTCTTGCCCGCTTTGGGGTACATGACGCGGACGTGGTCCGTGACGAGCTGCATGGTATCGGCGTCGCCGGTGACGATGACGGTATCGATGCCCCGCTCCGACGCCTGATGGGAGAGCGTGCCGATGATATCGTCCGCCTCGTAGCCGTCAATCTCGTAGAGGGGTATCCTGGCGGCGCGGACCATCTCCCGGACGCGGACGAACTGGGCGACGAGCTCGTCCGGGGTGGGCGGGCGCTGGGCCTTGTAGGGCTCGTACATCTTGTGGCGGAAGGTCGGGCCCTTCTTGTCGAACGCGACGGCGTAGTGGGTGGGCCGGAGGTCGGCCAGCACCTTGAGGAGCATGAGGGCGAAGCCGTAGACGGCGCTCACCACCTCGCCGGTCTTGGAGACGGTCAGGGCGGTCCCCTGCCGGTACTTGGAGGGCCCGAAGGCGTGGTAGGCGCGGTGGACGATGGCGTTGCCGTCGAACAGCACGAGGAGCCGGTTTTCCATGCCGTCATTATACCAGAGCGGTGTCGAAAGGGGAAAAACGGCTACTCCGTTTCTTCGGCGGCGAGGTCCGGGCGGATGTCCCCCCGCTGGCAGTCCCGTACGTATTTGACGATTTCGACGAAGAGAGCGGCCAGCGGGCCGATGAAGAGGATGCCCCAGAACCCGGCCACGTACAGCCCGAGTACGAGCAGGAAGAGCATGACGGCGGGATGGATGCGGAGGAACGAGCTCTGGACCTTGGGCACCAGCAGGTTGTTCTCCAGCAGCTGGATGCCGACGAAGAGGAGGATGACCCAGAGTATTTTATCCGGCGAGATGGCCAGGGTGACGACGCCGGCGACGATGCCGCCGATCCACGGCCCGAAGGTGGGGATCATCTCCGTGAAGCCGGCCAGCAGGCCGAGGGCGATGGAATACTGGGACGGAATGCCGAGCAGCAGCAGGCCGACGAAGGCGAAGTAGCCGACGATGACGCCGAGCATGAGCTGCGACCGGAGGTAGCGGCCGATGACACGCTCGATGAGGCGGGCGACGTTCCTGGTGTGGAAGGCGATGGTGCCCGACAGCACGGACATTATCCCGGCCTGGAGCTTCTCCGTGTCCTTGAGCAGGTAGAAGAGGAAGAACGGGATGACGGCGAAGCCGAGGACGATGTTGAAGGTGGCGCCGAGCGACGGAACGGACCGTATCAGGGCGTTGCGGATGGCGTTGCCGACATCCACGCCCCCGGAGACGAGGGAGGAGTTTATCCCCTCCCGCAGCGAGATGGGCAGCGAGTTGAGGATGTTATCAATCCACGACTGGACGCGGACGATGGTCTGCGCGATGAAAGCCGGGGCGCTGTTCACCAGAACGAGCACGGAGTCTATGATGGCATTGATAACGATGTAGAGGAAGCCGCCCACGATGACGATGAGGAGCAGGAAACAGATGACCACGGCCATGACGCGCCGGAAGCCGGGCCACTTGCGGCGCGGCGGCAGGTGGTGCTCCAGCCAGACGACGAGCGGATGGAGAAGGTAGGTCAGCAGCAGGCCGAGCCCGAACGGCAGCAGGAAAACCCTGAGGTAGTAGAGGAGCCAGAGAAAGGCCACGGCGCACACGATGACCATGAAGAGACGCCAGTGCCTGTTGAAAACGTTGGCCACAGGACCCCTTTCCCGGCCGGCCGCGCCGGCGCGGCTACTCTTTCCGCGGGGTGGCCTTCCGGGCGGCGCCGGCCGCGGCGGCGGCCGTTTCCCGGGCCCGGTCGCGGATCAGCGCCCGCACCTCTTTGCCGGGTGCGGGAGCGATGAGAAACCCGATGAGCACCCCCGCCACGGCACCGAAGAGGAACGCGGCGGCAAAGCTCCCGGGGTCACTATCGTCCATGCAGGACTACCCTTTCTTCTTCTTGCCGCGGAACGAGGAGAAAAACCCGAGCCCCTCGCGGAGGCCGCGGATGACGGATACCACCTGACCGAGCGGACCGGCGAGCTCGGTGTCAACGGTATGGGTGATATCCTCGACGGTCCTGGTCGTATTCCGGACGGAGTCCAGGACGTCATGGACGCGCCGGTACGTCTTGAGCCGCAGCACCGTTTGGATGACGATGGCGGCCGTGGCCACGAGGCCGAATATGATGATGACCAGGTCACGGAACCACTCCATAGCTTACCCGGCACCTCCTGACAAGGGTGACATCTCCCCGCATTGTAACGCGCCCCCCGGTAGCTGTAAAGGGCCAGAGGTCACATTTTGGTACGTTGCGCTCAAAAAGGGCCTTCGGCCAGGCGGCGCAGCGCCGCCGCCACGGCGGCCCGGCGGGGGGCGTACCGGAGGTGGCCGGGACAGCGGCAATCCGTCGCGCCGAAGCGCGGGACGAGCGCCAGCGTCTCGCCGAGGGCGGCGGCGAGGCGGCACTCCAGCGGTTCCCGGCCGGGAACGACCCACGCGGCCACGGCCCGGCCGTGCTCCAGGAGATAGTCTATGTGCCAGTGGCGCTTCCTGGCCGGATTGAGGTACCGGTTGAGCCGCGGCTTGAGACCGCCCAGAGCGGAGCCGGTGTAGAGGTACCAGCCAGCGGGGTAGCGCCGGGACGGGAGCCGGCCGGCGGCGAAGGTCGCGCCAGCCGGCAGCCGGACGAGGAGCAGGTAGCTGCCCGGCGTGTGGTCCGGCAGCCGGGGGAAGGCGGCGGCCGCGTAACGGACCAGGGCGCCCGGCCGGTTCAACACCGGTAGACCGGCAGCCCGGGATAGTCCCGGGCCGCTGCCATGATGGGGCCGCGGGCGAGCAACGCCAGCGCGACGTAGCTCCCCCGGCCGGCGGCCAGGCAATCGCCGGGGCGCACCTGAAAGCCGGCCAGGGCGTCCGGCGGCAGGGTCACGGTGCCATCGGCGGCCAGCGGGACGGCCGCCACGAACCGCCCTCCCGGCCGCAGCGGGCCGGCCTCCGCCGTGGAAAGCCGGTCGGCCGCCTGGACCAGCGGCGGGAGACCGGCGGCGCGGAGGGTGGCCGGCCGGCCCAGCACAAACCCCCCGGAACGGCGGCTGCCCGTCATGGCGATGAGGAGGTCGCCGGCGCGGAAGCCGTAGTCAGCCACGGCATCCGGCGGCAGGAGGATACGGCCGTCCCGGCCGATGCAGCACAGCCCGTAGACCCATTTGCCGCCCTTGACCAGTCTCGGCACCGGGCGCTCCCGCCGCCCGCGGCGGCTACGGCGTGTCCTTCATCTTTTCGACTTCCAGGGTGCACTCGGTGAGCAAGGCGGCCGCGGCGCCGACGGCGGCCAGCACGGGCAGCCAGAGGATGCCGACGACGGCCACCGGCGCGCCGATGCTGAGGGGAAGCTCGATGAGGGTCTTGCCCTCGTGGATGAGGCGGACGCGGCGGACGTTGCCTTCGTGAATCAACTGCTTGACCTTGTCCACCACCTGGGAACCGGTCATGGTAAACTGCTCTTTCAAGGGCATGGCACACCTCCCCCGAATTTTCCGCCGGGAGCGCCGTTATTGTCAAGGCCGACCACGGGAACGGCTGTGGCCGCTTCCGAAATATGCTATACTTGTTGCGTACAGGAGGGCATTTTGAGTACCAAAGATTTTCTTTCCGTGTCTGATGTTTCACCGGAAGGGCTGCGGGGGCTCATCGAGAGCGCCATCGCGATGAAAGCCGCCAGGTGGGGCCAGGCGCTGCGTCAGAAAATCCTGGTGCTCGTCTTCGAGAAGCCCTCCAACCGCACGCGGGTCAGCTTCGACGCGGGCATGAACGAGCTCGGCGGGCACTGCATCTACCTCTCGCCGGACGAGCTCGGCCTCGGCAAGCGGGAGTCCGCGCGGGACGTGGCGCTCGTGCTGAGCCGCTACGGCCACGCCATCGCGGCGCGGACGTTCGAGCACGGCACCGTGGAAGAGCTGGCGAAGTACGCCGCCATCCCGGTCATCAACGCCCTCTCCGGCCTGGAGCACCCCTGCCAGGCGCTGGCGGACGTGATGACCATCGCCGAGCACAGGGGGAACCTCAAGGGGCTGACGGTGGCCCAGGTGGGCGACGGCAACAACTGCGCCAACAGCCTGATGCTCGCCTGCGCCATGAGCGGGATGAACTACCGCATCGCCTCGCCGGCGGGGTATGCCGTCAGCGACGGGATGCTGGCCAAAGCGAAAGACTACGCCAGGGCGAGCGGGGCGACCATCGCCGGCGTGGCGGCGCCGGAAGACGCCGTGCGCGGGGCGGACGTGGTCTACACGGACGTCTGGACGAGCATGGGGCAGGAAGCGGAAGCCCGGGAGCGGCGGCGGGCCTTCCAGGGCTACCAGGTGACGGCCGGGCTGCTGGGGCTGGCGAAAAAAGACGCCCTGCTGATGCACCCCCTGCCCGCCCACCACGGCGAGGAGGTGGAGCAGGACCTCATCTACCGGCCGCAGTCGGTCGTCTTCGACCAGGCGGAAAACCGGCTCCACGCCCAGAAGGCGCTGCTGGTAAAGCTGCTGGCCTGACCCGGGGGTAACTATGCTGACGAACATCGTGAAAAGAGGATGGTTCCCGGCCCTGATAACGCTGGTGGCGGTGCTGGGGCTCATCTTCTACGATAACGTTTCCTATACCATCACCGTGCCGGTGCTCATCGTGATGCTGTGCATCGGCATCGTGGTGGCGGTCATCAACGCGCGGCAGGCGCAGGTGGAGCGGCAGTCCGTGCGGCTCTCGCAGCTGGCGGCCCACTTCAACCGGCGCTTCATGGGCAACTCGACCCTCTCCATCTTCGCCATCATTGACACGCTGTTCGGGCTGGAGAACCAGCAGGTCTGGGAGTGGGCGCGCGGGGCGGAGATGACGCGCCGCGTCTTCGATTCCTGGGCCGAGCACTTCGCCGAGCGGGTGGAGGCGGACCTCCGCAACCGGCGCTTTACGTCCTTTCTGCAAACCCACATCAACGAGCTGTGGGCCATCAATAATTACTACTATGAATTCATCGAGCAGTTTTCCGAGATCGCCCAGCGGTTCGAGGTCCCCAGGGAGACCATCGAACGGTACCGCAAGTTCACCGAGGAGTACAATCTTTTCGTGGGGAGCTTCCGGGACGCCATCAACGAACTCAAGACGATCGCCCGGACCCAGCTGGAAGCTCCCAGCGTCAAGACTGCCCGGGACCTGGCGGTGGCATGAAGAAACTTTCTTGGGTACAACTCATTCTCGGCGTCCTCATCGTGGGGGCGCTGAGCTACGTCCTCTGGTGGTCCCGGACGGGACTCATCGACAAGCTGGAAGGGCCGGCGTTCGCCAACCAGTCCGACGCCTCGCGGTGGGTGGCGCTGCACCCGGCGTTCGTGACCTTCGCGCGGTGGTACATCCCGTTCGTGGTGCTGTTCGGCCTGGCCGTGCTGGTGGTCGGCATCCTGCAGGTGAAGCGGGGCGACAGTGACCTCGACCATCCCATCATCATCCAGATAGTCACCGGCTGTCTCATCGCGCTGAGCGCCTTCATCATCCTGATGGCCGTCAAGCCCAGCCAGTTCGCGCTGTCAACGGGACAGGGCGCCCTGCAACTAGGCTACACACATTCCATGTGGCGCGAGTGGTACGCCGTGGTGGATTTCATCGTTATCATCCTGGGGCTCCTCGTGGCGGCGGTCGGCATCGTCCAGCAGACGCTGTATTCCCGGGCCGCGGCACCGGTCGTGGCCAGGCCCGGCTGGAAGAGCGCCCGGAACGCTACCCGGCGGCGCCGGTAGGCGGCGGACGCTCCGGGAGGACAAGCGCGTGACGAAACCTATCGTGGCCATCGTCGGCCGGCCCAACGCGGGCAAATCCACGTTGCTCAACCGCATCGTGGGGCGGCGGCTGGCCATCACCGAGGACCTCCCCGGCACCACCCGGGACCGCAACCTGGCGGACACGGCGTGGAACGGCGTGCCGTTCACCATCGTGGACACGGGCGGGCTCGAGCTGGAGCCCGGCTCCGCCATCGCCCGGGGGATACGGGAGCAGATACAGAGCGCCATCAACGCCGCGGACGTCATCATTGATTTGGTGGACGTGAGCGACGGCGTGACGGCGGCCGACCTCAACATCGCCGACCTGCTGCGGCGGGCCGCCAAGCCGGTGGTGGTGGTGGTGAACAAGGTGGACAACGACCGGCTGGAGACGGACGCGCTCGAATTCTACGAGCTCGGCCTCGGCGAGCCGGTGACCATCGCGGCGCACCACGGCCGGGGCGTGGCCGACCTGCTCGATAAAATCGTCGCCCTGCTGCCGGAGCCGGGCGCGGCCGAGCCGCCGCCGGAGAACGTCATCAAGGTGGCCATCGCCGGGCGGCCCAACGTGGGCAAGTCCGCTTTGCTCAACGCCCTCGTGGGGGACCGGCGGGCCATCGTGGACAACGTCCCCGGCACGACGCGGGACGCCGTGGACACCCCGTACCTGTTCGAGGGCCAGCCGATGCTGCTCATTGACACGGCCGGGCTGCGGCGGCGCGGCAAGGTCGGCAAGGGCATCGAAAAGTACTCGGTACTTCGGTCGCGGGAGGCCATCGAGCGGGCGGACATCGTGCTGCTCGTGCTCGACGCCACCGAGCTCGGCACCCAGCAGGACGCCCACGTGGGCGGCTACGTGCAGGACGCCTGCAAGGGGCTCATCATCATCGTCAACAAGTGGGACCTCGTCGAGGACAAGAATATCCGGGAATGGAACCGGCAGGTACGCTCTATATTTCGATTTGCATCTTATGCCCCAATCATTTATACTGCTGCCATATCCGGGCAGGGAGTAGCGAAAATCATGCCTCAGGTCGTCCAGATATACCGCGAGAGGCTGAAGCGATTATCGACCGCCACGGTAAACGATATCGTCGAGCGCGCCGTGGCCTCCCACCCGCGCCCCCGGAAACGGAACAAGCTGCTCAACGTCCTCTACGCCACCCAGGCCGATGTCAACCCGCCCACCTTCGTCTTCTTCACCAACGATGCCTCCCTCGTCCACTTTTCCTACCGCCGCTACCTGGAGAACAAGCTGCGGGAAGCGTTCGGCTTCGAGGGCACGCCGCTGAAGATGGTATTCAAGACGCGAGGTGAGGTATGATTGACGCCGGTCTGTACGCCGCAGCCCTCGTCCTGGCCTATCTCATCGGCAGTATACCCTTCGGGCTGCTGCTCGCCAGGATGACCACCAAGACGGACATCCGCCTGACGGGGAGCGGCAAGACCGGCGCCACCAACGTTCTGCGGGCGGCCGGCAAGAAGGTGGCGGCGATATCCCTGGTGCTCGACGTGGGCAAGGGGGCCGCGGCGGTGATCTTCGCCGGGCTCATCACCGGCAACACCACCCATTTCATCCCGGAGGCGGCCGCCGCCATGGCGGCGGTCATCGGGCACACGTGGTCCATCTTCCTCGGGTTCCGGGGCGGGCGCGGCGTGGCCACCTACATCGGCGCCATATTGCCGATGTACTGGCCGGCGGGCATCCTCGGCGGCGCCTGCGTCATCGGGCTGGGGGTGCGCAGCAAGTATATGTCGCTCGGCTCCATCACCGGGTCCGTCATCGCCTTCTTCTACATGATGGCGATGAACATCCTCCAGGTCAATTTCATCCTGGCGCCGCCGCCCATCGCCTACGTGGTCTACGGGATGGCGGGCGCCATATTCATCTACGCGATGCACCGGGACAACATCTCCCGGCTCGTCAACGGCACGGAGCGGAAGATAGGCGATAAAACGCCGGCCAAGGCCGTGCCGCACTCCGGCGTCTACAAGTAGCTTACCGACCCCCCGGCGCCGCCGAAAAAACCGCTCATGGACAAGATCGCCGTCATCGGTACCACCAGCTGGGGCATCACGCTCGGCCTGCTCATGGCCGCCAAGGGCAGCGAGGTATGCGTCTGGGCGCGCACCCAGAAAGAGGCCAACCGGCTGACGAAGAAGGGGCTCGACCCGGCCCGCTTCCCGGAGGTCACCGTGCCGCAGAACCTGACCTTCAGCAGCAAGATGCCGGAGGTGCTGGCCGAGGCGGCGGCCGTCATCCTGGCGGTGCCCTCCCCCACCATGCGCCAGAACGTCAGCGCGGTGGCGCCCTTCGTCACCAAGGGCATGGTCGTCGTCAGCGTTTCCAAGGGCCTGGAGACCGGCAGCAACAAGCGGATGTCAGAGGTCATCGCCGAGGAAATCGGGGAGCGGTTCGCCGGGAACGTCTGCACCCTCTCCGGCCCCAACCTGGCCCGGGAAATCCAGCAGCACCTGCCGGCGGCGGCGGTGGTGGCGGCGGAGAACATGGACACGGCGCGCAAGGCGCAGCGCCTGCTCACCGGCCCGCGGTTCTGCGTCTTCACCAACACGGACATCACCGGGGTGGAGCTGGGCGGCGCCCTCAAGAACATCATCGCGCTCGGGGCGGGCATCGCCGACGGGCTCAACTACGGGGACAACGCCAAGTCCGCCTTCATCACGCGGGGCCTGACGGAGATAACGGCGCTCGGCATGACGCTCGGGGCCAACCCGCTCACCTTCTCCGGCCTGGCCGGGCTCGGGGACGTGGTGGCGACCTGCGCCAGCCCGCTGAGCCGCAACCACTACGTGGGGACGGAGCTGGCCAAAGGGCGGAAGCTGGCGGAAATCCTCGACGCCATGGACGAGGTGGCTGAAGGCGTCACCACCGTGCTGGCGGCCCACGATCTGGCCCAGCAGCACGGGCTGGAGATGCCCATCACCGAGAAGCTCTACAAGGTGCTCTACGAGGACTACGACCCGCGGCAGGCCGCCGAGGACCTCATGGGGGGGAACGTCAAACACGAGCTGGCGGGACGGCGCTGGCGGCTGTTTTCCCTGTTCCGGCACCGGCGGCGCACCACGGCGCCCAAGCCGCCGGCGGCCTAGTTCTTCTCCAGGCTCTTCGCCAGCTCCTCGAAGAGCCGCTTCTGCTCTTTCGTCAGCTTCTCCGGCGTCTCCACGTGCAGCACCACCAGCTGGTCTCCCTTACCGTACGAGCGCAGGTGCGGGATGCCCTTGTCCTTGAGGCGGAAGACGCGGCCGGACTGGCTGCCGGACGGTATCTTGACCTTGACCGGGCCGTGGAGCGTGGGTACCTCCGCCTCCGTCCCGAGGGCGGCCTGGGCGACGTTGACGGTGAGGTCGTAGATGACGTTGTCGTCCTCCCGCTCGAAGAACTGGTGCCGGGCGACGATGACCTCGACGAGGAGGTTGCCAGCGGGGCCGCCCCGCTGCCCGGCGTGGCCTTCGCCGGAGAGACGGACGACGTTTTCGTTGTCCACGCCGGCGGGGATTTTCACGGACACCTTCCGCTTCTGCTTGGTGAAGCCGGAGCCCTTGCAGTTCTTGCAGGGGTCGGTGACGATGGTCCCCTCGCCCCCGCACTGGCTGCACACGGCGGTATTGATGAACTGCCCGAAGAGGCTGCGCTGGACGCGGCGGACCTCGCCGGTGCCGTCGCAGGACGGGCAGCGCTGCGGGGTGGAGCCGGGCTCGGCGCGGGTGCCGTGGCAGACCTCGCAGACCTCGGTGCGGGAGATTTCGAGCTCCTTTTCCACGCCGAGCGCGGCTTCCTCGAAGGTGAGGGAGATGCGGTAGCGGAGGTCGGCGCCGCGGCGGACGGTCTGGCGGTGGGCGGTGCCGCTGCCGCCGAAGAAGGCCTCGAAGATGTCCCCGAAGCCGCCCATGTCGAAGCCCTCGAAGCCGCGCCCGAAGGGGTTCTGCCCGTTGGCGGCATCGTGGCCGAAGCGGTCGTAGGCGGAGCGCTTGTCCGCGTCCGAGAGGACCTCGTAGGCCTCGTTGATCTCCTTGAACTTGTCGGACGCGCCGGCGTCCTTGTTCCGGTCCGGGTGATACTGGAAGGCGAGCTTGCGGAAGGCCTTCTTGATGTCCTCGGAGGAGGCGTCGCGGCTGATGCCGAGCACCTCGTAGTAGTCTCTCTTTACAACCATGCTATCCGGGCGGCCCTGTCTGCCGCACCCATCTCATAATTCCTGATACGCCGTTGGCAACGCACAGTGCCAACTCTATGATACGCGCCGGGGAAAATGCTTGTCAACAAAGCTGGCCCCCACCCGCTGCCGGTCGGGAGCTATGATTGGCCGGGGTCGGCGGCCTCGTCCGGGAAGGCGGCCGGGTTGGCGGCGTTGAGGTAGTCCTGGAGGATGAGGGCGGCGGCGGCGGCATCGTACCGCTCCAGGCGGGTGGTCTTGCGGGCCTCCTGCACCATGCGGCGTGCCTCTACGGTGGAGAGGCGCTCGTCCTGGTAGACGAGCGGGACCTCCGTCCGGCGGCGGAGCTCCTCGGCGAAGGCGCGGGTCTTGAGCGCCTGGGGGCCCTCCGTCCCGTCCATGGAGATGGGCAGGCCGACGACGATGAGCTCGACGGCGTTATCGGCGATGATTTTCAGGAGGTTGTCGTAATCGGCCTCGTTGCCGCGGCGGGTGACGATGGTGAACGGGCTCGCCAGGATGCCGAGTGGGTCTCCGAGGGCGACCCCGACGCGAACGTCACCGACATCCAGTCCCAGCGAGCGTGGTATGTTAACCGCCCCGCGCCACGAGCTCCCTGACGAGCCCGAGCGCATCATCGATTTTCCCGGCGTCCTTGCCGCCGGCCTGGGCGAAGTTCGGCTTGCCGCCGCCCCCGCCGCCGGTGACCCTGGCTACTTCCCGGACGAGGTTCCCGGCGTGAAA
>DAOUEG010000083.1:0-22110 GCA_034430495.1 Dehalococcoidales bacterium
AACGTACGCCGCACGGGGGTGTAGTGCGCCGTGAAACTCGCGATTTCCAAAGCTAACCGGGCCCGCCGGATGGTGACCGGCCCAGTCCTCGCCCGCTCCGAAGCTATGGACGGGGGCACCTTGTAAGATTTTCGCCGGCGTTTGAAAATTCCGCGCCGGTGTCAAGGTCTGCCCAAAATTACCTCTCCTCCATCCTCGGCGGACCCGGAACGGGCCGGGGTGATTGCGTCCGGGCCGTCCCGTCTGGTAAGCTTTCACCGAGAAACCGCTCCGGAGGTGCCCGTGGCCGCCGACCTTTCCGTCCAGCTTGCCCCGCACAACCCGCGAGGGCTGACGCTCGCCAACCCGGTGATGACGGCGTCCGGCACCTTCGGCTACGGGACCGAGTACGAGGACGTCTGCGACATCGAGCAGCTCGGGGCCATCGTCTGCAAGGGGACGACCCTCGAGCCGCGGGAGGGGAACCCGCAGCCGCGGCTGGTGGAAACGGCCGCCGGCGTGCTCAACTCCATCGGCCTGCAGAACGCGGGGGTGGACGCCCTGATACGGGACAAGGCGCCGGTCTGGGAGCGGTGGCGCGTGCCGGTCATCGTCAACATCGCCGGTGACACCGTGGAGGAGTACGGCGAGCTGGCGCGGCGGCTCGACGCGGTGGAGGGGGTGCGGGGCCTCGAGGTGAACGTGTCCTGCCCCAACGTGAAGGCGGGCGGGGCCATCTTCGGGGCCGACCCGGGGATGGCGGCGGCGGTCACGGCGGCGGTGCGGCGGGCGACCACCCTGCCGGTCATCGTCAAGCTGACGCCGAACAACACGGACATCCGCGCCGTGGCCCGGTCAGCGGCGGAGGCCGGGGCGGACGCGCTGACGGTGACCAACAGCCTCAAGGGGATGGTCATTGACGTGGAGACGAGGAAACCGGTCTTCGCCAACGAGACGGCGGGGCTCTCCGGCCCGGCCATCCGGCCCATCGCGCTGGCGCTCGTCTGGGACGTCTGCGGCGAGGTTGGTATCCCGGTCATCGGCTGCGGGGGGATTTATGGCCCGGAGGACGCGCTGGCCATGCTGATGGCGGGGGCGAGCGCGGTGCAGGTGGGCAGCGCCACCTACGCCAACCCCGGGGCCGCCATCGAGGTCATCGAAGGCCTCGACCTCTACCTGGAGCGGCACGGGCTGGTGCTGGCGGACGTGGTCGGCGCGGCGCGGCGGCAGGCCTGAAAACGGGCGTTTCCATTGAGCCGGAACCCCCGATTATGCTATTATTTTACGTGAGGAAACGCGGAGGGGTCGCATAGTGGTCTAGTGCGGGCGCCTGCTAAGTGCTTACCCTGGGTAACCGGGGTCGAGGGTTCGAATCCCTCCCCCTCCGCCAATCGAACCAGGTAACCGCGCCGTTCAACCCCCGGAGGCCGGGGGCTGTTTTATTTAGGAGAGGGATGCCAACCTACCATATCTGGACCATAGGCTGCCAGATGAACCGGGCGGAGAGCGACCGGCTGGCGGGGCGGTTCGAGGAGCTCGGCTACACGCCGGTGGACAAGCCGGCCGAGGCCGACCTCATCGTGGTCAACAGCTGCGTGGTGCGGCAGAGCGCCGAGGACCGGGCCGTCAACAAGCTCCACAACCTGCGGATGGTGAAGCAGGCCAACCCGCTGGCGCGCCTGGCCCTGACGGGGTGTCTCGTCGGGGAGGATACCGACGGCCTGAAGAAGCGCTTCCCCTACGTGGACTGGTTCTTCCAGCCGGGCGAGGCGCCGCCGTGGCTCGACAGCCCGGCGGCCACCCCCCTGCCCCCGCGGGTCAAGGTGAGCGAGACGGTGGCCATCAGCCAGGGGTGCGACAACTTCTGCACCTACTGCATCGTGCCCTACCGCCGGGGACGGGAGCGGAGCGTCCCTCCTGATGATATCGTCCGAGAGGTGCGGGCCCTTGCAGAGCGGGGCGCCAAGGAGGTGACGCTGCTCGGGCAGAACGTGGACTCCTGGGGGCGCGACCTGCCGGGGCAGCCGGACCTGGCGGACCTGCTCGAAGCGGTGAACGAGGTACCCGAACTCAAGCGCGTCCGCTTCCTGACCAACCACCCCAAGGACATGGGCTTGAAGCTCATCGAGGCTATCGCCAGGCTGGACAAGGTCTGCGAGCAGGTCAATTTACCCGCCCAGGCGGGCAGCAACGCCATCCTCAAGAGAATGGGCCGGGGCTACACGCGGGAGCACTACCTGGAGCTCATCGGGACCATCAAGGACAACGTACCGGGCGTGTCCGTCAGCACGGATATCATCGTGGGGTTTCCGGGGGAGACGGACGGGCAGTTCCGGGAGACGCTTGATTTGCTAGAAAAGGCCAAATTTGGTACAGTGCATGTAGCCGTCTACTCGCCCCGGGAGGGGACCGTGGCCGCCCGGGAGATGGCGGACGATGTGCCCGCCGCCGTGAAGAAGGAACGCCTGACCGCCGTCGAGGCGCTCCAGGAAGCCGTTCAGACGGAGCTGAACGGGGTGCTGCTGGGGAGCACGGCGGAGGTGCTGGTGGAGGGCCGGAACAAGGGCAAATGGTACGGCCGCACCCGTACCGACAAGCTGGTATTTTTCACCGAGCGCCGCGACCTGAGCGGCGAACTCGTGTCTATCAAAATTACGAAAACCAGTCCCTGGTCGCTCCAGGGAACCTACGTGGAGAGGGACAGTACCGAGGAGGAACAATGAAGAAATACGTCAAAATGGGGCTCATCGCGGCGGTGCTCATCGCCGTGCTCGTGCTCGTAAGCGGGTGCCTGCCGTCATCCACCACCACCGCCAGCGGTGACTCCGGCACCACCAGCGGCTGGGACAGCACCTGGCCGATGCTGGCCTTCCTGGCCGTCATCTTCGTCTTTTTCTGGTTCGTGATGATCCGTCCGCAGCGGAAGCGGCAGAAAGAGCACCAGAACATGATGGAAGGGCTCAACAAGGGCGACCGGGTTATCACGGCCGGGGGCATCTACGGGACCATCGAGAGCCTCAGCGAGGACAGCGTCGTCCTCAAGATGGAAGGCGGGCAGACCATCCGGGTCTCCCGCGGGAGCGTCGCCGTCATCCGCGACAAGTAGCACCATGAACGTGGACCGGTTGACCGACGAACAGATAGACCCGCCGGTACGAGCGGCCCTGGCGGAAGACACGTCCCGGGGAGACATTACCTCGGAGGCGGTGCTTCCCCAGGGCCTCTACGGCAAGGCGCAGCTGCTCGTGAAGGAGCGGGGCGTGCTGGCCGGGGCCGGCGTGGCCGCCCGGGTGTTCCAGACCGTGGACCCGGCGCTTGAAATCACGGGCTACGTCAAGGACGGGAGCGTCGTCGAGCCGGGAGACGTCATCGCCGAAATCACCGGCAGCGTGGCCAGCATCCTCAAGGCGGAGCGCACCGCGCTCAACTTCATCCAGCGGCTCAGCGGCATCGCCACCATGACGGCCCGCTACGTCGCCGAGACGCAGGACCTCAAGGCCCGCATCTACGACACCCGCAAGACGACGCCGGGGATGAGAATGCTGGAGAAGTACGCCGTGCGCATGGGGGGCGGCACCAACCACCGTCTCGACCTGAGCGATGGCATCCTCATCAAGGACAACCACATCGCGGCGCTGCGGGCGACCGGCCTCACCGTGAAGGACATCGTCACGCGGGCTCGCAAGAACGCCCCCGCCGGGACCACCATCGAGATAGAGGTCACCACCACCAAGGAAGCCGCCGAGGCGCTCAAGGCCGGGGCGGACATCATCATGCTCGACAACATGGACCCCAACGAGATGAAGCAGGTGGCGAACATGGTGCGCGGGCCTACCAAGCTGGAAGCCTCCGGCGGCATCACGCTGGAGAACGTCCACCAGGTAGCCATGACCGGAGTGGACATCATCTCCATCGGGGCGCTGACGCACTCGATGAAAGCGCTCGATGTCAGCCTGGAAGTTTCCTCGCAGACCCTGAACCTGCTCTAGTCCGGCCGGACGAGGCCGTGGGCGGCGAGCAGGGGGCGGTCGTTCAGCAACTCATCGGCGGGACCGTCGGCGACGATACGTCCCTTGTCCATGATGACGACGCGGCCGCAGAGGGCCGAAACGAACTCCAAATCATGCGTGGCGATGATGCGCGTCACCGGCAGGGAGCGGAGCAGCTCGATGAGGCGCCACTTGCCGCGGGGGTCGAGGTTGGAGCCCGGCTCGTCCATGACGACGACCTCCGGGTCCATGACGATGACCGAGGCGATGGCGACCCGCCGCCGCTCGCCGAAGCTCAGGTGGTGCGGGGCGCGCTCGGCGAAACCGGTGAGTCCCACCTTCTCCAGGGCGTCCGCCACGGCGGCCCGCACGCGCTCTTCCGACCAGCCCAGGTTAAGCGGGCCGAAGGCGACGTCATCGAAAACGGTGGCCGAGAAAAGCTGGTCATCCGGGTTCTGGAAGACGAGGCCCACCTTCCGCCGCACCTCTTTCAGGTTTTCCTCCGTCACCGGCTCGCCGTTGACGAACACGCGACCTTCGCCGGGGATGATGCCGTTGAGGTGGAGGAGCAGCGTGGACTTGCCGGCGCCGTTGGGGCCGATGAGGGCCGCCGACTCGCCGCGGGCGATACGAAGGTTGATGCCGTCGAGGGCGTGGTGGCCGTCCGGGTAAGCGTAGGTGATGTTATTGAGGCGGATAATCTCGTCCATCAGACGGCCCCCAGGTGCGCCAGCGCGGTAACGGCGACGACCGCGGCACCGGACCCGGCCAGAAAGACGACATCGGCGGCGGAGAGGGCGAGGCGGTGGAGGCTGCGGAGGCGGCCGTCGTAGCCGCGGGAGACCATGGCGTTGTAGATGCGCTCCCCGCGCTCGTAGCTGCGGATGAAGAGGGTGCCGGTCATCGCCCCTACGGTACGGATGCGATGCCGCCGGGTGCCGCCGCCGTAGGCCCGGCTGTCCCGCGCCGTCCGGAGACGGCCGACCTCTTCCACGAGCACGAAGATGTAGCGATACATGAAGGAGAGAATCATCACCATGATACGCGGCAGGCGGAGGCGCTCCAGACCGTGGAGAAGTTCGGTGAGGCGGGTGCTGGCGGAGAGCAAGATGAGGGCGACGATGGACAGCCACGCCTTGATCATGATGCCGAAGAAAATGAGCGTCCCCTCCCGGTAGACGGTGATGTGCCAGCCGCCGAGGGAGACCTGCGCGAGGGTGGCGCCGGGGTGGAAGAACGGCACGAAGACGGCCACGAAGAAGACGAAGGGCTCGACGATGAGGGAGCGTTTCAGCAGATAACCCAGCGGCGTACGGGAAACGAAGGCGAACGCCGCGACGAGCACGAAGAAGGCACCGTAGGCCCACCAGGCAGGCGGCTGGGTGAGCGCCACGCCGATGATGAAGACCAGCACGGCGAGGAACTTGACCCGGGGGTCGAGCCGGTGCACGAAGGTACCGGCATCCTGGTAGCGGTCAAGGGACGGGGTGGTCACGGCGGGGCTATCCCGCGTCCGCCGACCGGTGGGTCACCAGCTTGCCGAGCCCGTAAACGAGGCCGAAGAGGACGGCCGTCCCGAGGACGCCGGCCAGGATGGTCGCCAGGGCCTCGTTGTGGATGCCGGGGAAGACGTAGCCGGCGATAATCTGGAAGGGCGAGCCGTGCTCCAGCCCGAGGAAGCCGTGATTCTCGGCGACCTTCTCCAGTCCGTCCGGCGAGCCGGACGCCAGGGGTGAAAGTGCCGCCAGGACGACGCTGATGATGAGCGCACCCTGCCACCATTTCAGTTTCTTCAGCTTCATGCCTCGGACCTCCGCGATTTCCTGACCTGCCAGAGGTCCGCCCGGGCGACAAGGACGAGGCCGAGAGCGGCCGCGGTCACGAGGCCTTCGCCGACGCCGATGAGGGCGTGGACGCCGACCATGGCCGGCAGAACGATGTGGAGCGGGGACGCACCGGAGAAAGCGAGTTCGAGCGAGGCGGCCACCGCCGCCAACACGACGGAAATCCAGGCGGCACTGAAGCCGGCGGTCAGGCGAGCCCGGCGGCTCTCGCCGAAGAGGGCGGTGATGAGCCGGTAGCTGAAATACGAGGTGAAGACGGCGACGATGCCCATGTTGAAGATGTTGGCCCCGAGAGCAAGCAGGCCACCGTCCTGGAAGATGAGGCTCTGGGCAATGAGCACACAGGCCATGATGAGGGTGGCCGCCCAGGGTCCGAGCAGAATGGCGGCCAGCGCGGCGCCGAGGACGTGGCCGGAGGTACCGCCGGCCACGGGAAAATTAAGCATCTGGGCGGCGAAGATGAAGGCCGCCAGGACACCCATGAGGGGGACCTGCTTCTCCTTGAGCTTGTGGTTCACCTGGCGGACGGCGACGCCGATACCCGTTGCGGAAACGGCGCCGGTGCTCGCCAGCGTTGCGGCGTTGAGGAACCCATCCGGTATGTGCATCACCAGCCTCCTCGGCCCGTTACAATTTCTCGCACTTGCAACTAGTTGCAGGAAAAAGGACAAAATTTTTTAGGGCCCCTGCCCTACGACCCTATTATATGACGCCCGAAAAAGAAATTCAACCGTTTGCAGGTGCAACCGTTTGAAAGAGGCTACTCAGACGGTCGCTGATGGTTCGACAGGCTCACCACGAGCGGCAGGGATCACTCCCGTGGGAACTTGTCCCGACTGTCGAGCATGATAGTGACCGGGCCGGCGTTGACGAGCTCCACGTCCATGTGCTGCTGGAAGCGGCCGGTACCGACCGGGAGGCCGGTCCGACGGGCGAGGTCCACGCAGTAGTTGAAGAGGCGCTCCGCCTCGTCCGGGGCAGCGGCCGCGGTGAAATCCGGGCGGCGGCCGCGGCGGGTATCGGCCAGGAGAGTGAACTGACTCACGAGGAGGAGGCCCCCGTTTATGTCAAGTGGAGCGAGGTTGAACTTGTCGTCGGCATCGGAGAAGATGCGCAGGTTGACGACCTTCTGCATGATGTAGTCGGCGTCTTGCTCGGTATCGCCGCGGGCCACGCCGATGAGCACGACCAGTCCCGGCCCGATGCTCCCCGTCTCCTCACCGTTGACGCGGACGCTGGCCCGGCTGACGCGCTGCACGAGGGCTTTCACGCTGCGCTCTTGCTCGCCTCCGAAGAGCTGGAAGAGGATGAGCCGGAATCCGGCGATTTGGATGAAGAACCGGATGAAGAAGCATCGCGGTGGTCAGTGACGTAGAACCCGCTGCCCTTGAAAATGATGGGCGCGGGATGAAAGACGCGCCGGGCCGGCGTCTGGCATTCAGGGCAATCGGCCTTGGGCTCGTCGTGAAAACTCTGCCGTTTCTCGAAGCGGCGCTGGCATTCGGGGCATTCGTATTCGTAAATGGGCATCCGTGGTACCTCGCGTTGACGTGTCCTCTACTTACCAGTTTACACGAAGCGGCGTCAACGGACAAGGCACGGGCCGGGGCGAGCGCGGATATTGTCCGGTGCGGCGGGCTTCTGGTATACTTAAAAGACAAGCCCCCATCGTCTAGAGGCCTAGGACACCGGCCTTTCACGCCGGCAGCAGCGGTTCGAATCCGCTTGGGGGTACCAATCCTCACCCTTCACATGCCAGCATCGTTTTGTTCCTGGTTACCCTCCCGTGCTATACTGACGCTATCCCCTTTCAGGAGTACATCATGGAAGCATTGAACGTGGTCGTGCTGACGCCCGCCTACGACGAGACCTTTCCCCACGCCGACGAGACCTGCCTCGACCTCATCCGCAGCGCGGTGCCGGGCGTCACGGTGACGGACGGCTCGGAGCTGCTGATGAAGGAAATCCGGGGCGACGCGGCCGCGAGCCAGAAGCTCGACGGGCTGCTGAGAGACGCGGACGTCCTCTTCGGGTTCTCGCCGCCGAAGGACGCCCTGAAGCGGGCCCCGAAGGCGAAGTGGTTCCAGGCCACCTCCGCCGGGGTAGACCGGCTGGCGCGGCACGAGATATGGGACAGCGACATCCTCATCACCGGGGTGAGCGGCATCCACGCCGTGCCCATCAGTGAGTTCGTGCTGGGGCTGATGCTGATGTTCGCCAAGGGAGCGATAGATTCCTTCGAGAACAAGCGGCAGCACAAATGGGGCCGCTACATGGCCTGCGAGCTGGCCGGGCGGACGGTAGGAATCGTCGGGCTGGGGCACATCGGGCGGGAAATCGCCCGGCTGGCCAAGGCGTTCCAGATGCGGGTCATCGCCACGCGGCGTTCGACGAAGCGGGCGGGCAAAGCCCGCAACGTGGACGAGCTGCTGCCGCAGAGCGACCTTAAGAAGATGCTGGGAAAAAGCGACTACGTCGTTATCTCCGTCCCGCTCACCCGAGAGACGGAGAAGCTCATCGGCGCGGCGGAGTTCGCCGCCATGAAGCCGAGTGCCCACCTCATCAACATCGCGCGCGGGGGCATCGTGGACGAGGAGGCGCTCATCACGGCGCTCCGTGAGAAGCGCATCGCCGGGGCCGGGCTCGACGTGACGGCCAGGGAGCCGCTGCCGCCGGAATCCCCGCTGTGGGACCTCGACAACGTCATCCTCAGCCCGCACGTGTCCGGGGGGATGGAGGACTACATGCTGCGGGCGACCAAGCTGTTCTGCGAGAACCTGCGGCGGCGCCGGGAAGGCCGGCCGATGCTCAACGTGGTGAAACGGTCCCGCGGGTACTAGACTCCCAGCCGGTCCGGTACGTTGAGGGGTAACCCTGACCGGATTGAATGGTCGCTCAGTGTTCGCCCGGCGCGGGGCGGGCTAAAGTGAAGGCATGGAACCGCCCGTTCTCATCATCAATACCACCGGCGCCGCGCCGGTGATAGCGCGCGTCCTCGAAAAGGGAGGCCTCGCCAGCGAGAGCGTCAGCGACCTCGAAACGGCCGCCGTGCGCCTGGCCGGCGGCGACTACCGGGCCGCCGTGCTGCTGGCCGGTGAAGACGTCAGCGTTCGAGCCTGCGAGGCGCTCCGGCGGGCCAGCGGCGCACCCCTCATTATCATCTCGCCGGGGGCGAGCACCGAAGCCTGTGTGCGGGCCATCGAGGCCGGCGCGGACTTCTGCCTGCGGCGGTCGTTCGGGCCGCTCGAACTCATCGCCCGGGTGAAGGCGCTCGGGCAGCGTCCCGGCCGCACGCCGGAGCCGGTCGCCTGACCGACCCGGAGTACGCCCCACCGCGAGATTCTTCACTTCCACTCAGAACGACCGTTTTGACCGGCTTGCGTGAACCACGTGCGTCTGCTATCGTAGTGAACGTGCGGCGGTGCCACTCCCGCCGCCCCGCGCCATGGACGACGACACCGGCGATATATACCTCCAGCGTATACCGGTCGGCAGGCTGACCTCCAACTGCTACATCTTCGGGCTGAAAGAGGCCGGCCGCGGGCTGGTAATTGACCCCGGCGGCGAGCCCGCCGCCCTTATCGAGGCCGTCCGGGCCTCCGGGCTGACCATCACGGACATCGTCCTCACCCACGGGCACTCCGACCACATTGCGGCGCTCCGCGACCTCCAGGAAGCCACCGGGGGGAAGGTGAGCATCCACGCCGCCGACGCCGATTTCCTCATCGGGCAGGGCCCGGTGAGCTCCCAGTTCGGCATCAGCTACCGGACGCCGGACCCGCCGGACCGAAGGCTCGCCGACGGGGACGTCATCGGTAGCGGCGGGCCGGAACTGACCGTCATCCACACGCCGGGACACACACCCGGCAGCATCTGCCTGCTGGCCGGGGCCATCATCTTCACCGGGGATACGCTGGTACGGCACGGCATCGGCACGACGTTGATGCCGGGGAGCAGCCGGCGGCAGCTCATCGAGAGCATCCGCAGCCGTCTCCTACCGCTGCCGGACGAGACGCTCGTCTATCCCGGCCACGGCCGGCCGACGAGCATCGGCGAGGAGCGGCGCCAGAACCGGTACCTGAAAGCCTGACCGCCTCTCGTTACTTCACCACCCTGCGGAGATCCTTCGGTCGCTCCGCTCCCTCAGAATGACACAAAGGGCGCGTCCTTCGACAGGCCCAGGATGAGCGGAACGAGGACGGGTTCTTCGTACGCGCGAGGCGGACTCGGCATGACAACAGCGGGGAAGAGGGCGGCTGCCGGCGGGTCATTCCGAGTCCAGCTGGATTCCGGCCTGCGCCAGAATGACAATTCACGGTTTTTGTGAGGTTTCTGTGACGTTCCCCCGGGACGGCGTGACGCCGGTGTGACCGTCGCTCCATATACTCCAAACGTGACAAACGAAACGAACGTCAAAACCGTCAACCCGGGTGACCGGGAGTCGCAGTGAGTGAGCTTGGCGGGCCGGCCCCGCACTATGTCTCGGTGGGGTTCGTGGCCAAGCGCTGCGGGGTGAGCAACACGACGGTACTGCGGTGGATAAGCAGCGGCGAACTGCCGGCCTTCCGCCTGCCGGGCGGGCACTACCGCATTGACGGCCGCGATTTCGCGGCTTTCAGCAGCAAATACCGGATACCGTTCCACGAGCCGCGGGCGGATGACCGTCCCGGCGACGGTACCACCGGGCGAGGAGGGACAACGTGAGATTCGTGAAACAGCGCACTGCAAGGTTCAACCGGGCCGAGGGCGGTTTCACGCTGGTGGAGTTGCTCATCGTCATCGCTATTCTGGGGGTGCTGGCGGCCATCGTGCTGCCCAACGTCACCGGGCTGGCGAACTCCGGCCAGACGGAAGCCGCCAAGGCGGAGTTGAGCATCGTGCAGACGGCCATGGACGTGATGATGGCCCGGAACGCATTGACCTCCGTCAACGCGACGGCTGCCACCGACGATATGTCCGCCTTCCCCACCGGGAGCCCGCTCTACCCGAACTACATCCGGCTGGCCACGACCCAGGGGACCTACGCCTGCTCCACGACGGGCCTGGTGACCCAGGTCACGACCGGCTACTAAGGGAGGGCCGGGGCCGCCGCCGCAGGAACAACCATGAAAGTACGTGCCAGGCTGCTGCTGGGCTTCGCGGTCATCATCGCCCTCCTCTGGGCCATCATGCTGGTGGCGGCCATCAACATCCGGGAGCAGAGCGGCCAGCTCGAGCATGCCACCACGATCGTCCTGCCGGGCATCGCGGCGGTCAACGACCTGGAGACGGCGGTCACGACGGCCTATGACGCGACGATGGCCGCCGTGAACCCCGTGACGCCGGGGTCCGTCACCACTGCCCGGACCGCCCTCGCCAGGCTGGCAGCCTTCGAGCCCGGCGGCGACGCCCCCAACCTGACGCTCATTGACCCGGACGGCTCGCTGCGCTCCCAGGTGGCCGGACTGGACCGCGGCCTGACGGAACAGCTGGACGACTACGAGGCCGGCGGCCTGCCCCTGCCCACAGAACCTCCCGGGTCTCCGCCGCCAGGCTTTTCGACCACCATTTCCGCCTACCAGACACTCAAGGACCGGATAGCCGCGCTCGAGGGTGATTTCTTCGCGGAAATCCGGAGCAACGCGGCGCGTTTTTCCGGTAACTTCACCGCGGGAACCTACCTCTTGATCGGCAGCGCCGCCCTGCTCACGCTGGTGGCGGCGGGGTCGGCCATCATCACAAGCCGGTCCATCGTGCGGCCGCTGGCGGCGCTACGGGAAGGGACGGAGATAATCGCCCGGGGCGACCTCAACCACCGCGTCGGCACCGCGGCCGGCGATGAAATCGGGGAGCTGTCGCGGTCGTTCGACCGGCTGACGCGGAACCTCGTCGCCAGCACATCTTCGGTGGAGAGCCTGTACCGGGAAATCACCACGCGGCAGCAGGCGGAGGCGGCGCTCCGCGAGAGCGAGGAGAAGCTGCGGACGCTGCTCGAGCTGGGCACCGACGGCTACCTGACGGTGGACCTGAAGGGAACGGTTACCTCCTGCAACGAGGCCTTCGCCGCGATGGTAGGAACGACGGTGGATGGTGCCGCGGGACAGAACCTGTCCCGGCTGCCGGGGGTAAACGCCCCCCGGCTCAGGAGGCTTTTCCGGTCCGTCATCGCCGGCAAGCCGGCCGGGCCGGTGGAGGTGAACTGGGAGCACCCGGACGGGCGGCGGATGACCACCGAGTTCCGGGCCGGCCCGCTCCATGACGGGGAGGCCATTACCGGCGTGGAGGCGACGGTTACCGACATCAGCGCCCGGAAGCAGACGGAGCAGCGGCTGAAGGAGTCCGAGGAGCGGCTCCGGGCCTACTTCGAGAACGCGCCGGACGGCATCGTGCTGAGCCGGACAGACGGCACGGTGCTGTACTGCAACAGCAGGGCGGAAGAACTCACCGGCTACCAGCGTAACGAGCTGCTCGGGCGGAGCCTGGGCGACGCCAACATTTTCCCCGAAACGGCCAAGCTGAGAGCGCTGCAAGGGCTGGAGCGCAATCGCCGGGGGAGTCCGGCCGGCCCGGACGATTTCCAGATACAGCGCAAAGACGGCAGCCGCCTCTGGGTGGCGATGACGGCGGCGCCGGTGAAGCATCAGGGCCAGAGAGTGGTGCTCACGTTCATGCGGGACGTGTCCGAGCGGATACACGAAGAGGAGGTCCTGAGGCAGGAACGGGAAAAGGCGCAGCACTACCTCGACCTGGCGGGGACGATGCTGCTGGCACTCGATACCGAGGGCCGGATAACGCTGCTCAATCGGAAGGGGGCGGAGATACTGGCCACCACAGAACAAGAGGCGGCGGGGCGAGACTGGTTCGAGACCTTCATCCCGGTGGAGGCGCGCGAGGAGATACGGGGCGTCTTCGGGCGGCTACTACAGGGCAAGAACCACCAGGCCCGTTTCGCCATCCACCCGGTGAAGACCGCCTCCGGCGAGGAGCGGCAAATTTCCTGGTACAACACCGTCATCCGGAACGGGCGTGGCCGCATTACCGGCACGCTGAGCTCCGGGGAAGACGTGACGGAGCGGCTGCGGACGGAGAAGGCGCTGCGGATTTCCGACGCGGCGCTCAAATCCATGCACGACGCCATCATCGTAATGGACACGGACTTCAAGGTCATCGAGTGGAACAACGTGTGCGAGGAAATGTTCGGCGTGGCGCGGGAGGACATCATCGGGAAGTTCTCCGGGGACTTCATCAAAATGGAGGAAGACTACCCGGCCCAGAACGACGACCGGCTGCGGATCCTGGAGGAACGCGGCTACAACCGGGAAGAGCAGCTCTACCATACGCCGAAGGGCGACCTCTGGGTGGACGTCCACGTCCAGGCCATCGAGGAAGAAGGCCGGCGAACCGGCTGGGTCACGCTGGTAATGGACATCAGCGAGAGGAAGAGGGCGGAAGAGAAGCTGCGGCGTCTCGACGAGATGAAGCTGGAGTTCCTCTCCAACGTCTCTCACGAGCTGCGGACACCGCTCCAGTCCATCAGCGGGTTCACCAAGCTGCTGCTCGGCGGCGAGGTGCCGGACCCGCCGCGGCGGCAGGAGTTCCTCGGTATCATAGACAGCGAGACGCTGCGGCTGCAGCACCTCATCAACAGTCTGCTCGATATGTCCCGGCTGGAGACCGGGAAGTTCCGCATCAACCGCCGGGCGGTGATGGTGGGGGAAATCATCAAGGACTCGGTGACGGTACTTCGCAGCCTGGCCACGAACAAGGACTTCAGCGTGGCGCTCGACCTGCCGGCGAAGCTGCCGCGCATCGAAGCGGACCCGGACCGGCTCCATCAGGTGCTCCTCAACCTGCTCGGCAACGCCATCAAGTTCAGCCCGTCCGGCAGCGGTGTCACCGTGAAAGCGGCCAAGAAAGACGGCGACCTGCTGGTGCAGGTGCTCGACAACGGCGCCGGCATCAGCGCGGCGGACCGGGAGCACCTCTTCGAGCGGTTCTACCGGGGCGAGGGCGAGAAAGTCGAGGGGGGCAGCGGTCTCGGGCTGTACATATCGCGGCAGATCATCGAGGCCCACGGCGGGAAAATCTGGGCGGAAAACCGTCCCGGCGGGGGCAGTGTTTTCAGCTTCACGCTGCCGCTGGCGGCGAAGGGAGGCAACGGACATGAGCGAAACGATACTGGTGATTGAGGACGACCCGGCGACGGCGCGGCTGGTGGAGTACACACTGAGCCGCCACGGCTACCGGGTGACGACGGCCGCCAACGGGCTGGAGGGCATCCGGAAAGCGCAGCAGGGGCTGCCGGACGTCGTCATTCTGGACGTAATGCTGCCCGGCATTGACGGGTTCGAGATATGCCACCGGCTGCGGGCCGACCCGGCCACGAAGGATATCCTCATCTTGATGTTCTCCGCCAAGGCTCAGGAAATAGACCGGGACACCGGTCTCAAGGTAGGTGCGGACGCCTACCTCGCCAAGCCGGCAGCGCCGGACGCCATCATCAAGACGGTGGAGGGGCTCCTGACGAAGCGGGACCCGTCCCGGCACCTCCCGGAGAACGTGCGTGGGCAGTAACCTGCCGGAGCCAGCGGGGCCGGCCCCCGGCGGCGGACGCCGTCTGGAGGATCTGCTGCAGCAGGAGGAGCTCGTCACGGCGGAGCAGATCGAGCAAGCGCGGCAGCGGCAGCAGGAGCGCGGGGAAACGTTCGGGGAGGCGGTGGTGGCGCTGGGGTTCATGACCGAGGCGCAAGTGGCGGCGGTGCGGAGCCTCCAGATGAACCTGCCGCTCATTGACCTGCGGCGCCACACCATCCAGCCGCGGGCGCTCGCCCTCATCCCGGAGGAGATGGCTCGGCGGCATGTCTTCATCCCGATGGACATCGTCAACGATTCGCTCATGGTGGTGATGGCCAACCCGGAGGACGTGCGAACCATCGAGGACATCCGGGCGCGGGCCGGCATGAAGATTGACGTGGGGCTGGGGGTACGGACGGAGATAGAACAAGCCATTGACCTCAACTACCGGGCCAGCCGGGCCATCGAGGACCAGGCGAGCCGCATCGAGCCGGGGCCAGAAGAGGCGCCGGCGACGACCATCGTGACGGAGGCCCGGACGCCGGTGGCGGAGACGCTGGAGCTGCTCATCGCGCAGGCGGTGAAGGACCGGGCGTCCGATGTCCACCTCGAACCGCAGGACGACCGCCTGCGGGTGCGCTTCCGCATTGACGGGATACTGCACGATATGTACTCGTTCCCGGTGGCCGCCCACCAGCGGCTCGTCTCCCGGGTGAAAATCCTGGCCCAGATGGACATCTCCGAGCAGCGGCGGCCCCAGGACGGGCAGTTCCCGCTCGTCATCGGCGGGAGGGAGGTGGACATCCGGGCGGCGACGCTCGATACGCCGCGCGGGGAACGGGTGGCGCTCCGTATTCTGGACAAATCCCTGGCCCTTTTCACGCTGGCGGAGCTCGGGCTGCGGCCAGAGGTGCTGAAACGCTACCGGGAGCTGCTGCACAGCCCCATTGGGATGACCCTGGTGAGCGGGCCGACCGGCTCCGGCAAGACAACGACGCTCTACGCCTCCGTCAGCGAGCTGAGCCGCGACGAGCGGAACATCCTGACCATCGAAGACCCGATAGAGTACACCTTCATGGACATCAACCAGACGCAGGTCAACAACAAGGCGGGCATTACCTTCGCCGGTGGGCTGCGGGCCATTATGCGGCACGACCCGGATATCATCCTCGTCGGCGAGATACGGGACGGGGACACGGCGGAGACGGCGGTGCAAGCCGCCCTGACCGGGCACCTGGTGCTGTCCTGCGTCCACGCCAACGACGCCGCCGGGGCGCTGTTCCGGCTGCGGGACCTCGGCGTGGAAGCGGCGCGGCTGTCGTCCACGCTGATTGCGGTGCTGGCCCAGCGGATGGTGCGGAAGATTTGCCCCACCTGCCGGACGCCCTACGAGCCCTCCCCCGCCGAGTTACGCGCGTACGAAGCAGAACTCACGGAAATACCGGACGAGTTCTCCCGCGGGACCGGTTGCAACCTGTGCGCCAATACCGGCTACCGGGGACGGACGGGCATCTTCGAGCTGCTCGTCATGGCGGACGACCTGCGCGAGCTGCTGCGGAACGGGGCAGCCGCGGCGGACGTGCGGCGGCAGGCGGTCAGCGGGGGCATGGTGACGATGCGGCAGGACGGCATGCTCAAGGTGCGGGACGGCATGACCACCATCAGCGAGGTCACCCGGAGCGTTTTCAGCCTCGTCTGAGGCGGACAACCCCCTCCCGGTAGCACAGCCTTTTGTCACAAATTTCTCCCATAATCTTGACATTTGTCATTTTTTCTGAAATCATACCTTTGAACGGAACGTCACCGGGAGGGTGGATGGCGACCAGGGCGTCAACCTTTTCCAGAGGCACGCTGCGCAAGCGTATCGGCGAGCTGCAATGCCTCTACGGCATCGCCAGCGTGGCGGCGATGCCGGGCGCCACGCTCGAAGAGCAGGCAAGTCGCATCGTCGAGCTGCTGCCGGGCGCCTTCCGTGACCACCGGCGGGCCTTCGCACGCATCACGCACGGCGGCCGGGAGTACGTGAGCGGTACGCCATTCCCGGACGCCTTCATCCTGTCAGCCGACATCACAGACGATGGGGAACGGGTGGGGAGCGTAGAAATCGGCTACCGGGACGCCCCAGCAGAGCCGGACATCTGCGGGCCGGAGGCGCTCCTCCTCAACGCCGTCGCCGAGCGGCTCGGGGGCATCGTCGAGCGGCGACGAAGCCGGGACCAGTTGCAAACGATGAAGCGGAAAGCCGTGGAATTCAAGGCGCTCGACCGGATGAAGACCAACCTGCTGGCGACGGTCTCCCACGAGCTGCGCACGCCGCTCACGACCATCAAGGGCTACACCACGATGATGCTCGACTACCACGCCAAGCTGGCGCCGGAGGAAATCCGGGACTGTCTGGAAGCGGTGGACGCGGCCACGGACCGGCTGCGGCGGCTGGTGGACAACCTGCTGGAGACCTCGCGGCTGGAGGCCGGGATGCTGAAGCTGGACAAACGTCCCGGCGACCTGCGGGAACTCGTCGAGGGGGTGGCCGCCGAGGCGCGGCTGCGGTCTGCCCGGCACGATATCGCGGCGAGGGTAGCGGCGGACGCGAGGAAGGTCGAGATGGACGAGCGGCGCATCCGGCAGGTGCTCGATAACCTGGTGGAGAACGCGATCAAATACTCGCCGGACGGCGGCACTATCCAGATTGCGGCGCGGCGGAACGACGGCGGCGTGGAGGTGAGTGTCAGCGACGAGGGACCGGGCATCCCGCCGCAGGAGCTGGCCCACGTTTTCAAGCGGATGTACCGGCTGGCGCGGGCCCCGCGGAAGCCCGGCGCGGACGGCCTGGGGTTGGGGCTCTCCATCTGCCAGCGCATCGTCAAGGCACACGGCGGCACGATCCGGGCGGCCAACCGCGAGACCGGCGGCGCGGTGATCACCTTCACCCTGCCCTGCCGGGCGGACGGACGGAAAAAACCCCGCCGCGCCAAAGAGGCGGGGGCATGACGGACCAGCAGCCGCGGGTGCTCGTCGTGGATGACGACGTGCGCCAGCTCCGCATGATGAAGCGAATACTGGAGCTGGAGAAGTTCCAGGTCACCACGGCGGGGGACGGCGCCACGGCGCTGGGGCTGTTCGAGCAGGTCCGGCCGCAGCTGGTGCTGCTCGACATCATGATGCCGGACGTGGACGGCTATCAAATCTGCAAGAGGATACGCGAGTTCTCCGACGTACCGGTCATCATGGTGACGGCCCGGAGCGACGACCGGGAGGTGGTGGAGGGGCTCGATACCGGCGCCGACGACTACATCACCAAGCCGTTCTCCGCCGGCGAGCTGGCGGCCCGGGTGCGGGCCGTGCTGCGCCGCGCGCCGGAGGGACGCCGGACGACGCCGTCCGTTTTCACCCTCAACGATCTCACCATAGATTTCACTTCACGGCGAGTCACCATCCGGGGCCGGGAGGTACGGCTCACCGCTACGGAGTACCGCCTGCTGGCCTACTTCTCCCAGAACGCGGGACGCATCGTGACGCCGGACCAGCTGCTCGATAACGTCTGGGGCGAGGAATACCTGGGCACGCCCCACCTGCTCCAGGTGAACATCGCGCGGCTGCGGCAAAAGATGGGCGAGGATGCGCGCCACCCGGCCTACATCCTGACGCGGCCGGGGATAGGCTACCTGATGGCGCGGCAGGACGGTCCGCCGGACGAGACGCCGCGGGGGGTCTGAGAACCCAGCAACGGGAAGTTGCATTTTCCGCCGGGATACGGTATAGTTCAATCCGTAAGGAACAACTGAATAGCTTGACGGGGGTGCCCGAGCGCGAGCGAGGGCCCAACTGGAAAGCAAGCCGGTGGGAATCCGGCGCGGCCGCGCCACTGTGATCGGTCCCGGGACCGTAAGCCAGAACGCCAGCCCCTGAACGAGCCTATGCTTTCGCGGGGAAAGCGATAGGACTTTTTATTGGAAGTCAAAACCCCTCGACAGCTGGCGAGGGGTTTTATTTTATCCCCGCAGTAAAAAAACGGGAGCGGAACATGAAAACCAGCAAGCGTACCATCATCGCCGTGGCCATGCTCGCCATCGTGCTCATGGCCACCTTCCTGGCCGGCTGCGCCGGCACCGCGACGACGACCGGCCCCACCGCCATGACGGTGACCGACCAGGTCGGCCGCACGGTAACCATCACCGGGACGCCGCAGCGCATCATCTCCCTGGCGCCGAGCAACACGGAAATCCTCTACGCGCTCGGCCTGGGCGACCGGGTCATCGCGCGGACGGACTACGACAACTTTCCCCCGGAAGTGACCGACAAGCCCAGCATCGGCGGGTTCAGCACGCCGAACATCGAGCAAATCGTTTCCATGAACCCGGACCTCGTGCTGGCGACGGACCTCCACCTGGGCCAGGTCGTGCCGCAGCTCGAACAGGACGGCATCACCGTTATCTGCCTGTCCCCGCAGAACCTCCAGCAAGTGCTGGATTCCATCACGCTGGTCGGCAAGGTGACCGGCGCGGAGCAGGCGGCCAACGACCTGGTGACGTCCATGCAGAAGCGGATTGACGCCATCACCGCCAAGACCAAGGACCTGACCCCGGACGAAAAGCCGCGGACGATGTACATCGTCTGGCCGGACCCCATCATGGTCGGCAGCGGCGACACGCTCCAGGGCGAGCTCATCGAGAAAGCGGGCGGTACCAACATCGCCCAGGACCTGAGCGGCTACGCCACCATGAACCTGGAAGCCGTCCTGGCGGCCAACCCGCAGGTGATGATAGCCAGCACCGGCATGGGTGAAGGGGCGGACGCCGGCTACCAGTTCATCCAGAGCGACGACCGGCTCGCGGAGACGGATGCCCGGGTCAACGGGCGCATCTACGCGGTGGACCAGGACCTCGTCAGCCGGGCGGGACCGCGTATCGTTGACGCGCTGGAAGCCTTCGCCCAGGCCATCCACCCGGAGCTCTTCGGCTCCGGCAACTAAGGTCAAGGAAACCGCATGCAATCCGAAGCACAACGACAGACCCAGGCCGGCCTCAGCCACCTGAGCGGACGGCGCTCCCGCCGCGTCAGCATCATCGTGCTGGCGGCGCTGCTGCTCGTCCTCATCGCCCTGGCGACGGGGGTCGGCAGCGTGAGCATCCCGCTCGGGACGACGGTCAAAGTCATCCTCGACCGGCTTGACCACATCGTCCTCAATGTCGTAAACTGGCTACCCTTCGTCCACGTCGACCAGCTGCCGTTCGGGCACATCGACCAGACCTGGCCGAACCCCGTGGCAACCATCATCCTCAGCATCCGGTTGCCACGGGTGCTGCTGGCCGGGCTGGTGGGGGCGGCCCTCGCCACGGCCGGGGCCACCTACCAGGGGCTCTTCCGTAACCCCCTGGCGGACCCGTACCTCATCGGGGTGGCCCAGGGGGCGTCCCTGGGGGCGGTCATCGGCTTCCTGGCACCGGTATCGTTCAGCTTCGGGGCGTTCGGGGTTATCCCGGTGTTCGCCTTCGCCGGGGCCATCATCGCCACGGCGGCGGTCTACCTGCTGGCGCGGACGGGCAAGACACTGCCGGTGACGACGCTCATCCTGGCGGGGGTAGCGCTGAGCGCGCTGCTGAGCTCCATCGTTTCCTACCTCGTCATCACGAGCGGGGACGCCCTGCACGGCATCATCTTCTGGCTGATGGGCAGCTTCTCGCTGGCCAAGTGGTCGGAGGTGGGCGTGGTGCTGCCTTACGTAGCGGTGGGGGCCGGGGTTATCCTCGTCTTCGCGCGGCTGCTCAATGTGATGCAGCTCGACGAGGAGCAGGCGCAACAGCTCGGCGTGAACGTGGAGCGGCTGAAAATCATCCTGCTGGCGGCGGCGACGCTCATCACGGCCGCGGCGGTGGCCTTCGTGGGGACGATAGGCTTCGTCGGCATCATCATCCCGCACGCGGTACGGCTGGCCTGGGGGGCGGACCACCGCTACCTGCTGCCGCTGTCCATCCTGACCGGGGCGGGCTTCATGATACTGGCGGACCTGCTGGCCCGGACCCTCATGGCGCCGACGGAGATACCCATCGGTGTCATCACGGCCCTCTGCGGGGCGCCGTTCTTCCTCTACCTGCTGCGGCGGCGGCGACAGGCGATCTTTTAGAGCTACCATGATAGAACTGGAAATGAGAAAAGCGACCCTCGGCTACCGGCACCGGCCGGTGCTGGAGGACATATCCTTCACGGCGAAGCCGGGCGACCTGGTGGGGCTCATCGGGCCGAACGGGTCCGGGAAGTCTACCATTCTGAAGACGATGAGCCGCGTCATCACGCCGCTCGGCGGGACGGTGCTGGTGGACGGGCGGGACCTGAGCGGCTTCGCGCGGCAGGAACTGGCCAAACGGGTGGGCGTGGTGCCGCAGCTGCCGCTGCTGCCGAGCACGTTTACGGCCTTCGAAATCGTCCTCATGGGGCGCAACCCGCACCTGGGGCTGTTCCAGCACGAGACGCGGCGCGACTACGACCTGGCCCGGGTGGCGATGGAGAAGACGGGCACCTTCCAACTGGCGGAGCGGCACATCAACGAGCTGTCCGGCGGCGAGATACAGTCCGTCCTCATCGCGCGGGTGCTGGTGCAGGAGACGGATTCCATCCTCCTCGATGAGCCGACGGCCAACCTGGACATCGGCCGGCAGATAGAGGTGATGGACCTCATCTCCCGGCTCTGCCGCGAGCAGAAGCTAACCGTCATCGCCGCCATCCACGACCTCAACTTGGCCGCCCAGTACTGCACCCGGCTGCTGCTCATCAGTCAGGGCAAGCTCTACGCGGAGGGCACGCCGGCCGAGGTCATCACCGACGAGAACGTGGCGGCGGTCTACGGGGCCGGCAACACGGTCTTCACGCACCCGCTCAACGGGTTGCCGACGGTGCTCATCGGGGGGCATCTGAACGGGGGGAGTCAGACAGGATGACGGCGCTGCGACGGCGGATTATCGAGCACCAGGGCATTACCGCGGATATCGTCCACCACCGGGTCAGCGGCGTCCCGGCCACGGGCCTGGTGCTGCGGCTGCCGGGGCCGCGACGCTCCCTCAGCGGGCACGGCGGGTTGAAACGCATCAGGGCGGCGGCCAACTGCTGGCTACCGAAGGAGCTGCAGGCAAAATTCGGGCTGCGGCAGCGGGACTGGACCCGGCACTTCCGCGGGCTCCACGAGGCCCTGTTCGGCGGAGAGGTGCCGCAAAAAGAAACGGTGACGCTGGCGACGGGTGTGGACATCGAGAACATCGCCTGGCGGCTCGACGAGGCGGACGATACCTGGGTACTCGTGCTGGTGACGGCCGGGATAGCCGGCAACGCGCTGCGCATCGGGTACGACCGGGAAGCGGCGGTGAGCCGAACGACAGACGCCGGAACGATCAATATTATATTATTGACGGGGGCGACCCTACCGGCGGGGGCGCTGGCGGCCAGCTTCGTGACCATCACCGAGGCCAAGACGGTGGCGCTCCAGGACCTCGACATCCGGAGCGTGTACGACCCGGCCGTCCAAGCGAGCGGCACCGGGACGGACGAGGTGCTCGTCGTGAGCGGGGACGGGCCCCGACGCCGCTACGTCGGCGGGCACACGCTCCTGGGAGAAACGATGGCCGCGGCGGTGACCGGGGCCGTCAGCGAAGCGATAAGGAAGACGCACAAGCTATGATAGACCTGCTGATGTTCGTGCTGGCGGTCGTCATTGACCTGGCCATCGGTGACCCGCCGAACGCGCTCCACCCGGT
>DAOUEG010000084.1:0-37294 GCA_034430495.1 Dehalococcoidales bacterium
GGCAATCTCTACCCCCGTACTCCCTGGGCGAGTGACCGCCATCGGCCCCGGTCTATTGCCTCCCTTTGTAAAGGGAGGTCAGGAGGGATTTTCTCCCTCCATTACCACCCCTTCCCTCATCAAAGGGAAGGGGGCCAGGGGGTTAGGTTCACCAAACCGTACCCCCTCTCCGTTGACGGTGTGGGGGCCTGGGGGTGAGGTACTACGACGTAAAAAGGCGACACAATCCCCTTGACATTAGCACACGTGTTCTAGTATAGTTACCCTGCGGTATAAAAAACATAGACCGCACGGAGGTGTAGTGCGCCGTGAAACTCGCGATTTCCAAAGCTAACCGGGCCCGCCGGATGGTGACCGGCCCAGTCCTCGCCCGCTCCGAAGCTATGGACGGGGGCACCTTGTAAAATTTTCGCTGGCATTTGAAAATTCCGCGCCGGTGTGAACGTCTGCCCAAAATCCGCCGCACGTTTTCCCCACGGGTGACCTGCGTCCCGAACACGAAGGGCGCTCCATGTACTATAATGGGACGTAGAACACTCCCCCAAGGAGGCCCACCATGGAGCGCATGAGCGGCGCCGAGGCGCTGGTGACCACCCTGAAACACGAAGGCGTCGAGGTCATCTTCGGGATACCGGGCGTGCAGATCATGGACGCGGTGGACGCCGTGGCCCGGGACGGGAGCATCCGCTGGATTTCCCCCCGGCACGAGCAGACGGCCGCCTTCATGGCCTTCGGCTACGCCCGGACCACCGGCCGCATCGGCGTCACGATGGTGCTGCCCGGCCCGGGAGCCCTCAACATGGCGGCGGCGGTACGCACCGCCTACGCCCGCTCGGTGCCGGTCCTCGTCATCTCCGGCCAGATCGAGAGCTACCACATCGGCTACCACCGGGGCGTCCTCCACGAGCTCGACGAGCAGCTGGAAATCTTCCGCTCCCTCACCAAGTGGTGCCGGCGGGCCGCCCACGCCGACGAGATTCCCCGCTTCACCCGGGACGCCCTGCGCCAGCTGAAGAAAGACCGGCCCCGGCCGGTGGAGATCGAGGTCCCGTTCGACCTGTGGTCGCAGCAGGCGGATATGGACCTCGTCCCGGTGGAAAAAGGGCCGCTCCTCTTCCCCGACCCCGCCACCATCGCCCGCGCGGCCACCATGCTCCAGACGGCGCGGCGGCCGCTCATCATCGCCGGGGGCGGGGCGGCCAACGCCGGGCTCACGGCGGAGATAACCGCGCTCGCCGAGGCCATCAACGCGCCGGTCGTCATGACCGGCGAGGGGCAGGGCTGCATTGACGTCGGCCACCCGCTCTACGCCGGCAACGTCACGCTCTGGCTCCACCCCATCCTCGACGAGGCGGATACCGTCATCATCGTCGGCGCGCGGCTGCGGGCCTCCGGCAACACCAGGCTCCAGCTGCGGGACGACCAGAAGGTCATCCAGGTGGACCACGACTTCGACGAGATGGGCCGCAACCACCGCATTGACCTCGGCATCAACGCGGACGCCGGGCTGGCCCTCACCGCCCTCCTCGAGGAGTGCCACGGCAGCTGCGGCAGCGCCTGGAAACCGGCGGAAATCGCGGCGCTGCGGGAGAAGGTCAGGACGCGGCTGGAAAACGCCGCGCCGCTCCAGACGGGCATCTTGCGCCGGATGAGGGACGCCCTGCCGGAAGACGCCATCATCGTGCCGGACATCACCAACCTCGCCTACTGGTTCGACGTGTACTACCCGGTCAACCGGGCCAATACCTACGTGGACTCGTCCTACATGGCCACGCTCGGCTACGCCTTCCCGACGGCGCTCGGGGCCAAGGTGGGCAACCCGGACAAGCCGGTCGTCGCGCTCACCGGGGACGGCGGCTTCGCCTACGCCTCGCCGGAGCTGGCCACCGCCGTGCAGGAGGGCATCAACGTCATCGTGCTGCTTTTCTCGGACGGGCTCTACGGCACGGTGACCGGCATCCAGCGGCGGCAGTTCGGGGGGCGGGAGACCGGCAACAAGCTGCTCAACCCGGATTATGTCAAATTCGCCGAGTCGTTCGGGGCCGTGGGGATGCGGCTGTCCTCGCCGGACGAGCTGGAGGGCAAACTGAAGCAGGCCCTCGCCCTGGACCGGCCGGTGGTTATCGAGTGCCCGGTACCGCAGATGGACACGCCCTGGGAAGCCCTCATTGACGACGGGAAGTAACCCGTCCTCCCCCCGTCAGGGCGTGTGCGGGCCGCTCCCCTGCCGGTTGATGGGCCGCAGTTTCACCTTCGGGTCCGGCAGACCGGCGCCCATGTAGCCGAACAGCAGGCCCAAAGCGGTATCGTCAATGCGGTCGAAGTCCGTGTCCGGCATCGTCTCCGGCCTCGGAAAGGGCCAGTTCATGTGTCTGAGCACCTGGTGCACCATGACGCCGGAGCCGTGGAGCTCCGGCGCGTGGGCGACGTACCAGGCCACGGCCGCCCCGCCGTCCTCGGGCGGCATGGGGCCCTCGTAGCCGGGCATGGGCGGTATCTTGAACTTCGGTTAACCACCGAACCGCCACCCTCGCGCTACCGTTCCGGGCACCGCGGGCGCTTCGCGTCACGGGACGGGGAGGGTATACTGGGGACACGGGCCGCCGCGGCCCCGTAATGCCACGGCCGGGAAGAGACATCTTCATCCGGTCCTGGGAGGGTGGCCATGTTGCCGCGGCGGCCTGTCCCGTTGTGAACTCTACGGCTTCAGCACGTCCGGCTTGAACTCATACCGGGCGAAGAGGTCGTCCAGCGTCTCGGCGCGGCGGATTAGCTCCACGCTCCCATCCGCCCGCAGCAGCAGCTCCTGCGGGCGCGTCCAGCCGTTGTAGTTGCCGCCCATGGCCGGACTGTGGGCCCCGGTATCGTGTTGGACCATGATATCCCCGATTTCCGTCTTCGGTAGTGACCGCTGCTTGGCGAACTTGTCGTTGTTCTCGCAGAGGGGGCCGACGACGTCCACCACTTCCTCCGGGCCTGGTTTCGGCTGCCCGTTCTTGTCCAGGATGGTGATGTCGTGGTAGGCGGTCTCGTACATGGCCGGGCGGGGGTTGGCGGACATGGTGGCGGCGTCCACGCCGACGTACTCGCGGTACTTGCTCATGCGGTTGATGACCCGGGCGACGAGGGCCCCGTGGGGACCGGTCACGTAGCGGCCCATCTCCGTGAAGAGGGCCGGGACGTAGCCGTGACGGCCCTTGAACTCGTCGAGCAGGGCCCCGGCCTCGGCGGCGAAACGCTCCATGTCGAAGGGTTTATCGTCGGGGCGGTACGGGATGCCGACGCCGCCGGAAATGTTGCAGAACTCGAACCGGATGCCGAGCTCTTTTTCGACCGTCTCCATGACGCCGGCGAGCATCCTCACCGTCTCCACCATGTAGGCGTAGTTGCGCTCGTTGGAGATGACCATGGTGTGGATGCCGAAGCGGCCGGCGCCCTTCTCGCGGGCGCGGCGGTAGGCGTCCACGATCTGGTCGTGGCGGAGGCCGTACTTGGCCTCGACGGGAATGCCGATGATGGCGTTGCCGGTGCGGCGCTCGCCGGGGTTGTAGCGGAAGCAGATGAGGTCTGGGAAGGGGCTGACGCGGTCTATCATGGTGAGGTCGTCGAGGTTCAGGATACAGCCGCCGTCCCCGAGAGCGAGTTTCAGCAAGGCATCCGAGGTATCGTTGGAGGAGAACATGAGGTCGTCCGGCTTGAACCCGCCGTGACGGCCGAGGACGAGCTCCGAGGGCGAGGAGCAGTCCAGCCCGAAGCCGAGCCCCCGCATGATTTGCAGAATGGCGGGCGTGGGGAGCGCCTTGACGGCGTAGAACTCCCGGAAGCCGCCGGGCATACCGCCGAGGAGGCCCTGCAGGTACCGGCCGGTCTCGAGGATGCCCTGTTCGTCGAAGACGTGGAAGGGCGTGCCGAAGTGCTCGATTATCCGCGGCAGCCGCGGGAAGAGACGCCGCTGGAACCCGGGTGACATCGGCATGGGTACCCTCCTCCTCGTTCGGTATGGACTAAGTATACCAAACGGCGGGAAGCGTTGAGAAGCCGGCAACCGCCCCCGGTCTCTAGTGGACGGTATAGAACCAGGCCGCGTCCGTCAGCAGCCGGGTATGCGAGTCCCTGGCGTGGTCCGGCAGCACGCCCATCCCTATCAGGCAGCTCTCGCAGACGACTTCGCCCTGGTGCTGGTAGACCTTGCCGGGATAGTCGTTGGGCTCATCGGTGAACTCGGCGCCGCATTCCTTGCACGTGACTTTCATAACTACCTCACTTCGTGTGACGACGTGACCTTATGACCTACCCTTGCTGGCCCGGATGACCCGCTCGTTGTTGGCGCCCTCGGAGGTCGGCTTGCCGGTGACGGGGTGCGGAAAGTGGCACGGCAGGACGTAGCCGGCCATGAAGCGGGGGTCGGCGGGGTCGAAGGGGATATCCGCGACCGGCGGAACACGGGCACCGGGGACGCCGCCGGGCCTGGCGAGCCGCTCGGCGATGATATCCGGCCAGTGCCAGAGGTCGTCGGGGATGGTGACGGTGTAGGGAATCTGCCAGTTGACTTTCAGGAACTTCCAGACGCCGTCCTCCTTGATGTACTCGTTCTCCAGCATGCCGGCCACCCAGGACTTGCGGAAGCCGTCCGGGGAGGGCAGCGAGTGGGTGCCGATGGTGTACCAGCGGCCCTGGGCGCGGTCGCCGGAGGGGAGGATATCCACCACCCCGGCGAGCGGCATGACCTGGTGCCAGAACTCCGGCGGCTGGCCGGCTCCCTCGGTGACGGCGCCGAAGTAGCGGCGCACGGCGTCCTTGCCCAGGTAGGCCCCCTCCAGCCAGTAGAGGGCGGTGTCCGGGTGGTCCGAGAAGCAGTCCACGATCTCCTGCTTGAGCATCCGGGTGACATAGTAGCTGTAGGCGGCCTGGAGCCTCTTTATCTTGTGGATATCGTCGAGGTAGCTGAACTTGGCCTGGAGGTCCTTGATCTGGGCCTCCATCTCTTCCATGGTCATGGTCATGATTTTCTCCTCCGGGCGGACGGCCCTGGCTGTTTTAGCTGGTGCTGAGCTGCACGAGCGCCCCGACCATGTAGCTGCACACGTCCGAGGCGAGGAAGGCGACCACCGGGGCAACGTCCTCCGGGGTGCAGAGACGTTTCAGGGCGGAGCGGTCGCGCTCGCTCTCCAGGAACTCCTGCGGCGCGCCGTGGACGAGCCCGGTCTTCCCGAGCCCCGGCCCGACCGCGTTGACGATGACCCCCTGCGGGGCAACCTCCCGGGCGAGGGCCTTCATGAACTGGACGACGCCGCCCTTGGCGGCGCCGTAGACGGAGATGGTGGGGATGCCCTGCCCGCCGGAGGTCATGACGATGCGCCCGTAGTGCTGGGCAATCATCACCGGCAGGACGGCGCGGGTGACGCGCATCTGGCCGAGCAGGTTGATGCCGATGTCCTTGGCCCAGTCCTCGTCGGTCATCTGGAGGAAGGGGCGGAGGTCGCTCGACGCCCCGGCGTTGCTGACGAGGATGTCAATACGCCCGAAGGTGTCCGCCGTCTTCTTGACGGCGGCGTCCACCTCCGCCTGGTCGGTCACGTCCATGCGCAGGCCGAGGGCATTGCGCCCCAGGTTGGCTACCTGGTCGGCGGTCTCTTTGGCGCCCGCCTCATCGATGTCCGCGCAGGCCACGTGGCAGCCTTCCCGCGCCAGCGTGACGGCAATGCCGTGGCCGTAGCCGATCTGGCTACCCGCCCCGGTCACCAGGGCGATTTTATCGGTCAGTTTCAGGTCCATGTGCTACCTCTGCAATTTCTTTTAACTATATTACGACATAAAAAGTGAAGCAATCCAGGCGCTTAATCCCATAAGGACGACGAGTCCAAGCGCCATCAGAATTCTTAATCCAATCTTTTTTAGTGAATTTGCTTCATATGCCCCTTCGTAATACCTATTCCTCCAAGCATCCTTTTCCTGCTCAGGAGCATCCGGAGGAGGAGGCGGATACTTTTTCAAAAGGCCTCGGATCATTGCCGTGATCAGAACAATGAAGAAGGTGAGAAATATTATTATCCAGGAAATTCCCCAAGCCAGGAGGGGGGCCGGAATGTCAATACCGAGCCGAGGCGCCAAATCAATGGCTACCCACCACAGGCCGCACCCTACCACGACCAGGCCGTATAACCCACCAGCAACATAGACGGCGCGTTTCACGCGGCGCAGACGAACCACCGACCAGGGAGTACGGGAACGTTCGGACTCCTCGCCTCGATGGATAACGATGAAAACGAGCCGCACTCCCAACAAAATGATGGGGGGCAACACGGCCATTGCTATTGCGATTAACAATGGGAGCCAGGTCACAACTCGCTACCTCTGAAAACAGACGAACATGCTCATGGGGAAGGGGGGACTCGAACCCCCACGCATCGCTGCACCGGATCCTAAGTCCGGCCCGTCTGCCAGTTCCGGCACTTCCCCCCGGTTCGACCGTACTATAGCATGTCACCCCTGGCGACTCAAGTGAGGAAAAACCCCTTGCAACGGGGACCTTTTCTTGCTAGTATGTGACAAGCATAGACACTCGGGGTAGTGACGGACAGGAGGTGAGCGTCATGGCACCGAAACACGAGCTCCTCAAGGGCAGTTCCAACAGCCTGCTCCTCTGCCTCCTGGAGCGCCAGCCGATGTACGGCTACCAGATCGTCAAGGAGCTGGAAGCCCGCAGCCAGGGCTACTTCCGCTTCAAGGAAGGAACGCTCTACCCGGCCCTCCACCGCCTGGAGACCTCCGGGCTCATCGCCGGGTCATGGGAGCGCCTGCCGAACGGGCGGCAGCGGCGCTACTACCGCCTGACGCCGAAGGGCACCGCCAAGCTCGCCCAGGAGCGGGCCCAGTGGGCCGATTTCCTGACCGCAGTGAGGATGATTTTACAGCCGGGTACCGCCTAAGCCCGGCAGGTTCAGGCCAATGACGTCGGAACTGACGCAGTACCTGGAAAAGATACGCCAGCGGGCCAAGCTCGAACGGGACACCGAGCCCGGCGTGATGAGCGAGCTCGAGGCGCACATCGCGGACACCGTTGACGAGCTCGAGAGCACCGGCCTCTCGGAAGAGGAGGCGGTACATGCCTGCCTGGGGCAGATGGGCGGCGCCAGGCTCATCGCCAAGCAGATCTACGAGGCCCACAGCCAGGGCTCGTGGCGACAGGTGCTGCTCGCCTCCCTGCCCCACTTCGTCTTCGCGCTCGTTTTCACGCTCAGCTGGTACCAGCACCCGGGCTGGATATCCGTGGTGCTGCTGTTGACGCTGGCGACGACGGCCTACGGCTGGATGCACGGGCGGCCCCGCTGGGCGTTCTCCTGGTTCGGCTACATGCTGGTGCCGGTGGTGGCGGCGGGCGTCCTGCTGCTCTACCTGCCCAAGGTGTGGTCGCTCATCGCCATCGTCGTCTACTTCTCGCTGACGCTCTGGTGGCTGTTCCGGGTCGTGGTGGAGACGACGCGGCGGGACTGGATATTCGTCTCGCTCTCGCTGGTGCAGATCCCGGTCATCGCGGGGTGGTTCCTGGCCGTCGTGCCGGACTTCCGTTTCACGGACCAGACGATGGCGCGGGTCAACCTGCTGGCGCCGTGGATAGGCATGAGTTTCCTGCTGCTGGCGCTGACCATCGGCGCCTTCATCCGCATCCGGCAGCGGGGGCTGCGGGTGGCCCTGCTCGTCACGTCCGGGCTCGGCACGCTCTCGCTCGTCGGCTACTACTCGGCGGGCGGGCTGCGGACCACGGTGTTCATCGGCCTCATGCTGGTCATGTGGGGCATCTTCCTGCTGCCGCCGCTGGCGGACCGCTTCCTGCGGCGCGGCGGGCGCTCGCTCTGGAAAGACCCGGATTTCATCAAATCACGCCGCGGCGCCTGAACCGGCGGAGAGGAGGCCCCTCATCAACCCGACCGCCGCCATCGTGACCGACAGCGTGGGATGCCTCCCCCGCGACCTCGTCGAGCAGCACGGCATCACCATCATCCCGGTCAATTTCCTGGTCGGCGGGCGCCTGCGGCGGGACTGGGTGGACATTACCCCCACCGAGGCCTACGAGCTCTTCCTCCAGGACCCGGACTCCTTCAAGACGTCGGCGGCCTCGCCGGAGGAGTTCCTCGAAGCCTACCGGAGCGCCGCCGAGCGGACCCCGAACGTGCTCTGCATCACCCTCTCGACTAAGCTCAGCATGATGTACGAGGCGGCGCTGCTGGCCCGGGACCTCGGCGCCACGGAGCTGCCGGACGTCCGCATCGAGGTGATGGACTCCTGGCAGGCCACCTCCTCCGAGGGAATGATAGCCCTGGGGGCGGCGCGGGCGGCCAACGCCGGGAAACCGTTCGAGGAGGTCATGGCCACGGCCCGCGACCTGCGCGAGCGGGTGAAGGTCATCATGTTCCTCAACACCCTCAAGCACGTCTACCGCACCGGCCGCATCCCCCGGGTGGCCTCCCAGATAGGGGCGGCGCTCAACATCAAGCCGCTGCTGACGGTACGGCAGAGCGTCAAGTTCCTCGGGGTAGTGCGGTCCAAGCAGAAGGGCATCGAGCGCATCCTCCTCCAGCTCCGCCAGGACGCCGGGGACGGCCCGGTCCACGTGGCGGTGACCCACGCCTACGCCCCGGACGACGCCGAGGCGCTGCGCGAGCGCATCGCGGCGGACTTCAACGTCCCGGACCTGTGGGTGTCGGAGTTCTCACCGGTGATGGGCTACGCCACCGGCACCGGCACGCTCGGCATCTCCTACTATACCGGCGACTGAACCAGTATTCAGTATTTTCCCCGATAATACGCCTTTCCGGCTGATTTCCGTAAAAAAACGCCAAACCGCGCAATAGTGTGCGCCGTTTTCCCCAGAGGCGTAGCTGACTTTCCCGGACCCGGTCTGGAAAAAACCGTGAAATACCGGTATAATCAGGGGGAGCCGGAAATCATAAGCTGCGAAATCATCCGGCGGAAATATTCGCCAGATGGCAGTACCGGTACCGGCACGGGAACCGGGGCTGCCGGGAGAAAAAGGAGCATTTATGCAAATCAAAGCCGCAACCGGTAAACTCAACCGCTTCAAGACCGAGGCGCTCATCGTCAGCCACTACGAGGGCAGCGACGCGCTCACCGCCGAGGCCGCCGTCATTGACGGCGCGCTGGACGGGGCCATCGCCCGGCTCGTCAAGGACGGCGATATCAAGGGCAAGTCCGGGGAAACGACCGTGGTCTACACCATGGGCCGCATCCCCGCCGAACGCGTAATCGTCGTCGGGCTCGGCAAGCAGCGCCAGGCCACCGCCGCCAAGGCGGCCGGCGCCTTCGCCACCGCCCTGCGGACGCTGCGCGGCAAGGGCATCGGCAAGACGGCCATCTGGGTGCCGACCGATCTCAAGGACACCGCCTTCCTGGATACGGTCCGGGCCGTCGCCGAGGGGGCGACCCTCGGGCTCTACACGTTCCGGCAGTATATCACCAGGCAGGACCCGGACACGGGCGAGATGAAGCAGGTCCTGCTGCTCGGCAAGAACCGCCGCAAAATGACGGAGGCCATCGAGGAGGGAATCATCGTCGCCGAGGCGGTCAACTGGGCCCGGGACCTCGTCAACGAGCCGGGCAACCACCTTACCCCCACCTTGCTGGCGGAGCGCGCCACCACCCGGGCCGGGACCTACGGCCTGACGGTCGAGGTGCTCGACCGGGACAGGATAGCCGAGCTCGGCATGGGCGGTCTCATCGGCGTGTCCCAGGGCAGCGCCCAGCCGCCGCGCTTCATCATCCTCAGCTACAAGGGGCGGAGCTCGGACGCCGTTGACATCGCCCTCGTCGGCAAGGGCATCACCTTCGACGCCGGCGGCATCTCCCTGAAGCCGTCCGCCAACATGGACGACATGAAGGGCGACATGGCCGGCGCGGCCAGCGTGCTGGCGACGGTCATCGCCGCGGCGCGGCTCAAGCTGGCCGTCAACGTCACCGCGCTGGCCCCGGCCACCGAGAACCTGCCGAGCGGCAGCGCCCTCAAGCCGGGCGATATCATCACCGCCATGAACGGCAAGACCATGGAAATCCTCAACACGGACGCCGAGGGACGGCTCATCCTGGCGGACGCGCTGAGCTACGCCGTCAAGATGGGCGCCCGGAAAATCGTGGACGTGGCCACGCTGACGGGCGCCTGCCAGGTGGCGCTGGGGAACCTCACCACCGGGGCGTTCAGCAACAACCAGGCCTTCGTCAACAGCGTGCTATCGGCCAGCAAGGCCGTCGAGGAATACACCTGGGAGATGCCGATGTTCCCGGAATATGGCGAGGTCATGAAGAGCAAAATCGCCGACGTCAAGAACACCGGCGACCGCTACGCCGGGGCCATCACCGCCGCCAAGTTCCTGGAGAATTTCGTGGGGCGGAAGCCCTGGGTGCACCTGGACATCGCCGGGACGAGCGATACCGACAAGGACAAGGGCCGCCTGGTCAAAGGGGCCACCGGCGTGCCGGTGCGGACGCTGGTAAAACTGCTCCAGACTATGGCAAAATAGGGTGACACTTTTCACGAGGAGGCACCCGGCATGAAAATCAGGTATCTGGCCCACGCGTCGTTCCTTATCACGGCCGACGACGGCACGAGGATCATCACCGACCCCTACACGGCCGGACAGGGCTTCAAATACGCCCCCATTAACGAGGCGGCGGACATCGTCACCGTAAGTCACGACCACGGCGACCACAACAACGTGGCCGGCATCAAGGGCAACCCCCAGGTCGTCCGGGATTCCGCCACCGTCAAGGGCATCACCTTCAAGGCCGTGCCCACCGCCCACGACGACAAGGGCGGCGCCGAGCGCGGCAAGAACATGGTGATGTGCATGGTGGTGAACGGGGTGCGCATCGTGCACCTGGGAGACCTCGGGCATTTCCTGACGGACAACCAGGTCACCGAGATACACAAGGTACACGTGCTGCTCGTACCCGTGGGCGGACACTTCACCATTGACGCCGCCACGGCGACGGAAGTGGCCGACCAGGTGCGGGCCCGGGTCATCATCCCGATGCACTACAAGACGGACAAGAGCGAGCTGCCCATCGGCGGCGTCGAGGAGTTCCTCAAGGCCAAGGACAACGTGACCATGGTGGACGGCAGCGAGCTGGAGTTCACCGTGCCCACCCTGCCGGCCGGCCCGCAGATCATGGTCCTCAAGCCCTCGCTCTAGGGACGGGCGGCGTGAACGACTACTGGGACGCGCGCTTCAGGTCCGAGGGACGGATCTGGGGCGCCGCTCCCAGCCGCACGGCGGAGCAGGCGCTTGCACTTTTCAGGAAACACGGCGTCAAGAGCGTCCTCGTCCCGGGCTCCGGCTACGGCCGCAATACGCGGCTTTTTTCCCAGGCGGGGATGGCCGTCACCGGGGTGGAGATCTCCCGGACCGCCTGGGAGATGGCGCGAGGGTTCGACCCCGCCACCCGCTCCTGTCACGCCTCCGCCCTCGATTTGTCCTTCCTGGACGGGACCTTCGACGCCGTCTACGGCTTCAACATCCTCCACCTCTTCCGGCACGATGACCGCCTGACATTCATCCAACAGTGCCAGGAGCATCTCGATCCGGGCGGCCTCCTCTACTTCACCGTCTTTTCCGAGCGGGAGCCGAGTTTCGGCAAAGGTGCCGAGGTGGAGCCGGGGACCTTCGAGAGCAAGCCGGGCCGGCCGGTCCACTACTTCACCGGACACGACCTGCGGGACCACTTTCCCGGCCTCCGCGTCCTGGTCACCGGGCTGGCCGGGGACGAGGAGGACCACGGCGAGGAAGGGCCGCACACCCATATCCTGCGGTACCTCTGCGTGCAGGTATGACGAAACCACAGCGGCAGGTCTACGAGCGCATTGCCGGTGACATCGCCGCCCGGAAAGCGCCGGACCGGCCCTTCGTGCTCGGCATCACCGGCGTGGACTGCGCCGGCAAGACGGAGTTCGCGGCGGGGCTGGAGAAGCACCTGCGGGCACGGGGCCGGCGCACCCAGGTCATCCACCTCGACGATTTCAACAATCCCCGGTCCGTCCGCCGGTCCGGGGACGACCGCGATGAGCTCTACTACCGGCGGGTCAAGCAGGGGTACAGCTTCAACTTCGGGCGGCTCCTCGACGAGTTGCTGCGCCCCATCAATGAAGGGAAACAGGTGGCGCGCCGGCTATCGTCAGTCAGCTGGCAGGACGACGACCTCACCTACGAGACCGACTACGAGGTCACGCCGGAGACGGTGGTCCTGCTGGAAGGGGTATTCCTGTTCCTGGACGTGATCTCCCGCTACGTTGATTATTATGTCTACCTGGACATCACGCCGGAGGAGCGCCGGAAGCGGGCGAGCGTCCGCGACCCGGAGCACGTGCAGAAAAGCTACGAGCGGAAGTACCTGCCGGCCTTCCGGGAGTTCATCGAAGAGTACCCGCCGGCGCGTTACGCAGACCTTATCATCGAGAACTCGGACTGGCGGGCGCCGCGGGTCAGGTGACGGCGTCCGGCCCCGCCGGTCGTCGTTCTTTTTACCGATGTATCGTGTTATATTTTTTCTGATTTTCACGCCTCTCCCCCTAGAGGATATTGACCTCATGTGGTACTATTGTATATAGAGGGACAGGGTCGCGTGTCTCCAGGGCAGACGTTTTGGAAGTTAACACCATCATCCTCGCCGGCGGAAAAAGCGTCCGCCTCGGGCGCGACAAAATTATCGAAAAGCTGGGCACAGCCAGCCTGCTGGAACAGGTCGTATCCCGGGTTGAACCCCTGAGTAAAAAGATAATCGTCGTAACCGCGAATGAGAGGAAATTCAGCGAGCTAGCGGACCACCCCGACGTTACCGTCGTCTCCGATATCGTCCCCAACCAGGGGTCCCTGGGCGGGATTTACACCGGTCTCGTCACCTCTGATACCCGCTACAACCTCGTCCTCGCCGCGGATATGCCGTTCCTGAATGAAGCGCTGCTGCGTTACTTGATCGAGGTATCGGATGGATATGATTTCGTACTCCCCTGCTACGACGAGCTGTACGAGCCCCTCCATGCCGTTTACTCGCGCCAGTGCATCCCCGCCATCGAGACCCTGTTCGCCCGGCGCGAGCGAGCCATTATCGAACTCTTCCCCTTTGTAAGGGTGCGGCTTGTGGATGCGGCGGAAGTCGAAAAATTCGACCCGCGGCATCTCAGTTTTTTTAATATCAATACGCCGGAAGACCTGGAACGGGCCAAAGAGATAGCCGGAGGAAACTGACCAGACATGCTGACCGTTGAAGAAGCCCTCGCCAAGATACTCGAGGCGGTGGCGCCGCTCGATACCGAGACCGTTCCCCTGCTGGAAGCGCAGGGGCAGGTACTGGCCGAGGACATTGTCTCCACCGTCAACGTGCCGCCGCTCGATAACTCCGCCATGGACGGCTACGCCGTCCGCTACGAGGACACCCTCGGCGCCTCCGGCCTCAGCCCCAGGATCCTCGAGGTCATTGATACCGTCATGGCCGGCGCCGTCTCCGGGAAAACGGTGACGCCCGGCACCGCCGTCCGCATCATGACCGGGGCACCGGTCCCGGCCGGGGCCGATGCCGTGGTGCCCTTCGAGGACACCGACGAGATGCAGCGCGCTGACAAGGGCACCCCCCCCGCGCGGGTGGGCATCCTCCAACCCGCCAAGGCGGGCGATAACGTCCGCCGCGCCGGCGAGAGCGTGGCCAGGGGCGAGACGGTGCTCCGCGCCGGCACCACCATCCGGCCCTCGGAAATCGGGGTGCTCGCCTCGGCGGGCCGCGCCGAAGTCACCGTCGTCCGCCGCCCGGTGGTGGCGGTGCTCTCCACCGGCGACGAGCTCGTCGAGCTCGGGCAGCCCCTCCCCGAGGGCAAGATTTACGACAGCAACCTCTACGGCATCGCCTCGCTGGTGCAGCGCACCGGCTGCTTCGCCAGCGTGCTCGGCATCGCCCGGGACAACGAGCAGTCCATCGTCGAGAAGCTGGAGCAGGCCCGCGACGCCGACCTCCTCATCACCACCGGCGGCGTCTCCATGGGCGATTACGACATGGTCAAGGACATCCTCGACCGCGACGGCGAGATGGTCTTCTGGAAGGTCCGGGTCAAGCCGGGCAAGCCGCTCGCCTTCGGTAAAATCAAGGGCCGGGACGGGCGGTCCATCCCGCACCTCGGGCTGCCGGGCAACGCCGTGAGCTGCATGGTGAGCTTCGAGCTCTTCGTGCGGCCGGCCCTGCTCAAGATGATGGGCAAGACGAACGTCGCCAAGCCCACCGTGGACGCCGTGCTGGAGGACAACGTCAAGAACAACGCCGGCCGCCGCGTCTACGACCGCGCCGTCATCACCCGGCGCAACGGCACCTACTACGCCCGCCTCACCGGACCGCAGGGGTCCGGCATCCTGACCTCGATGGCCCTGGCCAACGGCCTCGTCCTGATTCCGGAAGAGAAACTGACCATGAGCAAGGGCGAGACCGTCAAGGCCCTCATGCTGGACTGGAACGAATCTTTCAATCTATAGCGGCAGGCTGCGGGAAAGCCCGAATTATAACGTTTAATGCGTAAGATTATTTCTATCGTTGGGAAATCCGGCTCCGGGAAGACCACCCTCCTGGAGCGGCTCATCGGCGAGCTCAACCGCCGCGGCCACAAGGTAGCCATCGCCAAGCACAGCCACCACGGCAACGACCTGGACACCGCCAGGAAGGACACCTGGCGCTACACCAAAGCCGGCAGCGCCTTCTCCGCTATCAACTCGCTCGACCACCTGGCCGTCTACCGGCGGGTGGACCACTACTTCGACCCGCGCGAGCTTTCCGATACCATCCTGTGGGACTACGACTTCATCCTCACCGAGGGCTTCAAGAGCAGCCCCTACCCCAAGATAGAGGTCCACGCCGGCGCCCAGGGCACGGAGCTGCTGACGGACCCGGCGCAGCTCATCGCCGTGGTGACGGACGAGCCGCTCGACGTGAGCGTGCCGCAGTTCGGCCGGGACGATATCGGCGCCATCGCGGACCTCATCGAGGCCAACGTCCGGAATGCCGAAGACGAGGGACTGGAGCTCATCGTCAACGGCCGGCCCCTGGCCCTTTCCCCTTCGCAACAGGATGTCCTGCGGCGCACCATGCTGGCCATGGTGCCCCGCCCCGCCGGCGACGGACGCCTCGACAGCCTGCATCTTTCGCTGAGGAGGAAACCTTGATTTTAGAAGCCTCAGACTTCGTTTTTAAAGTACCGTCCGTGGTATCACGGGCGCGGCGCGTGCTCATCAAGCCGACCGCGTCCCACCCGATACCCTACCCGGTGACGACGAGCGCCGAGATGCTGGCCGGCATCATCTCCAGCATCCGCCGCGTCAGCGACGCGGATATTCTGCTCCTGGAAGGGACGCCGGGCGGCCTGCCGACCCGCCCCATCTACGAGGCGCTCGGCTACAACTTCCCGCGCGTGCTCACCCTGGACGTCAAGGACTGCACCTTCGTGGAAGTGGACAACCCCCTGCCCAAGCCCTTCGCCATGCCCACCTTCTGGGTGCCCAACGTCATCCTCTCCAGCGATTTCCTCATCACCGTCTCCCCGCTCAAGACGCACAACGGCTCCGGCAGCTGCACCATCAACAACCTGCTCTCGCTGCTGCCCTCCATCAAGTACCAGGGCGAGGGCGAGACGAGCGGCTGGGACACGCTCTACAGCCTCGGCATTGACAAGGTGCTGGCGGACCTCTACTTCACCCTGCCGTTCGACCTCGGCATCGTCGAGGCGCGGCAGAAGTTCTGCGTCAAGGAAGAGCCCTGCGAGGGCACCGTGGAGAGCTACGACAAGGTCTTCATCGGCGAGCCCTACGAGGTGGACCGCGAGGTGGCCGACGCGCTCGGCCTCAAGGTGGGCTACCTCGACCTCATCCGGGCCGCCAAGGCGGAACTGGAAGGCCAGTAGGCCCTCAGACGCGGACGTCGAACCCGGTATAGCCGCCGGTGGCGGCGCCCCAGGCCACCTCCACGCTTGCCACCCGGGCCGCCGGCGGGCCGACGTAAAGATACTCCGAAAGTTTCTCGAGCTGGTACCGCTCGCCCTCCGCCCAGACCTCCACCGTGCCGTCGGGAAGGTTGCGGACGTAGCCGGTTATGTCGAGATGGTCCGCCCGGGCCTGGACGGCCCCCCGGAAGAAAACACCCTGCACTCTCCCGCGGACGACCGCCCGCAGCGAGACAAGGTCAGCCATGCTGCCGGTTCCTTTCTCCCGAGGGAGGGGAAAGACTAGTCCTCTTCCTCCTCCCGGTGCTTCCTGACCTTCTTGATGACCTCGACCGGGGGCGTGGGCGGGATGATACTCACCTGCGAGGGTTTTTTGGCGTCCTTCTTGGGTTTCTTGGCTTCTTTTCTTTCTCTGTCCCGATTTCCCATAAACCCTCTTTTCAAACGAGAGTACGGTACCGTGAGCAGTTTAGCAAATGACGCTCAATCCGTAAAGCCCTCGCCGAGGCGTTCCAGGGCCTGGCGGGCGGCCTCGTTCTCGGCGGTCTGCTTCTTCTTGCCGGCAGCCTCGCCCATGACCTCGCCGTTGACCACCACCTGCACGGTGAAGCGCTTGTCGTGCGGGGGGCCGCTCTCCCCGGCGAGACGGTAGTCCGGCGCGGTCTTGAAGCGGGCCAGGCTCACCTCCTGGAGGCGGCTCTTGTAGTCCCGCCCGCCCGGAGCGGGCCGCCGCCACTCGTCCGCGAGCAGCCGCAGCACGACCTCACGCGTCCTCTCCATGCCCCGGTCCAGGTAGACGGCGGCGATGACCGCCTCCAGCGCGCCGGCCAGGTTGGGGACCTTGTCCCGCCCGCCGGTGCCCTCCTCCCCCTTGCCGAGGAGGAGGAAGTCCCCGAGATTGATGGTCCGGGCCACCCGGGCGAGCGTCTCCCGCCGGACGAGCGTGGCCCGGCGCTTGGTCATGGCCCCCTCGGCCATGGCCGGGTCGTCCCGGTAGAGCTGCTCCGCCACGATCATGTCCAGCACGGCATCGCCCAGGAACTCCAGCCGCTCGTTATGGCCGAGCCCGGCGGCGGGGTTCTCGTGGCAGTAGGAGCTGTGGACGAGGGCCTGCCGCAGCAGGGCCGGCTCCGCGAAGGAGACGGCAAGGGCCTGTTCCAGCCGGGAATAATCGCTCATGACGGTTGTCCGCTCCTACGATAGCCGGGGACCGCGGCGGCTGTCAACACCGGGGCCGCCCCCGTTGTGTGGCGCTACGGGGCATGGTATAATTTTACTGTTCGTTGGGGAGTCGTCTAGTGGTAGGACAGCGGACTCTGGATCCGTATGCAGAGGTTCGAATCCTCTCTCCCCAGCCAGTGATTACGGCGCATTCGTCTAGCGGTTAGGACGCCGCCCTCTCAAGGCGGAGATCACGGGTTCGAATCCCGTATGCGCTACCAAGTCAACCGATGCCCCCTGTTTTGAAGCTGGAAACAGCAGTGGCGGGGGGCTGTTTTTATGGTTTTATTTGCATTCGCTTGGTTTTACTCGCGGGCTTTCAGAGTAGTTACAACCGAATGCAAACGAAATCATGGAAAGTGTGGGGGCTCCCTGTCGGAGCCCCCACTGGCATATCGCTATTTGGTGTAGATTCCCTTGGTCGGGTACATGCCGATCTTCACCACTTCTCCGTTTTGTACCTGGTCAAGCTCGATCTCATCGGCACCTTCTATATCACCGGGCCCGAAGGTCAGCGGCGGGCTCATGTCTCCCGTGTTCAGGTTTTTGATCTGCTCGAAGCCTTTCTCGAGGACATCCTGGCGGGTCAAGTCAGCCGCGGGGACCGCGGCCGCGGCCAGGCGCAGCGCCTCGACCTGGATCATCGCCTCGATCAGCCCGTGGAGATACATGATATGGCTGACCCGGTCATTGGGCCGGTACTTGGTCTGCAGTTCGTCCGCGAAGGCGATCCCGGGCACTTCCGTGTGCGTCAGGGGCGGGTAGCTGCCTGCTACCACCACGCCGTCACCGAGCGTGCCCATCGCCGGGGCGAAGACGGCCAGGTGGCTCGGAGCGGCGAACCCGAACGTGATATCGTAGTCCAGGCCCGCGCCCATGCCAAGCCGCACCGCTTCCTTGATGGTGGGCTGAGAGCCGGGATTGATCATCCAGCCGAGCGCCAGGTCAACGTGGTTGTCCTTGAGCCAGGCGAGCTGGGTGGTAGGCGGGGCTGTGGGCACCATCGGTACGAACTGTTTGCCGACGAACTCAAAGCCGGTGTCCACGAGGTATTGCTCCATCTCCGGTATGTCTATCGACCGACCGGGAGCGCTGTCCGCCGTCAGGTAGGCCACGCGCGGTTTCCGGCTTTCCTTCCAGTTGTCCATGAACCAGTCCGCGATGGCGCCGAGTTCGTCCGTGTAGAGCGGATAGTTGGTGAAGATGGTCTTCGGCGGGGTCAGCAGGTACGGGCCGGAGACCATGCTCGTGGCGCCCATCTTGTCTTCCGCCAGCAGGTCCATGAGCGGCAGTGCCGTCTGCGAACCGGACACGCGGTAGACCAGCATGCCCTTTGCTTTCAGCTCGTCGTAGATCGTCAGCGCTTTTTCCGGACTCAGTTCGTCGTCGCGCCAGAGCACTTCAAGGTTCACGTTGGACGGGAATGTCTCGGTACGCCACGGGGCCAGCTTCTTGGTCTCGTTGACGTACTTCACATAGTCCTCGTAACCGGCGAGCACCGCCGCGGTGTCTTCCGCGTACGCTCCCGTCAGGGCGAACGTCCCCCCGACATAGAGGGTCACCTCCCCGGACCCCGAGGAGGTATCCCCCTTGCAGCCCGTGAGAATGGCCGGAACGAGAAGAATCAGGATAAACAGGATACTGAATAGTCGTCGTCTTGTGGTCATATTCCCTCCTTACACTATCCTTTGCTGTTCAGGACCGTCATGACTCGTGGAATTCCATCAACTCTTTATCCCCCCTTTCCCTGTGGCTATCAGTACGAATACGGCCATCGCCGGTAGTACGCCTTGATGAGCTCCCAGCGGTGCGCCAGGCCGCGCGGCTCGAAGATAAGGAACAGCATGATGACGAGTCCCCGCATGATAAGGCCGAGCGATGCCGCCGCCTGGGGCGCCACCGCAGAAGCCAGTACCGGGCCGATGATCGTGACGAACTCGTCGAGGAGCTTGAAGGCCACGACGCCGAAGATCGTCCCGCTGATACTCCCCATGCCGCCGACGATCAGCATGCCCAGGTACAGCACCGAATTCATGAACGGGAAATGGTCCGTGCTCGCGAAGGCGTAGTAATGGACGAGAAGCGAGCCGGACAAACCGGCAAAGACGCAGCCCAGGAAGAACGCCGTCAGCTTGTACACCCACAGGTTGATACCCATGACCTCGGCGGCCAGGTCGTTGTCCCGTATCGCCACAAAAGCCCGGCCCACCCGCGTCCTGACGATGTTCTTGGCGAAAAACACCGCCAGGCAGGCAATGATCATGACCAGGTAAAAATAGCTGCTCTTCGACCTGATGATGAAGTCTCCGATGGCCGGCCGCGGGACGGACAGGCCGTCCGGACCGCCGGTCACATCGTAGAACTGGAGGATGACCCAGATGATGATGAAATGGGCGGCCACGGTCGCCATGATGAGGTAGAACCCTTTGATTTTCAGAGAAGGCAGACCGAAGAAGATACCGGTCAAGCCGGCTCCCAGACCGGCGCACGGCAGGGCCACCCAAAACGGCAGTCCCAGCCTGGCCGTCAGTATCGCAGAGATGTACCCGCCCGCCGCCATGAATCCGGCATGCCCGAGGGATATCTGCCCGCAGTAGCCGGTAAGGATATTGAGGCCGAGCACGCTGATAATGGTAATGCCGATGATCGTCAGCACCGTGAGGAGCCGGTCGCTGCCATAGAGAGGGATGGTGAAGAGGAGCACCAGGAAGGCGGCCAGCAGGCCCCACTGGGTCCTGGTGCGGACGATCGCCATATCCTGCGCATAGCTCCGCTGGTAGACACCGCTCGGCAAGCTCATGGCTATATCCTCTCAATCCTGGCCAGCCCGAAGAGACCGTGCGGTCTGAAAACGAGCACGATGATCATGACGATAAATGGAAACACGTTGGCCAATCCGCCTCCCGCGGGCAGCAGCGGGTCCAGGTAGCCGGCGGCGATATTCTCCAGCATCCCCAGCATGATCCCGGCGATGATCGCCCCGCCGATGGAGTCGATTCCGCCCAGCAGCACCACGGCCAGGGCCCGCATACCGGCCTCGGCCAGGCCGGTCGTAACACCGGACACCCCGCCGAGCAGGATGCCGCTGATAACGCCCACGACCGCTGCAATGACCCAGGAAAAAGCGTACACGGACGTGACCTTGATCCCGGAGGTGCGCACGACCTGCTCGTCTTCGGCGGTGGCCCGCATCGCCAGCCCCTGCTTGGTGTATTGGAACAGGAGCATCAGCGCCCCGACCGCGATAACCGCCACGATGATACCGATGAGCGACTCTGGCGGGATGGAGATCTCGCCGACCTGGAACGTAAAGGTCGGCAGGACGCCGTGATAGGCCTTGTATTCACCACCCCAGGCCAGTGTGGCGATGCCCTGCAACACCGTCCCCAGGGCAATGGTCATCATGATAATGGCCAATACCGATTGTCCCACCAGCGGGCGCAGCGCCAGTCGTTCTACCAGCAGCCCCATTATGACGGCGGAAATGATGGCCGCCAGTATCCCTGCCCAGACCGGGAAGTGGAGGGTCACCAGGAACGTGTAGCCAAGATATCCGCCTATCATGACGAACTGCCCCTGGGCGATGTTGAACGCCTTGGAACACTTGAGAATGATAACGAACCCTATAGCTATCAGGGCGTATACCATGCCCAGGGCGAAGCCGGTGATCACCAGTTGCAGGAAAAACGTCACGACGCTCCCTCCCTCACCTCGGCTATGTTCAGCGTGGTCCGCATGGTACCCGTCCGCCCGTCACGGTACTCGATCCGAACGTTCAAGTCCACGGTGCCGGTTCCGGAAAACACGGCCTTCACGAGGTCCTCATACCGTTGTTTCAGGAAGTCCCGCCGCAGCTTACGGTCCCGGGTGAGTTCCCCCTCATCAGGGTCGAACTCCTTGTGAAGGTTGACGAACCGGCCCACCCGGCATCCCGGCGTCACGTCGGCGTTGATGCCGGCGATGGTCCGTTCTATCAGTTCGTATACCGCCGGCTTCTGGGACAGATCGTTAAAGGTGGTGTAGGCTATCCGGTTCTTCCCGGCCCACTTGCCCACGTTGGCGTAATCGATGACGATCACGGCCGCCACCCCGGGACCGTCCGGCTCCGCCACCACCCACGCGTCCCTGATGAAGGGACTGTATTTGAGGCGACTCTCGATGAACTGCGGGGCCAGCGTTTCTCCGTCGGACAAATGGATCAGGTCGCTTTTACGATCGGTGAAGAGTATCCGCCCGTCCTCGCTGAGGGTGCCGGCATCCCCGCTCGAGAACCAGCCGCCACGCAGGACCTCGGCCGTGCGCTCCGGCTCTCCGTAGTAGCCGGAAAACATGGCGTCCTGCCGGTAGACGATCTCGCCATCCTCACGTATCCCTACGTGGATGCCCGGGGCAACCTTCCCGGCGGTACCCGGCTGAATATCATCCGCCGGGTCCCCGGAAAGGATTCCTCCTTCTGTCGTTCCGTAGATGGTTTTCAGCGGTATTCCCAGCGCATGATAGAAACGGAACGCGTCCGGGCTCAATACCTCGCCGGATGAGTAGCATACCCGCGTCGCCGGCAGCCCGAGGTTATCCCGGATGGGGCGGAACAGGCACACGTTCCCCACCGCGCCGGCCACCCTGAGCAGTAGCCCCGGACGTTCGCCTTGCAGGCGTCGGTCGGCCAGGCGGTTGCCTACCTTCATGAACCAGCGGTAGGTCAGGCGTTTCAGCGCGTCGGCCCCCTGGATCCGCGCCTGCACGGCCCCCGCCTGGCTTTCCCACTGGCGGGCACTGTAGTACACCAGGTCCGGACCGATTTCACGCAGGTCCTGCCGCTGGGTCTCGACCTCCTCCGCGAAGTTCAGTACGCTCCCGGAAAGCAGGTGGCACCCGATGCCGATGACGTATTCCAGCATCCACACCGGCGGCAGGAAACAGGCGATGTTATCATCTTCCCCAAGAGGATCCAGATCGAGCAGGTAGTGCGCCCCGGCGAACGTGGAAGCGTAGCGGTGCACGGCCCCCTTCGGATCCCCCGTCGTGCCTGAAGTATAGATAATGGCACAGGTATCCTCCGCCTTCCCGGACGCCACGTGTTCTTCGAAGGTGTCCGGATGCCGTTGCTCGTACTCCCGGCCGCTTTCGAGCACCTGCCTCAAGCCGGCCAGCAATGGCTCGCTGTACCCGGTCAGGCCCTTGTAGCGCCAGTATATTACCTTCTCCAGGCGGGGAAGCTCTCCCTTCAACCGGAGGAACTTGTCCACCTGTTCCTGGTCCTCGACGATGGCGAACCGGGCTTCCGTCTTGCGCGCGACCGCCCCGATTTCAGCGGCGGTCAGGTCCGGGTACATCCCGATCGAAAGGCCCTGGTTTGCCTGCGCCGCCAGCACCGCATAGTTCCACTGCGGGGCGCTATCGCCGATGATCAGCAATTTATCGTCCCGCCGGAAGCCAAGTGAGTTGAGCCCCAGCGCCAGATACTTGACCTGCAGATAGTAGTCTTCCCAGGTGATTGGCCGCCAGATCCCGTAGTGCTTGGCGCGCATCGCCAGGTGCCTGTCGCCGTGCGTGCGGTAGCGGTACTGCAGCACCTGCGGCCAGGTGGCACCGTGAGTGCCTGCTCCTGAAGTAGACATGGCATCCTTGTTCACGCGAGCCACCGCTTCCTGCGACGGTAGTGCTTGACGTCCCGGTAGTTTTTACGCGTACCCGTGGAGGAAAGCCCCAGGTAGAATTCCTTGACGTCCTCGTTGTTCCTGAGTTGTTCGGATTCGGCATCCATGACGATTTTGCCGTTCTCCATGACGTAGCCATGATCGGCAATGCCGAGGGCCGCCGGGGCGTTCTGCTCCACGATGAGGATAGAGACCTTTTTGTCCTGGTTGATTCTTCGGATTATTTCATAGATCTCCTGGACCATCAGCGGCGCCAGGCCGAGCGATGGTTCGTCGAGGAGCATCAACCGCGGATTGGCCATCATCGCCCGGCCGATCACCAGCATCTGCTGCTCTCCGCCCGAAAGGTAGCCGCTGGTGTGATTTTTCATCTGCCGTATGCCTGGGAAGTACTCGAACACGGCCTCCATGTCCCGGCGTACTCCCTGCCGGTCCTTACGCAGGTACGCGCCAACCAGCAGGTTTTCTTCAACGGTCAGGTGTTCCAGCACCCTCCGCCCTTCCATGACCTGGCTGATGCCCAGTGCGGCTATCTCCTCCGGTTCGCACCGGTCAATGCGCCGCCCGTTGAACTCGATGCTGCCGCTGGTGACCTCGCCCTCCTCTGTTTTCAGCAGCCCGGAGATCGCTTTCAGGGTCGAGGTCTTGCCGCCGCCGTTCGCCCCGAGCAGGGCCACGATCTGTCCGTCCGCTACTTCCAGAGACACTCCGTAGAGGACCTGGATGACGTTCATGTAGCAGACTTCTATGTTATTGACCTTGAGCATCCGGCACTGTCTCCAGTTCCTGTCCCAGATACGCCTTGATGACCATCGGGTTGGCCTTGATTTCCTCCGGCGTACCTTCGGCGATTTTCTTTCCGAAATCGAGGACGATGATCCGATCGGCGATATCCATGACGACGCTCATATCATGCTCGATAAGCACGATGCATTTCACGCCGTCGCGCAGGGCCCGGGTATCCCGGTAGGTCTCTCCCTGGCCTTCGTAGACGTCGATGATAAACCTGGCAATGTCCTCTTTCTCCTCGAGATTCATACCCGCCATCGGTTCATCGAGCAACAGGACTTCAGGTTCCAGGGCGAGCGCCCGTCCCAGCTCCACCCGCTTGCGCATGCCGTAGGGCAGCACGCCCACAGGGGTTTTCCTCAGGGGCTGGATCTCCAGGAAATCGATTATCTCCTCAATGATTTGGCGGTTCCTGATCTCCTCCGCGTGCGCGGGTCCGAAATAACAGGCCCCCGTGACGAAATTCTGTTTCATGAACACATGACGGGCCGCCATGATATTGTCTTGGGTCGTGAGCCCGGTGTAGAGTTCGATGTTCTGGAACGTTCGGGCGATGCCGAGCCGGGCAAGTTTGTCCGGGCGCATGCGGGTGACCCGGTGGCCGTCGAGGTAGATATCACCCTGCTGAGGTTTGTAAAACCCGTTGATGCAGTTGAGCAGGGCCGTTTTCCCGGCGCCGTTGGGTCCGATGATGGCCAGGATCTCGCCGTTCCGTATTTCAAGGGAGACATCGGACAGGGCGTGCACCCCGCCGAAACTGAGTGAGAGATGGTCTATCCGCAGCTTTTCCGGTCTGTCCGTTTCCAACCTCCAGCTGATGGTACAACGGCGGTGCCGGCATACGATGGGTGACAGGCAAAGCAGAAGTGATGCCGGTTTCCATCGGGTCACGAGAATGGTCTATTTTCCCACCTGTTTTAACTATTGGAAATACCCGAAAGGGGTATTGTTGACAAATTATGAAAATACATCTACATTAATAGGCTATGACCGCGTTATCCGAAAAAGAATATGGGGAAGTGTTGGACCTGATATACCTGGCGAACAGCTGCGGGAACATCGAGCAATTCATCACCAACTTTCTCCCCGTCATGTCCCGCTCGTTCCACTCGGAAATCACGACCTTCCATCTGCTCGAGGGCGACCCGTCACAGCCGGTCATCTCCGAATCCAGAGGGTTTTACACTGACAGCACCCATTCCGGCGAGGACAAGCGCAATCCCAAGCTTTACCAGAACTACTATTTCCGGAAATCACCACTCCTTAGGGAGGCTATCGAATCATCAGGCCTGGCCTTCAAGATAGCGGCGGTGATGTCCGCCGATAACTGGGAACGCCATGAGTTCTTCTACGAGTTCATCCTGCCGCAGCACATTTACTGGGAGATGTTCCTGGCATTGCGCTGGGACAATAAACTGACCGGAGCGGTGACCCTGTGGCGTCGGAAACAGGTCGAGGACTTCGATGACACGGAACTGTTGCAGGGTGAGATACTGGCCCCGCACCTCATGCTTGTCGTGCACAATCTCTGCCAGGTGGCGGGAAGCCCGGACACCGGCGGGACGGATTGTGACTTCCGGCAGGTCCGTCTTAAGCTCGGGACAGAATACCGTCTGAGCCAGCGGGAACTGGATATCCTGGACCGCATCGTCGCGGGCCTGTCCTACGATGAGATCGCCAGCCAGTTCTCCATCAGTAAATTTACGGTCCACACACACATCAAGAACATCTACATGAAGATAGGTATCCACAACCGCATTGATCTCGGCCGGTTCATCCAGACGTCGGCCCGATAGCACGGGAAGGTTTTTATTCGCATTTGGTTGAAACTACTCTAAAGCCCGTGAGTAAAACCGGCCGAATGCGAATAGAACCCCCCTGTAGTCCGTTTTCAATCCGCCGGGTGTTTGTTATATAATGGTGCGGAATTTCGACCAGATTACAGGAGGTACCCATGGATCTCGGATTCAAAGGTAAAGTGGCCCTCGTGACCGGCGCCGGCAGCCAGATCGGCTTCGGGAAGGAAATCGCCATCACGCTGGCGCGCGAAGGCTGCTCCAGCATCGCCGTAACGGACATCAACGTGGACGATGCCCAGCTCACCGCCGATACCCTCAAGAAAATGGGCGTCAAGGCCGTGGCCATCAAGGCCGACCTGACCAGGAAGGCCGATGTGGACGCCATGGTCAAGCAGGTCGTGGACGAGTACGGGCGCATTGACATCCTCTGCAACGTGGCCGGCGGCATCCTCGGCGGCGGGCCCATCGAGGAGCAGAAGCCGGAGGTGTGGGAGAAGGAAATCGCCCTCAACCTCTTCAACCCCATGCTGGTGGCGGCGGCGGTCGTCCCCCAGATGCGGGCGCAGGGCGGCGGCGCCATCGTCAACATCGGCTCCGGCAGCAGCCACATGTACAGCCACGGCGTCGGCGCCTACGCCCAGGCCAAGGCCGCCATTGACGTCTTCACCAAGCAGCTCGCCTTCGTGGAAGCCAAGAACCACATCCGCGTCAACTGCGTGGCCCCCGGCCCCTCCCCCACCAACTTCATCAAGGCGCCGGACAAGCAGGCCGTCGTCAACATGCTCATCAAGGAAATCCCGCTCGGGCGGGCCACCGCGCCGAGCGACATCGCCAACGCGACGGTGTTCTTCGCCTCGGACGTGACCGCCATTGATATCTCCGGTCAGGTGCTCCACGTCTCCGGGGCCTCGGTCCTCTAGACCGCGACGGTCCGGAACCAGCGAGGCGGCCCGCCTGCGGCGGGCCGCCTCCTTTTGTGCCCCGCTCCCCCCAACGGCGATTTTGTTAAATTTCCGTGACACGCCTCCCGCCCTAGCTGCTTGCGCCTTGACAGGCTCAAAACGCCGGTTGTAGCATGAGCTTGGAAGCTCATGGCATGACCTGAATCTTCCTCGGGAGGTGCGAGGTGAGACTACATGAGCTTTGCGGAGTCTGGCAAGTCGATTCTTTAAGCCCCGCCGCCAGGCGGGGCGTGAGGAAGCCTGGTCCGGCTCGTCAACGCAGACCGGCGCCGATGATATCGGGTAAAGCACGGCAGGGTGGTATCCCACCGCGGTGAGCCGGGGTAAGGTCAGGAAACCATGGCGGGGGTGCTCGCAGGCGAGCACTCCCGCTTCGTTATGGCTGGTTGGAAGGCTGTTCGATGGGCTCGGAGAGGCCGGTGGCGTCGAGGAGCTGCTGGTAGTACTCGGCGATGTCCTCGTCGTAAATCTTGGCGGCCGCTTTCTGGAACGGCATGAGCAGCGACTCGCGGTAGATTTTCTCGATGTCCGGCAGCATGTTGAGGAAGGTGTTGGTGGTGTTCTCGGTCACCGTATCGTAGGACGTTTCCGCCTGCGTCGGCAGCAGCGTCCTCACGCCGATGAGCATGAGACCACAGATGATGACACCCGCTGCGAAACTGATAGCTACCTTCACTCGTTGTTCCCCACGACATCCCGCCTCAGACGGGACGCTACCATCATTCTGGCACAGCCCCGTAAAAGCCGGGATAAAGACCGTAAAGAAACCATAAAGAAACGGTAAATTTTCCGTAAAGAAAGGCTCCCCGGCGAAAAACAGAGCGCGCCGTCGTGAGACGGCGCGCTGCGAATTCCGGGGCCGGAAGACGGTAAAAGCCGGCGGCTACGGCGAACGTATCCCCGCAATCAATGCCTCCGCGTAGGCTTGCTGGCCGGAGAGGGCCGCGAAAATGCGGTTGCCGCTCACCCGGATGACCACCGGCACCTGCGCTCCCCCACCGGTATCAATGGTGCCGCGGTAGACCTCCTGGCCCCCGAGCGTTCCCTGCTCGTAGCCGGCCCCGCCGATGGCGTTGTTCGCCAGGAAGCCGATGATGAAACCGGGCCAGCTGGACTTGACGGAAACGAGGATGCCGGCATTTTGGGAGAGGAGGAACGGCAGCGTCGGGTGCTCGGCGATGGTGCTGATATCCACCGGCGCCGCCGCGTAGAGCCCGGCGGTGACGACCTGGAGACCGGATGACTTGGTCAGCGTGGTAATCAGCGCTTTCAGCTCTGATGTCGCGTTGGCGGTGATGAGGTTGATGAGGGCATCGCCGGGGACGGCCGCCGCCGCGCCGAGGGCCACGGTGGAGCCGCCGTCCGGGTAGAAGGCGAGCGCGTCAATGCCGGGCTGGAAGTCATAGTTGACGAGCCGGCCGTCCGCGATGGCCGCCTTCATGGTATCCGCGGCGGCCGTGCCGGTCTTCACGAAGTAGATGACGGCGCCGTCCAGCTTCGTCCAGACGCCGGCGTCGGACGGGATATCGCTGACCGCCCGGACGGCTTCATCGAGGCTGCCCATGGTCAGCGCGCCGCCCCAGGTGAAATCGGCGTCCCCTGCCACGCCCCACATGGCCAGCGACACGACCGAGAGGTCGGCCGGCAGGGCCAGGAGGTCGTCCGGCACCAGGGTCGGCTGCGGCTGGCGGACGTAGGCGTAGACGTCGAGGGGCAGGTCCGGCACGAGCGTCCCGGCCACGGCCAGCGTGCCGGAGCTCGGGGCCGGCGGCACGGCCGTATCGCACCCGGCCAGCGGGAGCAACAGCGCCGCGAGCACCAGGCCCACCAGCGCCAGCCGGGCGGTTTTCCGGATACGTACCATCGCTTGCCCCCTTCGCCTGCCCTTCTCCCTGAAAGGCTAGGCCATCGGGCGGCCCGTGTCAATATGACCTTCGGGGCGGCTTGACACCGGCGAAAACGCCTCCCTACAATGGGGCGTGACCGGCGTACCGGCACCCCCGAGCATATCCCAGGAGGCAGCATGAGCAGGACCGTCCGCACCGTGCCGGCCGTACTTACGGATGACCCGATTGTCCTGGGCAGACTGGTCGCCCAGGCGGAACGGTTCACCGACTTCGTCCAGTTCGATATCATGGACGGCACGTTCGTGCCGTCGTCCTCCATCGCCTGCGCGGACATCGCCTCCCTGCGCACCCGCCTCCGCTGGGAGGTCCACCTGATGGTCGTCCACCCGGAGCAGTACCTGAAGGACTACAAGGACGCCGGGGCCCGGCGCATCGTCTTCCACTACGAGGCGACGCCCTCGCCGGACCTTATCATCGAAAAGATACGCGCCCTCGGCCTGCAGGCGGGGCTGGCCGTCAACCCGGAGACGCCCGTCGAGGCCATCAGCCCCTACGCGGACGCCCTCGACGGCGTCCTCTTCATGTCCGTCCATCCCGGCTACTACGGGGCCAGGTTCCTGCCTGAGGTCATGGACAAGGTCCGGGCCTTCCGCAAGCAGCACCGGCACATCGAGATCGGCGTGGACGGCGGCGTCAGCGCGGACACCATCCCGGACATCGTCCCGGCCGGGGCGGACGTTATCTACATCGGCTCGGCCATCTTCCGCCAGGAAGACCCCGGCGCGGCCTACCGCCGCCTGGCCGACCTGGCCAATCGCTACACGGACTAAGGAGTTTTCGCATGTTCAAAGTAAAGGCCACCGTCATCGGTTTTCTCAAGGACGAGAAACGCTATCCCTGCCACTTCCGCTATAAGGTGGGGGATGTCATCACCTACGACGGCGAGACCATCGCCGGGCGGGTGTGCCCCTCCATCATGCCCAACCTCGCCAGGGCCTTCAACGAGATTTTCGCCTCCGGCGGGCGCCATAAGGAAGGCGAGGCGGCCGGCTCCTACTTCCCCTTCTGGCACTCGCCGCTCAGCCTCTACGACCCCGCTTACAAGAAGTACGACGGCGTCGGCTTCCGCCCCACCCTGGCCCGCCCGGACGAGGACTACACCTACGCCCCGGACGAGACGCTCTTCGATAATCCCCCGCAGGGCCGCTACTTCATCGGCGCCGGGACGGAGAAGCGGACCATCACCGTCACCTGCGGTGACCAGCACACGCTGGCCCAGCTCGAGGTGGAGGCCTACGACTTGGCCGACCGCGGCGACTCCCTGCCCTACTTCCGCCGCGCCATGAGCCTGCTGGCACGGGTGGCGGCGCACCCCGGCACGAAGATACAAGAGGTCCCGGGGCTGTTCACCAAAGAGGAAATCGAGGGCATCTACCCCTACCTGGCGCAGAAGATAAACGCCATCCTCATCGGGGAGCTGGAGCTGGTGGGCTACGTGACGGTGGCGGACGGCAAAGTGACCGCCACCGGGGCGGGGAAGAAGAAAGTCAGGGAATTCACCGCCTCCCTGACGGACGAGGAGCGCGAGGCGCTGAAGCTCTAGACGGGGCCGGGCTTACTCGTCCTCGCCCCAGTGCTGCATGAGCTCCTTGATGCGCTGCGCGAGCTTCTGGCTGCTGCGGAGACGGGTGATGAACACCGGGCAGCCCTCCAGCAGCGAGTTCTGGGCCGCGGTGGCCATGCTGGAGAGCAGGTTCTCCATGCCGAGGTCCATGTTCGGCGGAACGGCCGTACCCGGCATCTGCTGCTCCATCTGCCGCCGGATGTCCTCGGCGGTGAAGCGCATCGGGATGACACAGGCTTTGTACCAGGCACAGTCCTTGCACTGCGCGATGGCGTAGGCCTCGTTGAGGATATCGTTATCGTCCATGTTCCCCCTTACTGGTTGATGAGCGCCTGCACGTCCCGCTCCAGGGCGTCGAGGTCGGCATAGGCGCCTATCTTCACTTTCTGTATTATACCATTCTTATCAATGAAGAAACTCGCCGGGATGCCGTTGACGTTGTAGGCCCGGGCGGCCACGGCGTTGCTGTCGAGCAGCACGGGGAAGGTCAGGCCGTTGGCGGCAAGGAACTGCTGGACGGTGGCGGCGTCCTCCTGGATGTTCACCTCGAGCAGCTTGAGACCGGCCTGCTTGAAGGCGGCGTCATTGTAGACGGACTGGAGGTAGCCCATCTCCGAGCGGCAGGGACCGCACCAGGTGGCGAAGAAGTTGACGAGCACCGGCTGGCCGCGGAGTTCGGCGAGCGCCACGGTGGTCCCGTCGGTGGTGGTGAGGTTGATGCTCGGGGCGGTCCGGCCGGGGGCCGGCAGGGCGTTGCCGGAATTCGCGGAGGTGACCTGGGTGCCTCCCCCGCCGCCGGAGCAGGCGGCCAGCGCCGGCGCCAGCACCAGCACGAGCATCGCCGGTATGACTACGGTTCTCAGCAGCTTCATGGTTTCTCCTTTATCATTGTACTACCCGGCCAGCGATTGCAGGAAGGTCAGCCGGCCGGTGAGGACGAGCACGCCGATGACGACGAGGAGCACCCCGCTCACCAGGCGGATGGCGCCGGCGTACCGGTTGACGCGTTTCAGGAGCGGTAGCAGCCAGTCGAACGCCGCCCCGATGATGAGGAACGGCAGCCCGAGCCCGAGCGAGTAGACCGCCAGCAGCGACGCCCCTTTCCAGGCCGTCGCCTGGACGGCGGCGATGGCGAGGATGCTGCCCAGAATCGGGCCGACGCAGGCCGTCCAGCTCACCGAGAACACCGCCCCGATGATGACGGAGCGCAGGTAGCCGCCGGTGCGGCCGGCCCCGGCGTGGAGCCGGCGCTCGAAGTTGAGCCAGGGCACCCAGTAGGAGGCGATGATGAACGCCCCGAAGGCCACGAGCAGCCACCCGGCGATGATGCCCAGCGTGTGGTAGTTGGGGATGATGGAATACCCCGTCAGCCCGGCGATGGCGCCGAGCAGCACGAACACGGTGGCGAAGCCGATGACGAAGCTCAGCGCGTGGAAGAGCACCGCCGGCCGGAAGCCGCGCTGCTCGAAGAGCTCCGGGCCGTAGAGACTGGCCAGGTAGACGGGCACCATCGGCAGCACGCACGGCGAGACGAAGGAGACGAGCCCCCCGCCGAACGCTACCGCCAGGGATACGGAATCAGTCATCGCGCCACGCTACCTCCTTCCATTGTAGCCGGTTCCCCGCCGGAAAAACAATGCCTACCCCCGGGGGGTAGTCAATCCGCCTCCGGCGGACCGGGTTTTGTGGACAAACCGGGGCAATCCTCCTATAATACCGCTATATGGTCGGTAGACCGCACCGGAGACCGGAGGACCAGTATGCCGCTCTACATCATGATGTCCTCGCTGACCGACGAGGGCCGCAAGACCGTCAAGGCCAACCCCCGGAGGATTAAAGAGGTCAACAAGGAGGTCGAGGCGATGGGCGTCAGCATCGTGGCGCAGTACGTCGCGCTCGGCCAGTACGACTTCATCAACGTCCTCGAGGCGCCGGATAACGAGACCATCGCCAAGGTAGCCATCGAGCTCGGCTCCCGCGGCACCCTCGTCACCAACACCATCGCGGCGCTGACCCTCGACGATTTCATCGCCGCCGTGGAGTAGCCCCGCCCGGCGCCCGGGAGGCCCGCCCATCAGACCGCTCAGCTACACGCAGATTTCTACCTACACGGACTGCCCGCTGCGCTACAGGCTGCTCTACGTTGACCGCCTGCCGCGCGTGGAGAAGGGGTACTTCAGCTTCGGGACCTGCATCCACGCCTGCGTGGAGCACTTCTACCGCGTCAGGACGCCCCCGCCGCCGTCGCTGGAAAAACTGCTCGATTTCTACCGCGCCCACTGGATTTCCGAGGGCTACGAGACGCCGGAGGACGAGGCCGGCTACCAGGCCTACGGCGAGGAAATCCTGACCACCTTCTGGAACACCCACGCCCCGGACTTCCGAATGCCGGTGGCGGTGGAAAAACTGTTCATGCTGGACGTGGAGAGCATCAAGGTGCGGGGGTACATTGACCACGTGGCCAAGCTGGATTCCGGCGCCCTGTCCGTCATTGACTACAAGACGAACCGGGACCTCTTCACGGCGGAGTACGTGGAAAACGACCTCCAGCTCACTATCTACCAGCTCGCCGCCGAGCAGCTGTGGCGCCTGCCGGTGGAAAAACTGACCCTCTACCACCTCCGCTCCAACACCCCCTGCACGGCGCCGGGCCGGAGCCCGGAGGTGCTGCAGGAGGCGCGCCAGCTCATCCTCGACGTGGCGGACCGCATCACCCGGCAGGCCTTCCCGGCCACCCTGAACCAGTACTGCCCGTGCGATTACCCGGAGCACTGTCCCTACTACCGTCACCAGGTGGTCCTCGAGCTGCCCGGCGAGAACGGCCAGACCCGCCTGCCGGACCCCGGCGCCCTCGACGCCGCCGCCGCCGTGGCGCGCTACGCCGCGCTCCAGGACGAAATCAAGGCCCTCCAGGACGAGCTTGAACGCACCCGGCAGGCGATTGTAGAATACTGTCAGGCGGAGGACCTCAAGCGCCTCTACGGGGGCGGCCACGAGCTCACCTACCGGCTCATGGAGCGCACCGGCTTCGACGAGGGCGAGGTCAAGGCCCTGCTCGAACCGGCGGGACTCTGGGACGCGGTGAGCAAGCTCGACGAGGCGCGGCTGAAGGGCCTCATCGAGGACAGGAGCCTCGACGCCGGCTTGCGAAAGTCTCTGGAAAAACTGCGGCACGTCACCAGCACCTACCCGATGCTGCGGCTGAAGCGCCGCGCCGACGAAGAGACGGAAGGGACGGAATCCTGATGGCCAGACTGCTCCTGGTGCGGCACGGCACCACCAAGCTCCACGCCCCGGACCGCTTCTGGGGCAGCACCGACGTGGCCCTCTCCGACGCCGGCATCAAGCAGGCGGAGAAACTGCGCGACCGCCTGCGGGAGGAGCCCATCAAGGCCGTCTACAGCAGCGCCCTCAGCCGCGCCCGCGTCACCGCCGGGGTCATCGCCGCGGCCAACGAGCTCAAGGTGACCGAGGACACCAGCCTCAACGAGTGCAACTTCGGCTTCGTGGAGGGGCTGACCTTCACCGAAATCAGCAAGAAGTACCCGGACCTGGCGGAGGTGCTGCTCGGCTTCGATATCGAGACCAGGTTCCCCGGCGGCGAGTCCCTCGCCGAGTTCGACGCCCGCGTCCGGCAGTTCCTGCCCGCGCTGGAGAATTTCAAGGTCAAGGACACCGTGCTCATCGTGGCCCATGGCGGCACGCTGCCGCTGCTCGTCTGCCACCTGCTCGACCTGCCCGTCAAGGCCTGGCGGCAGCTCCGCATGGCCCAGGGGTCGCTGAGCATCGTGGAGACGTTCCAGCAGGGCGCCGTGCTGACGCTCCTCAACGATACCTCACACCTGAAACGCCGGGGGGCCTGACCGTGGCCCGCGTCTTCGTCTCCTGGAGCGGCGGCAAGGACGGCTGCCTGGCCGCCTACCGCGCCGTCCGGAGCGGGCTCGAAATCGGCTGCCTGGCCAACACCGTCAGCGCGGACGGCTCCCGTTCCGTCTCCCACGGCATGGCCGCCTCCGTCATCCGCCGCCAGGCGGCGGCCATGGGCCTCACCGTCTACCAGCAGCCCACCGGGGAGAACGACTACCGGGAGAAGTTCCTGGAGATGCTGGCCGTGTTCAAGGCGGACGGCATCACCGGCGGGGTCTTCGGGGACATAGATTTCAACCCTCACCGCGAGTGGATTGACAGCGTTTGCGCCGCGGCCGGGATGACCGCCTACCTGCCGCTCTGGGAGGAAGACCAGACCGGGCTCCTCCACGAGTTCATTGACGCCGGTTTCGTGTCCATCGTGGTGGCGGTCAGGCAGGACGTGCTCGGGCCGGAGTTCCTGGGACGGACCGTTGACCGGAGTTTCCTGGCGGACCTGGCCGCCCTCGGTCGCGGCATCACCCCCTGCGGCGAGGCCGGCGAGTACCACTCGCTCGTCGTGGACGGGCCGCTCTTCCGGCAGCGGCTCGAGCTGACCCAGACCCGGACGGTGACCCGGGACGACCACCACTTCCTCGATATCACCGGCACGGCGCTGCGGCCCAGGGAACCGGCGCGGGAATGACGAAAATCATCGCCAGGGTCGTTGCCCAGCGGGGTACCTGCGAGGCGGGGCACCGGGTGGGGGACGAGTTCGTCATCGGCCAGACGACGCCGGAGGGGCTGTGCTCGTGGGCGTTCGTGGCGCTCTTCCCCTTCGCCGAGCCCTTGGAGTTCGGCAGCTCGTTCCCCTGGGAGAAAGACCCGGACCGGGCGCGGGTGGCGTGCCCTGACCCGGACAACCCCGTGGTGTTCGAACTGCGGCGGGAAGACTGACGGCCCGCCTAGAAGGCCAGCATCAGCAGCTCTTTGGCGTCCCACCCCACGATGAACAGCAGCAGGACGATGGCCGGGATGAGGAGCCGGCCGGGAAGCATCCAGACGAACCACAGCGGCAGGCCGCCCTTGAGGACGGTCATCTGCAGCGGCGAGCTGAGGGCCGCCCGCATCATCGGGTTGAGCTCCACCGCGCCGAGCTTGATGGCGAAGACCGTCAAGATGAGGTCGAGCACCTGGAGGGCGATATAGGCCACCTTCAGCCGGAGGTCGGCGGCGTCCGGCTCGCGGTGCCAGATAGAGTGCCACAGGGACGTGCGTTCGGCGGTAGCGGCCAGCATCGGGGAGGGCATGAATTGGCTCATTCTCGTTGACGGTCCTTCTCGCGGGTTCCAGGTTCAGCGTACCGCCGGGGGGCGGAACAGCCCATAAATCCGGCCCCGGAAAAGGTGAATTTTCCGTAAACAATGGCGGCGCGGCGGGACCGTTTTCCCTTTGCCAAGCGGCGGCCCGTCATATATACTTGGGAGAGACCGCCGGGAGGGGTCGTGCCGTGACTGACGCGGACCGTGTCCGGGAGCGCATCGAGCGCCTTCGCTCCGAGATTGATCACCACAATATCCTCTACTACGTGGAGGACACGCCGGAAATCAGCGACGCGCAGTACGACGCCCTCATGCGCGAGCTCAAGCAGCTCGAAGAGGAGCACCCGGAGTTCCAGAGCCCGGATTCCCCCACCCGGCGGGTCGGCGCGGCGCCGGTGACGGCCTTCGGCGTCGTGGAGCACCCGCGGCCGCTCCTCTCGCTCGGCAACGTCTTCTCGGACGAGGAGTTGGACGCCTGGTACGCCCGCACCACCCGCCTCACCGGCGACCGCCCGTTCGGCTTCGTCGCCGAGCACAAGATAGACGGCCTGGCCGTCGCCCTCACCTACGAGAACGGACGGCTCGTCACCGGGGCCACCCGCGGCGACGGCTTCAGCGGCGAGAATATCACGCAGAACCTCCGCACCGTCCACAGCATCCCGCTGACGCTGCCGAAGGCCGCCCCGCGGCTCCTCGAGGTCCGCGGCGAGGTCTACCTCTCCCGCGCCGGCTTCCACAAGCTCAACCAGGAGCGCGCCGCCGAGGGCCAGCCCCTCTTCGCCAACCCGCGCAACGCCGCCGCCGGCTCGGTGCGGCAGCTGGATTCCCGCATCACCGCCAGGCGCCCGCTGGCCAACTTCATCTACATGCTCGGCCGGATTGAGGGCGGCGCGGCCCCGGACACCCACTGGGAGACCCTGCAGTGGCTGCAGTCGCTCGGCTTCCGCGTCAACCCCAACAACCGGCGCCTCGGCGGGCTCGACGCCGCCAGGGAGTTCTACCATACCTGGGTGGCGCGGCGGGAGGAGCTCGACTACGAGGCGGACGGCATCGTCATCAAGATTGACGACCTGCGCCTCCAGGAGGAGCTCGGGGACGTGGGGCGGGAGCCGCGCTGGGCCATCGCCTACAAGTTCCCGGCCGTCCAGGGCACGACCAGGCTCAAGGCCATCGAGATATCCGTGGGTCGCACCGGCACCCTCAATCCGGTGGCCCGCCTGGAACCCGTCTCGGTCGGCGGCGTGACCATCTCCAACGCCGCCCTCCACAACGAGGACGACATCCGCCGCAAGGACATCCGCCCCGGGGACACGGTGATTATTCAACGGGCCGGGGAGGTCATCCCCGAGGTCGTCGGGCCGACGCCGTCGAGCCGGGAGAACCCGGACCGCGGCCCGGAGTACGACCTGCTCGCCACGCTGGAAAAGAACGACAAGGGCGAGCCGCTCTGCCCGTCCTGCAGGCACGCCAGCATCGTGCGGCCGGAGGGCGAGGTGATGTACTACTGCACCAACGCCGCCTGCCCCGCCCAGGTGCACCAGCGGCTCGGGCTCTTTGCCTCGCGGGGGGCCATGGACATCCGCGGCATCGGCGAGAACCTGAGCGCCGCCCTGCTGCAGGAGGGGCTCGTTAAGGACGCTGCCGATTTGTACAAGCTGACCCGGGACCAGCTGGCCGGGCTGGAGAAGATGGGCGAGAAGAGCGCGCAGAACATCCTGAACGCCCTGGAGCGGAGCAAGGACCGGCCGCTCGCCCGGCTCATCTACGCCCTCGGCATCCGGCACGTCGGGGAGGAGAACGCCGAGCTGCTCGCCGCCGAGTTCCACGACCTCGACGCTCTCGCCGCGGCGGACCACGATCGCCTGACCGAAATCAGCGCCATCGGCCCCAGGATAGCCGACAGCATCGTTGCCTTCTTCGCCGAGGGGACCAACCGGGACATCATCCGCCGCTTGAAAGAGGCTGGCGTCCGCACCAGGGACGAAGGCGGCGCGGCCGCCCCCACCGACCTGCCCCTCGCCGGGCAGGAGTTCGTCCTCACCGGCAGGCTGGAGAGGTACGCCCGCCCGGAGGCGGAGGCCCGCATCAAGGCGCTCGGCGGGACGGCCAAGGACAACGTGACGAAGAAGACCAGCTACGTCGTCGTCGGGGCGGACCCCGGCTCCAAGGCGGAAAAAGGGCGGAAGCTCGGCATCAACATCACCGAGGTCCAGTTCCTCGAGATGATCGGGGGAAAACCGTGAAACTC
>DAOUEG010000085.1:0-10016 GCA_034430495.1 Dehalococcoidales bacterium
AGGCGGAGCAGCAGGGGGCCGAGGCGGTCGCCGCCATCGAGGCCGCGACCCAGCAGGCCCGGGAGTCCGCCCAGACGTCCGAGCAGAACGTGCGGGAGGCGGCGGACAACGCCGTCGCCAGCGCCCAGCAGATTACGGAAGCGGCCACCCGGGCCACGCAGCAGAGCCTGGAAGAGGCCATTCAGAAGGCCACCCAGCTGGTCGAGGAGGCCGCGGAAGCCTCGCGGCAGGCCTCGGACGAGGCGGTGGCCACCACCCGGCAGGTCGCCGAGGAGTCCGCCCGGACCGCCCAGCAGGCCGGTGAAGCCGCCACCCAGGCCATCGAGGCGGCGGTGACGACCTCGCGGCAGGCCGCCGATGCCGCCGTGAACACCACCCGCGAAACGGCGGAGCAGGCCGCCAGGACCGCCGAGCAGGCGGCGGACACCGCCGTCCAGAGCGCCCAGGAGGCCGCCCGGCAGGCCGTCGAGGGGTCACAGCAAGCCCTGGCGCGGGCCGAGGAGCTCCACCTCGAGACGCGGGAGCAGGCGGAGCGCACCGCCGAGGAGTTCGAGGCCGCGGTGCACCGCATCGAGCTTATTGACGAGGCCACCAGGAGCGCCGCCGAGGAATCCGTGCGGCAGGCCGAAGCTGCCGAAACCGCCTCCAAGGAGAAATCCGCCGAGGCGGTGGCGCGGGCCCAGGAAATCAGCCGGAGCGCCCGGGAAACGGCCGAGGCGTCCATGAAAGAGGTGCAGGCGGCCATTGACGCCGCCGTGGCGTCCTCGCTGGAGACGGCCCAGAAGACGCAGCAGGAAATCCAGGCGTCCATCGAGCGTGCCGAGGAGATAAGCCGGCAGACCAAGGAGGCCGCGCAGGCGGCCGTCCGCACCGCCCGTGAAATCACCGACGCCCTCATCAAGGCGGCCCGGGAATCCGCGGAGCGGACCGTCAAGGCCATCCAGGAAGCCACCGAGGCCTCCGCCCGGGTGGCCCGGGAAGCGGCCGGCGTGTCCATCAACGCCTTCCGGGACGCCATCCACCGTGCCGAGACCACCGGGCAGATCGCCCGGATGACGGCGGAAGAATCCTTCAAGGCCTACTCGGAGAACCTGTCCAAGGACGGGCTGCTGGAGGAGACCGAGGAAGAGCCGGAAGCCCCGGCCCCGCCGCCCGCCAGGAAGCCATCCGCCAAGGCCAAGGCGGGGCCGAAGCCCGAGCTCGAGCCGGAACCGGAAGAGTCCGAAGAGACGGAGGAAGAGGCGGCGGACACCGCCGAGGAAGAGCGGACGGCGGCCTTCGAGAAGGCCGAAGCCGCCCTCAACGCCATGGACGAGGCCGTGGAGCAGGCGGAGAAGGAAAGCTCCCGCCGCGGCGGTCACCGCGGCAAGATAGAGGCCCGGCTGGAGTCCCTCGCCAAGATGTACGAGGACAAGAAGCGGGAATACACCGACCGGGACGAAGAGCCGCCGGATGAGGGAAAAAAGAAGAAAAAATAGGGGATTGGCCGGGGCCGGTTAGGGGGAAGCCCACCTTGACTTTTGGTGACCTCCGCAATATACTGGCCAGAGCAGGGAAACGTACCGCGTTTCATCATTTCTAAACAATTATCAGCGGCATGACGCGATTATCCGATACGTAAGTTAAGGAGGTGTTCGGTGCCAAGCCAGAAAAAAAAGAAAGCTGCATCTACGGCATCCAAAGTAGAAGCTGAGGTTGAAGAAACGACGATGACTCCTGAAGAAGAACCCGTGGTAGAAGGTGCCCCCGAGGAAGAGCCCCGCGCGGCGAGTCCGCTCGACGAGGTGATGAACCAGGCCGAACGGGCCTATGCCGCCTACATGGATGCCGAGCGCCAGGTGGCCAAGGCGTACCATGAGAACGAGCTCCAGGTCGCCAAGGCCTACAAGCGGGCCGAATCGCAGGCCAACCGCGCCTACGAGGCCACCGTCGGCCAGGCAGCGCGGGACCGCGACGAGGCCTTCGCCCGGGCCGCCCAGGCCCGCGAAGCCGCCATCAACCTGGCGGAAGAGGCCTACAAGGCCGCCTGCGAGAACGCTTCCGAGGCGTACGAAGGCGCCGTTGCCGACGCCGGCCGCGCCCGCGAGGAGAACGTCGAGAGGGCCTGGTCCGTCCGCGACGAGACCATCGAGCAGGCCTGGCAGATCTACTCCAAGATCGCCCGGTAACCGGAACGGGAGGAGCTCCCGCAAAAAAACACCGGCCGTCCGTAACGACCGGTGACGTTGACAACCGAATACGCCAGCTCAGAGCAGCGAGGGAATATCCTTGATAGTGATATCAATCCCTCGCTGCGTGCTTACCACGCCTTCCTGGCGTTTCTTGAGCTCGGCGATGAGATTGATAGCCTTGGTGAAGTAGTTCCGCACCCGCTCCACGTCGCTCATCTCGGAGAGGATGAGCGTCAGGTTCATATCACCCTTGTCCCGGGGATAGTCGCCGCTGCGGATGGTGGCCTCCGGGGCCATGTTCTTGATGTAGCTCCCCAGCTCCTTGATGAGGTCCACGTTGATTTCCCGGGCCGGGGCGGAGACGAGGTAGAGCGCCCGCTTGGCGTCCAACGGGTTGCACTTGACGGAGAGGCCGCTGATGGCCTCGTCGAGGGCCTGGACGCCCTTGGCCGTCTCCGACGCCTTGTCCCGGAAGTGCCGCCGGTCCGGTGCGAACATGCGCCGCAGGAAACCGAGCGGGATGGTATGGCCGTAGCCCACCGTCGTCCAGCCGGACAGCGTCTGGATGATGTCCCCGCCGTCCAGAATCTTGGCCCCGATGTAGCGGGGTTTCGTTTCCTCCCCGGCGCAGAGGAGGTTGAAGAAGGGCTGGACTATCTGCGCGTTGATGCGGGCCAGGTTATGTTTGATGGAGGACGCCTTCATGATGTAGCGCTGGTTATCAATGAGGAAGATGGCGTCCGCGACGAGGTAGCTCGATTTCAGGCAGGTGGCCACGTTGTAGACGGTGCGGTCCTCGGTGGCTTCCTCGTGGTCGAAGGGCAGGACGATGAGGTTGTAGACCGGCTTGTCCACGTAGCGTTCCTTGAGCAGCTGGGTCATCACGGAGATGGCCCCGGAGCCGGTGCCGCCGGCGGCGGAGGCGCAGAGCAGGAACGCGTCCGTCTCCTGGGGGTTGCGGGAGGAGCGGATGGTCTGGATGACCTTGTCCGCGTCTTCGCGGGCGATTTCCGCGCCGAGCTCGTTAATCTTGCCGACGCCGTGGCCGCCGGTCTTCTTGTTGCCGATGACGATGCGGTGCTCGTGGTCCGAGCGGATGGTATGGAGGCCGGAGAGGTCGGCGAGGTCGGTATTGACGGCGTAGCAGCCGGAGACGATGTCCAGCCCGCGGAGGCCCCGGGCCCGGCCGTTAAGTCGGGCGAACTCATCCGCAATCCTGCCGCCACACTGCCCGAAGCCTATGACTGTTAGTTTCATGCCTGCCTTTTCAGGGTCGTTTGTTTATTTTACGCAACTACGCAATAGGTTGTCAATCAGTACTATGGTACGAATGCGGTAGCTGATGGAGGACATCGGTACACGGTACGGTGGTACCGGAGTGAGAAAGGGGCGGGAGCGCCGGGGGGCGCCGCCCGCCGCCGGCGGGCGGCGCCGTCAGTGTCCGCAGTCTAGAGTCCCTTGCTGGCGACGTAGGTGGCGAGGTCGCCGAGGCGGTTGGAGTAGCCCCACTCGTTATCGTACCAGGCGAGGATCTTGACCATGTTGCCGCCGATGACCATGGTGCCGGGGGCGTCAATGATGGAGCTGTGGTTGTTGCCCTTGAAGTCCATCGAGACGAGCTCCTCCTCGCAGACGTCGAGGATGCCCTTGAGCCTGCCGGCGGCGGCCTTGCGGAAGGCGTCGTTGATCTCGTCCACGGTGACGTCCTTCTCCAGGTCGGCGACGAAGTCAATGACGGAGACGTCCGGGGTGGGCACGCGGAAGGCGAGCCCGTGGATCTTGCCCTGGAGCTCCGGCATGACGAGGGTGACCGCCTTGGCGGCGCCGGTGGTGGTGGGGATCATGTTGAGGGCGGCGGCGCGGGCGCGGCGGATGTCCTTGTGGACGGTGTCCAATATGACCTGGTCGTTGGTGTAGGCGTGGATGGTGGTCATGAGGCCCTTGACGAGGCCGAAGCTCTCGTGGAGGACCTTGACCGCCGGGGCGATACCGTTGGTGGTGCAGGAGGCGTTGGAGATGACGTTGTGTTTCGCCGGGTCGTAGGTCTCCTCGTTGACGCCGAGGACGATGGTGGCGTCCTCGTTCTTGGCCGGGGCGGAGATGATGACCTTCTTAGCGCCGCCCTTGAGGTGGTCGGCGGACCTGGTGGCGTCCGTGAAGAAGCCGGTGGACTCGATGACGATTTCCACGCCGTAGTCCTTCCAGGGTATCTGGGCCGGGTCGCGCTGGCTGAGCACCTTGATGGGCCGGCCGTCAATGATGATGGAGTCCTCGGTGGCCTTCACGTCGCCGGGGAACCGCCCGAAGGTGCTGTCCCACTTGAGCAGGTGGGCGTTGGTCGTGGTGTTCGTGAGGTCGTTGACGGCGACGACCTCCAGCGTGTCCTTGTGGTTGGCGTTGAGCGCCCGGAAGGTGAGCCGCCCGATGCGGCCGAACCCGTTGATGCCGATTTTCGTGGTCATGTTCCTCTCCTTGCCTCCTTGAGTTTCTCCGTTTCGTGCCGGTCTACGGGCCGGCGGCCGTCCGCCCGGCGCGGGTGCGGGCGCGCCCGATCATATCGAGGAACGCCTCCAGCCGGGTCTTGAGGTGGGCGTTGAGGAAGAAGTCCGCGTTGCCCTCCAGCGTGAGGACGGGGAGGCGGAGCTTCTCCCGGAATATAATATCAGCGATGCCGCGGTGGCAGAACGCCTGGACGTAGTGGACGAGGCCGTCCAGCCGGCGTTCGGCAACGGCGGCGCCGATGTCCGCCAGCCGGTCCGCGACGCGGTAGGGATAGGTGTAGCGGGTGTACTGGTCCGCCAGCGTGCCGCCCTCGCCGGGCATGGCGAACTGGCGCTGTATCTCGTTGAAGACGACGCGGGCGCCGTACTCCTCCACGAAGGGGTAGAGGTCCCGGGCGAAGACCGGCGGCACGCCGATGTAGCCGAGGCGTATCTCATCCGAAGGGCAGGGCCGGCGGGTGCGGGCCGTCTCGATGACGGCGTTGACGTCCGCCTCGTACCTAAGCGGGTCGCCGTTGAAGTCCGAGCTGCTCACCAGCCAGAGGTGGTTCTCGGCGCCGCTGACGAGGTTGTCCCGCCAGGTCATCTCGTCGAGGGTACGGGCGGCCTCCCGCGCCGGGCCGAGGGCGGTGCGGACCTCCTCGGCGGCGTAGAGGCTGGTGGCATAGTCCGCCGCCATCTTTTTCAGGACGTCGTTCATGGCGGCCCGGTCCGGCTCGGCGGGGTAGGTAAAGGGGACGGCGTTGAGCCCGCGCAGGCGGAGCGTCTCCATGAGCATGTTGGTGTTGGAGCAGTCCCCGCCGGTGACGCAGAGGACGTGCTCGATGCCGTACTCGAAGCAGGCGCCGTAGAGGCCCTTGATCCAGGTGCAGCAGTTGAGGGGAAAGCCGGCGCGCTCGGCGATGGCGACGAGCCGGCCGGGGTCTTTATCGTTGACGAGGATGTTGTTGAGGTCCACCGGCTGGTACCCGGCGGCCATGAGGACTTCGACGGGAACGCTGGTGGTGATGCCGATTTTCTTCATCCGGCTTTATTATATCAGTTTTGGCGGTAATAGATAATCCCGTCTTTCGTGTAGCGGTCGAGCAGGCCGTCGGCGGTCATCATGTCGAGGTGGGCCATCGTCTCGAAGGCGGCCATGCGCTGGTGGAGCGCCGGCAGGTCCTCGAACCTGGACTTGGTGGCCCAGCGGATGCGGCGGGCGATGGCGATGGCGGTGGTCGGTTTTTTCCCGTCCATGGCGGCGCGTATCTCGGCGTTGCGCCAGTCGTGGTGGCGGAGGAGGGTATCGATGCGGTCCTGGAGCTTGTCGAAGGGCTGGTCGTGGCCGGGGAGGACGAGGGTCACCTCGAGCTTCCGCAGTTGCTTGAGGGATTCGATGTAGCGCCCCAGCGGGTTCTCGATGGCGAGCGGGTGGAGGCTGATGTTGGGGGTGATGCTCGGCAGGATGTGGTCCCCGGAGACGAGGATTTTCTTGTCCTCCTCGTAGAGGCAGAGGTGGCCGGAGGAGTGCCCGGGCGTCCAGATGACGCGGAAGGTAAACTCGCCGGTGGTGACCGTCTCGCCCTCGCGGAGGAGCCAGTCCGGCTCGACGGGGACGACGAAGTTCTGCATCCCCAGCGAAGCGTCCCGGAGCCTGGCCGTCTCCTCGTGGGAGAGGCCGTTGGCGACGAGGGCGACGTCCGTCTTGTGGAGCAGCTCCTCGAGGTGGACGTAGCGGGGGTTAATCTCGGCCTGTTCGAGCGGGTGCATGGCGACGGGCGCCCCGGAGAGCCGGGCGATGCGCCCGGCCATGCCGAAGTGGTCCGGGTGGGCGTGGGTGACGAAGATCTGGCTGATGTCCTCGAAGCCGAGGCTGTTCTTCACGAGGTAGTTGTGGAGGGTGTGGAAGGACGAGTCCGTGTTCCAGCCGGCATCCACGATGAGGTAGCCGTTATCGCCGCGGAAGAGGTAGACGTTGACGTGGGAGAGGGAGGAGTCCTCCGACGTGTTGGGGAGCTTGAGCCAGTGGATACCGGGGGCCAGTTCTGTCATGGAGTCCTCTTGAGATGGTCGAAGGCGCTCATCCCGGCGTAGCTGGCCCCGCCGATGAGCTCGTCCTCGATGGCGAGCAGACGGTTGTACTTGGCGGTCCGCTCCGAGCGGCAGGGGGCGCCGGTCTTGATCTGCCCGGTGCCCATCGCCACGACGAGGTCCGCGATGGTGGTGTCCTCCGTCTCCCCGGAGCGGTGGCTAATGACGGCCGACCAGCCGGCCCGCTGGGCCATGCGGACGGCCTCGACGGTCTCCGTGAGCGTGCCGATCTGGTTGAGCTTGATGAGGACGGAGTTGGAGGCGTTCTTCCTGACGCCCTGGGCGATGCGCTTGACGTTGGTAACGTAGAGGTCGTCCCCGACGAGCTGTATCTTGTTCCCGAGCTTCTTGGTCAGGAGCTGCCAGCCCTCCCAGTCGTCCTCGGCCATACCGTCCTCGATGGAGATGATGGGATAGTCCGCCACCAGTTTGACATAAAAATCTACCAGCTCGGCGGCGGTCAGGGTGCGCCCCTCGCGGGCGAGCACGTAGCCGCCGTTCTCGTAGAACTCGCTGGAAGCCGGGTCGAGGGCGATGTGGCAATCGGTGCCCGGCTTGTAGCCGGCCGATTCGATGGCGGCGAGGATGACCTCCACGGCCTCGCGGTTCGTCTTCAGGGACGGGGCGAAGCCGCCTTCGTCGCCGACGTTGGTATTGTAGCCCTTGTCCTTCAGCACCTTCTTGAGAGCGTGGTAGACCTCGGCTCCCATCTGGATGGCCCTGGCGAAGGTGGGGGCGCCGGTGGGCATGACCATGAACTCCTGCAAATCGGTGGAGTTATCGGCGTGCTTGCCGCCGTTGAGGATGTTCATCATGGGGACGGGCAGGGTGTAGGTGCTGACGCCGCCGAGGTAGCGGTAGTACGGCATGCCGATGAAGTTAGCGGCGGCGCGGGCCGCGGCCAGCGAGACGCCGAGGATGGCGTTGGCGCCCAGGTTGCCCTTGTTCTCGGTGCCGTCCAGGTCAATGAGGGTGCGGTCTATCTCCGGCTGGTCGGCGGCGGGCTTGCCGGTGAGCGCCGCGGCGATGGGCCCGTTGACGTTGCCGACCGCCTTGAGGACGCCCTTGCCGCCGTAGCGGGAGGCGTCGCCGTCGCGGAGTTCCACGGCCTCGTGCTTGCCGGTGCTGGCGCCGGAGGGCACCGCGGCGCGGCCGACCGTGCCGTCCACGAGCTCGACCTCGACCTCGAGGGTGGGGTTGCCCCGCGAGTCCAGGATCTCCCGGGCTTTGACCGTCTCTATCGTTGACATAGCACGCTCCCGTTCATAATAGTACCGGTTTTTATTTCGCCGTATCTACGATGGTCAGCTTTAAATTGGGCGTCTGCTCCGCGCGGTCCGGCACGGGCTCCCGCAGCTTTCCTGTTATGCCGACATTGTAGGTGCCCAGCGGAATATCCACGGGAATATAGTAGACGGCGGAGAACCACGCCTTTTCCCCCGGTTGGATGGTGGTCCAGGCAGCGGACAGCTGCGGGTCCAGTGAGTCCAGCGCGTTCTGGTTGCTCGCCGCCAGGCGAAGCTCTATCGGCACGTCGGCGATGTTTGTCATCCCGATGGTGAGGTTCAGCGTGGTGCCCCGGGGGACGCTGATCTCGTGCAACGGCGTTTCATCCGGGAGCAGGTAGTAGCCTGTGGTATAAGCAGGAACAGGGTCTTTCACGCCGCCGCTGTTGCAGCCTGCAAGCGGAACCACCGCCGCCAGGACGAGAAGCCCGAGGGGCAACCAGGTGGCGCGGGTGGCGTTCATTGCGGCGTCACCCCAATCAGGGCGAACGCTTTCTCGACCGCCTCCCGAGGAGTAGCGGCGCGATAGATGGCGTCGTCGTCACTGTCGTCGAGGCTGACGCGCCACGTGCCGAGTCCCACCACCGGGATGCCGGCCTGGAGCGCGTAGGCTATCTCCGTGAGCGTGCCGTAGGAGCCGTCCACGGCGATGATGGCCTGGGAGGTCCGCACGACGGCCACGTTCCGCGCGTAGCCGATGCCGGTGACGATGGGGATGCTCACGCAGGGGTTGGCGGCGGCGCGGCTGTCCCCCGGCAGAATGCCGATGGTCAGGCCGCCGGCGTCCGTGGCCCCCTGGCAGGCGGCTTCCATGACGCCGCCGAGCCCGCCGCAGACGACGGTGCCGCCGCGCCGGGCAATCTCCCGGCCGACCACCTCCGCCTGGGCGGCGACATCGGGAGTGACCTCGCCCCCGCCGATGACGCCGATAAAGGTAAACGCCTCGTTCATCGTATGGAAATTATACCATTCGTGGAGACGGGGCACAAAAGCGGCTAGTTGAACTTGTTCATGGCCGCCGCGATGCCCTCCTTGAAGAGGGTCAGCACGGCCTCGCAGACGTCCGGCAGCACGGCGTCCACGGCGGTGCGCTCCTCCCGGGTGAAATCGCTGAGGACGTAGCTGATGACGGTGTCCTCCCGGGCGTCGTCCCCGGTGTCCGGCCGGCCGATGCCGACGCGCACCCGGTAGAACTCGCTCGTGCCGAGCAGCCGGATGATGGACTCGATGCCGTTGTGCCCGCCGGAGCCCCCGCCGAGGCGGAGCCGCAGCTTGGCCACCGGCAGGTCGAGGTCGTCGTGGATGACGACGAGGTCGCTCGGTTTCATATCGTACTTGTCCAGCAGCAGCTTGACGGACTCGCCGCTGGCGTTCATGTAGGTCTGGGGCCGGGCCAGCAGGATTTTCCGGTTGCCGTACATCCCCAGGCCGGTGCGGGCGTGGCCCTGCTTGCGGTCGAAGGCGGTGTTGAGCCGCCTGGCGAGGGCGTTGACCGCCATGAAGCCGAGGTTGTGCCGGTTGCGGGCGTAGAGAAAGCCCGGGTTGCCCAGGCCGACGACGAGTTTCACGGTTTTTCACCAATCATCTCGAGGAACTGCGCCTCGGTGATGTTGATGCCGAGCTTCCGCCCTTTTTCCGCCTTGGAGCCGGGGTCCGCCCCGACGACGACGTAGCTGGTCTTCTTCGTCACGTTGTCCTTGGCGGTCCCGCCGAGCGCCTTGATGCGGGCCTCCGCCTCCGGGCGGGCGTACTTCTCCAGCCGGCCGGTGAGGACGAAGGTCTTTCCCAAAAGTGTGGTCCCTTTGGGCGTATTTACTTCACCAAGATTCTTGGGTTCTGACTCAACCGGAGATTCAAGAAAATCAGGAATCGTTTTTTCGGGGAATTTTTCTCGAATATACTCGATCAACTTGAAACGTAAAGTCTTCAGTAGAGTAACATCTTCTTCGTTATATTTGAGCAAAGTAGCGAGAGCTTCAGGATCA
>DAOUEG010000086.1:0-1778 GCA_034430495.1 Dehalococcoidales bacterium
GCCCGCATCAGCGCCGGCACGAAGCGAAAGTTGAAGGTCACGCCGACCTGCACGCCGTGTTCCTTGGCGGCCGCGGCGATCTGCCTGGCCTCTGCGGCGTCTACGGCCATAGGTTTTTCGCAGTACACGTGTTTGCCCGCAGTAAAGGCCTGGAGCAGCGCCTCCCTGTGGAGGTAATTGGGCAGGCAGCAGTCCACGACGGTTACCTCCTCCTGTTTCAGCAGTTCCGCGCGGTCGCTGAATCCCCGCCGAAACCCACCCTCTTTTGCGGCCCGATCGGCCGTCTCGGGGCTGCTCGTGCAGACGGCCTCCAGGACGATCTCCGGCAGTTTGCCGGGGTACAGCAGGGGCAGCTGCCGGTAGCAGGAGGTGTGGATCTTCCCGATGCCTCCGTAGCCCAACATCCCGATTCCGATCTGTTTCATCAGCGTCTCCTCGTCTGCCTGGCCGATTGTCCGGCGGCTTGTTCAGCCCCGGCGGGTCGGCTCCCCGGCCCGGGGTGATCGCCCGGCCCGGGGCGATCGCCCGGCCAGTTGCGATTGGCCAGGTACTCGCGAACGCCCTCCCGCCAGTTTTTCATCGTATGTCCGGTCACCAGCTCGAACAGCCGGCAGTCCAGCACCGTACGGCAGGGCCGCTCAGCCCGCCGTTTCAAGCCGGCGGCTTCCAGCTCCTCGACCTCCTCCCTGCGGCCGGCGGTTTCCAGGACGAAGGAGGCGAACTCCAGCCGCGTACAGGCTCCCGAGCTGGTGACGTGATACGTACCGTAGGCTCCGGTTTGAATCAACCGCTCCACCGCATCCGCCAGGTGAAGCGTGTAGGTGGGCGATTCGAGTTGATCCGTGGCCATGCGCACCACCCCCTCCCGGTCAGCCGCATTCAGGACCCGTTCGACGTAGTTGCCCTGCCGGTGCCCGAACAGCCAGGCCGTGCGTACGACGTAGGTCCGCCGGCAGACCCGGCAGGCCAGCACTTCGCCGGCCAGCTTGCTGCGGCCGTACTGGTTGACCGGACTCGGCGGGACCAGCTCGTCGTAGTCGCAGCCGCTGCGTCCGTCGAACACGTAGTCCGAGGAGAAGTAGAGGTACTCCGCGCCGATTCTTTCAACCGCCAGGGCCAGGTTCTGAGAGCCCAGGGCGTTGACCTGGAAGGCCCGCTCGGGTTCGGCCTCGCAGGATTCCACGTCCACGCAGGCCGCCGAGTTGATGACCAGCTGCGGCTTCAGCTCTGCGATTGCGGCAACGGTGTCCTCCCGCCGGCGAATGTCGATCTGGCCGATATCCAGGCCTACGACCTCGTGGCGACCGGCGAGAAAGCCCGCCAGGTCCCGGCCGAGCATTCCTTCAGAGCCGATGACTGCAATCCTCATGGCCGCAGCCTCCGGCCCTATTTCCGCGCACCCGAGCCACGCGCACCCGGGCCACGCGCACCCGCGCTCCGTGAACCCGAGCTGCCTGAACCCGCATGCTGCGGACCGGAGGCCCGGTCCAGGGCATCCCGCAGGCGCTGCACCGCCGCGGTGATCTCCCCCGTACCCGCCTTGTAGCGCCCTTCCGGTCCCTTGAACAGGGGTGAGGAGAACTCACCGACCGTCATCCCGGCCTTCACGAACTGCTCGACATTGTCCGTGTTCAGCCCCCCGTCTTCCATCAGCTCGACCCGGTCCTCCAGCCCGCGATCGACCAGCATGCGGTGCAGCTCCCCGATGGAGTCCACCACGATCGGGTCGATGGTGTGGGGGCTCTTTCCGGAAGCCGTGGGTTTCCAGAAGGGAGCGC
>DAOUEG010000087.1:0-2017 GCA_034430495.1 Dehalococcoidales bacterium
CAGACCAAAACAAACCGCCAGGAATGCTAGCATTCATGATAACAGTATTGGGCGATAACGCAGTTAAAATATTGGACGTGTCGCCAGTTGGTCTAGTAGGCATGGACAGTGAACCTAAAACCATATCATCTGATGGCAAGTCTGCGATGATGAAATATGGCCTATTAGGAGGAGTGAATACTAGAATTCAAATAAGATTATCAGGTTTAGCATCAATCAGACTTACAGGTAATTACGGTCCAATGGGAAGTATCATTGATATATCTGAATATTTGGTGAAGTAGAGTTCTCCGCCACCTTAGATTTTACAGTATCCGCTTCATTTTAAGCATTAAAAGAGGGAGGCTGTTAAACCTCCCTCTCATTGTTTCACCGGATTGGAAGTCAGTGCTCGACGCTCTCGCGGGTGATGGGCTTGTCCGGGTCCTCCGGCTTGCGGACGTACTCCTGGACGAGGGCGATGTCCATGAAGACGATGGGCTGGTTGATGGTGTGGAACTCCAGCGGCGTGTGGACCATGCCCTTGGGCACGTGGACGAAGCAGGTCTCCGTGATGACGAGCTTCTCCTGCTCGCCCTCCGGCCCGAGGTAGAGCCAGACCTCGGCGTCGAAATCATTGACGTGGGTGGCGTCCGCGTTCTGGAAGCCGAGGAACTGGTCGAAATCGTGCGTGTGGGGCTCGTTAATCATGAGGAACGGCTCGGTGACGCAGAACCAGTCCATGCGGTAGGGGGAGTTCCATTCCCGGCCCCAGATATGGTAAGACTTGGCGGTGAGCTGGGGATAGAGCTTGGTGAAATCGCGCACCGGCTGGCCTCGGTAGTAGTTGGCGTACTTTTCAGGGATCATTTCGTTCTCCTTCCGGCGTATGATGCTCCCTGATTATACGGGGAACCGGGAAGGTAATTCAAACAGGTGAACCGGCGGGCGGGCGGCCGGCATCCCGCGGGCGGGGCACGGCGGCGCGCTTGGCCTTGCGGCGGTAGGCGCTGATGAGCTCGTGGCGGCCGACGACGCCGAGGAGCTGGCGGCCGTCCTCGCGGCTGACGACGGGCACGCGGGCCTCGGACTCCTCGATGGTCTCGATGAGGCGGTCGAGGGTCTGGTCCGGGTAGGCGACGTGCGGGTTGACGGTGGCGATGTCGCCGGCGGTCTTCTTCTGCTCGCCGACGGCGGCGTCGAGCTGGCGGGCGAGGAGGGACTCGGTGATGACGCCGACGAACTGGCCCTCGTCGTCGAGGACGGGGAAGCCGTGGTGGCCGCTCCGCTCGAAGAGGCGGATGAGCTGGTTCATGGTGAGCGAGGCGGGGACGGTCGGGAAGTTCCGGGTCATGGCATCGCGGACGGTGGTCATGCGCAGCACGTCGCCCAGGTCTTCCTGGTCCAGGTCCACGCCGCGGCGCAGCAGCTTGAGGGTGTAGATGCTCTCGCGGCTCATGGAGCGGCTGACGAGGGTGGCGATGACGACGGCCATCATGACCGGCAGAATGATGGCGTAGTTGCCGGTGAGCTCGAAGATGATGAGGATGGCGGCGAACGGCGCCCGGGCCGCGGCGGCGAACACGGCCGCCATGCCGACGATGCCGTAGGCGCCGGCCGGGGCGGTGATGTTGGGGAAGAAGTGGCCGAACAGCGTCCCCACCGAGGTGCCGAGCATGGCGCCCATGAAGAGGCTGGGGGCGAAGATGCCGCCGCTGCCGCCGCTGCCGAGGGTGAAGGACGTGGCCAGGATTTTCAGGACGAGGAAGACGAGCAGCACGCCGACGGCGAGCTCGCCGGAGAGGGCCCGGGTGATGCCGCCGTAGCCGACGCCGAGCAGGTCCAGGCTGTAGAGGCCGATAGCGCCGACGAAGAACCCGCCGAGCACCTGCTTGAGCGGCTCGGGGAAGCGGAGGGATTCGAAGCGGTCCTCGAACCAGTAGAGCGATCGCTGGAACCCCTGGGCCACGAGGCCGGCCAGGACGCCGAGGACGACGTAGAACGCGAACTCCCAGCCGCTCCGGATGCCGAACTCCGG
>DAOUEG010000088.1:0-1628 GCA_034430495.1 Dehalococcoidales bacterium
CGCCTGACGCGATGCGAGGTAGGCCCGGCTGGCTGACAGGTCAAAGGGAACATCACGAGGCATCGCACGCCTCCTCTACGGATCGGTACTTGCTGTGAAGCCAAGACGAGGTGCATTATACTCTATGGCGGGCCGGAGAGCAACAGCGGGCACGGTGCGGTAGGGGACGCGTCCCGGAGGGCGAGGCATTCCCGGAAGTTATCGTGAATGGCTCGCTTGCTTGCGGATGGGGGCATGTCCTGTATCATAGAATGTCCTAGGAATGCCTCGCCCCTACGTCTGGGGGGAATGTCCTGTGCATAGGATCTCCCAGGAATGCATCGCCCCGACATGCGGGGGGAGTGTCCTGTATATAGCATGCCCAAGGATGCACTGCCCCGACGCAAGGGGTCTCGTGACAGATGAAGGGTTAGCCGTAGTAATAGGGCAGGAGGTAGAAGGCGAGGGCCCAGGCGTCGAGGAGGGCAAGGGCGGCGAGGAGGAGGTGGGCAGGGGCGGCGGCGAGCTTACGGCGGAGGCGGCTGACGGCCTGGTGGACGAGGTGGAGCTCGCCGGTGTATTCGTCGCCCCAGACACGGGCGAGGAGGTATTCGTGGAGGAGGACGCGGTCGACGTGGCGGACGAGCTCGACGAGGAGCTTGAACTCGACGGGGGTGAGGCGCAGGAGGTAGCCGTCGACGGTGGCCTGCTGGTGGGCGACGTCGAGGGTCAGCTCGCCGACCTGGAGGGGGGTGCTGGGGTCGGGCTGGCGGTCGTACTCGACGCGGCGCAGGGCAGCATCGACGCGGGCCAGGAGCTCTTCCATGTTGAAGGGCTTGGGGACGTAATCGTCGGCGCCGGCTTCGAGGCCACTGACGCGGTCGGGGGGCTCGATCAGGGCAGTGAGCATGATGATGGGGACGTTGGAGAAGCGACGGATGGTGCGGCAGACGTCAAAGCCGTCGAGGTCGGGGAGACGGAGGTCGAGCACAACAAGGTCCGGGTCCTCGACAGTGGCGAGATGGATGGCTTCGCGGCCGGTGCCGGTGGTGAGGACGTCGTAGCCGCGGGCGCGGAGGTTGGCGGCGACGACATAGGTGTAGGTGTCTTCGTCCTCGACGACCAGGATGCGTTGGTTGGGCATGGGGCCTCCTTTGCCGGGTAGAGGCTGCCACAGCATGGGAGGAATTATAGTGGAGGTGGGGGTGGGTGTCAAAGGGGAAAAGCGCCGTTGTCACTGCGAGCCGGTGCTGTCCCGGCGACGCACGGAACGTCCGCGCAATCTCCGGGGATGTTAGTTGGGGATTGCTTCGCCGCCAAGAGCGGGCGGCTCGCAATGACAGGACGGAGGGGGCTCGCGATGACAGGACGGAGGGGGCTCGCGATGACAGGGCGGAGGGGGTCAGCCTTCGGTGAGGTCGTCCCAGGGGTAGATCTCGGTGCCTTGGGCGGCCTGGCGGATGGCGGGGTCGTCGGCATAACGTCCGCGACGCCAGGGGGGAAGGAGGGAGGCGATGTGCTGCATGATGCGGTGGCCGATGGCGTCGAGCTGGCGGCGGCGCTCGCGGCCGCGGCCGGTGGCGGTGTAGGGGCCAAAGCGGGGGCCGATGCGCACGGTGACGTCGGCGCGCCGGCCACGGCGGAGGCAG
>DAOUEG010000089.1:0-40577 GCA_034430495.1 Dehalococcoidales bacterium
GACGGTGAACCTTGGGGGCGGTGGCCCGCCGCAGGCGGGCCGCCGCCGGTGGGTTCTTTCACCCTCACCCTGACCCTCTCCCGTCGAGGGAGAGGGGAATAACGGGATTCGTCGCTCCGCTCCGTCGCCATGACGGGGAGGGCGTCACCCTCACCCTGACCCTCTCCCGTCGAGGGAGAGGGAACCGACTTCGGCGGCCCCGGGAGGCTTGTTCCCTTCGGGGCAGTACAAGGTTTTGACAAACCGCTATATTGCTGGTAATATAGAGAGGTTTTGTTCCTTCCCGGAGGCCCATGAGCGAGAAGAAAGTGCCGGCGTTCGGCGCCAACCACGCGGTCTTGCAGCCAGGTTCCAGGGACAGCGGCATCCAGCTCCGCAGCAAGGTCTGGCTGGAGGTGGACGGCAAGCTCTTCATGGGCTGGGGCCGCGCCCAGCTCCTCGAGCGCATTGACGAACTCGGCTCCATCTCCGCGGCCGCCCGCTCCATGAAGCTCGCCTACCGCAACGCCTGGCTCTGGGTGGAGGCCATGAACCGCCTCGCCCCGCGCCCCCTGGTGGAGAAGACGACCGGCGGCAGCCGCGGCGGCCACGCCCGCCTCACCGAGGAAGGCCGCCGCATCGTGGACGCCTACAAGCGGGTCCGCAGTTCCGTCCGCGAGCAGGCCCGCGGTACGCTATAGAAAAATTTTTTACCCGCCGCTATGTTTACGGTGATATAACGCGCCGTGTTCTGGCGGGGAGGGAGGCCGCATGAAAACCCTGCGAACCTGCATCATCGTCCTGGCGCTGCTCTCCCTGGTGCCGCTGGCGGCCGGGTGCTCCGGCGGCGGGAACGCGTCCATCACCGCCTTCGTCGGCTCGGCGAGCCAGCCCGTCATGCAGGAGGCCGCCGCCGCCTTCAAGGAGAAGACCGGCGTCGAGGTCTTCCTCAACTTCGGCGGCTCCGGCACCATGCTCTCGCAGATGACCATCGCCAAAAGCGGCGACCTCTACATCCCCGGCTCGCCGGACTACATGGCCAAGGCCGAGGCCCAGGGCGCCGTGGACCCCGCCACCATCCGGAAGCTCGCCTACCTCGTCCCGGCCATCATCGTCCCCAAGGGCAACCCGGCCGGTATACAATCGCTGGCCGACCTGGCGAAACCCGGCGTCAGCGTCGGTATCGGGGACCCGTCCTCCGTCTGCATCGGCCTCTACGCCGTCGAGGTCATGGACTACAACGGCCTGCTGGACGCCATCGGGCCCAACATCGTCGTCCACGCTTCAAGCTGCTCGCATACCGCCGCCCTGGCCGCCATGAAGTCCGTGGACGCCATCATCGGCTGGCGCGTCTTCGGCAGCTGGGACCCGGACACGACGGACGTCGTGCTGCTCGGCCAGGACCAGCTCCCCCGCATCGCCTACATCCCCGGCGCCGTCTCGACGTATAGCAAGGACAAGAAGGACGCCCAGGCGTTCCTGGACTACCTCGCCTCGCCGGACGGGCAGGCCATCTTCGCCAGGTGGGGCTACTTGGCCACCGAATCCGATGCCCGCGCCTACGCGCCGGACGCCCAGATAGGCGGCGATTACCAGCTCCCTGCCGGCTTCACGGGGTCGGGGCAGTAGCGATGGTGGAGACGGGCGATGAGTAGATTGCTCCGCGGCGCCGCCGGCGAGCGCGTCTTCCGGGCGGCCACCATCTCAGCGCTGGCCCTGCTCGGGCTGTTCTTCGCCGGCATCATCGTCTCGCTGCTGGCCTACACCAAGTGGGACACCTTCTGGGCGGCCCTCACCTCGCCGGAAATCCTCTTCGCCGTCCGGCTCAGCGTCACCACGGCCAGCATCTCCACCGTCATCGCCGTCATCATCGCCGTGCCGGTGGCCTACGCCATCTCCCGCAACCGCTTCCGGGGCAAGGACATCGTGGACAGCCTGCTGGATTTGCCCATCGTCATCTCGCCGGTCGCCCTCGGCGCGGCCCTCCTCATCTTCTTCCAGACGCCGGTCGGCTCCGGCATCAACGGCCACCTCGTCCACTTCGTCTTCAACACGCCCGGCATCGTGCTGGCGCAGGTGGTCGTCATCAGCGCCCTCGCCATCCGGCTCTTGAAGTCCACCTTCGACGGCATCGACCCCCGCTACGAGCAGGTCGCCCGCACCCTCGGCTGCTCCCGCCCGGAGGCGTTTTTCCGGGTCGCTTTGCCCCTGGCGCGGGACGGTCTCATCGCGGCGACGATTCTCACCTGGGCCCGCGCCGTCGGCGAATTCGGCGCCACGGTCATGCTGGCCGGCGCCACCGCCATGAAGACGGAGACGCTGCCGACGGCCATCTTCCTCAGTCTCAACTCGGCGGACATCGGCAAGGCGGTGGCCGTGATCCTCGTGCTCATCGTCATCGCCGTGCTGGCCCTGCTCGTCATCCGCAAGCTCATCGGGAGGCGCTCGCCGCTATGATCGAGCTCCGCGATGTTACCGTCCACGCCGGCGAGTTCCGCCTCCGCGACATCAACCTGACCATCGAGGACGGGGAGTACTTCGTCATCCTCGGCCCGACCGGCGCCGGCAAGACCGTGCTGCTGGAGACCATCGCCGGCCTCAACCACGTGCGGCAGGGGAGCATCCGGCGGGATGGCCGGGACATCACCCGCCTCTCCCCGGAGGAGCGCAACGTGGGCTACGTGCCGCAGGACTACGTCCTCTTCCCCTTCCTCGGCGTGACGGAGAACATCGCCTTCGGCCTGAAGCGGGCCGGGGTGCCCGCCCGGGACGTCGCCGACCGCGTCCGCGAGCTCGCCCGGCTGACCGGCATCCCGCACCTGCTCGGCCGGGACAGCCGCACCCTCTCCGGCGGCGAGAAGCAGCGCGTCGCCCTCGCCCGGGCCCTCGCCACCTCGCCGACCCTCCTCCTCCTCGACGAGCCCCTCGGCGCGCTCGACCTCCGCACCGCCCGCTACCTCCGCCACGAGCTCCGCCGCGTCCACCGCGAGCTCAACCTCACCACCGTCCACATCACCCACGACCTCATGGAGGCCCTGGAGATGGCGGACCGGGTCGCGGTGGTCCAGGGCGGCCGCGTCGAGCAGGTGGCCGGGCCGGAGGAGATGCTCTTCAACCCGGAGGGCGAGAGCGTCATGGACTTCATCGGCTCCCCCAACATCCTCGACTGTGAAACGAGCCGCGCCGCCGGTCCCGGCGTGGCCGAGGTCACCTGCCGCGGCCTCACCCTCACCGTCCCCCACGAGGGCGGCCCCATTGACAAGGTGGCCATCCTCCCCCGCCACGTCTACATCTCGGAGACGCGCCCGCCCGGCCTCTCCGTCAACGGCTTCGACGGCGTCATCGAGTCCATCACCAGCGTCGTCAACACGGTGCGCATCCGTGTCCGCGTCGGGGAGATGGCCCTCGTCGCCGAGATCCCCTCCTACCTCTTCGAGGAGATGGACCTTGCCGAGGGGCGGGACGTCTTCGTCATCCTCCGCATGCGGCGCATCCGGAGCTACTACGCCGGCGCCCGCTCCGGCCGTTGATTTTTTCCCCGCTACCTGCTAACTTATCTGCTGGCGGCGCGTTATACAGCGTGAATGCCCGCAAGGAGGGGAGAGATGAAGAAGAAACTCTGGCTTATCGGGTTCCTGGCGGCCATCGTCATGGTTAGCGCCGTCGCCTGCGGAGGTGTGCCGTCGAACGGCGGCAAGAGCGAGCGCGCCGTCCCCACCACGACGACCACCATGGCCACGGCCACGTCCAAGCCCATGCCGACGCCGGCGCCCACCATTACCTTTACCCAGTCGGCCGGCGGCGCAAGCTACGACGAGATGACCACCCCGGATGCCGCCGTGCTGCCGCCCACCGAGCGCATGATCATCCGCAACGGCAGCCTCTCGGTCGTCGTCGAGGACGTCAGCGACGCCATCCAGCAGATCGCGCGCCTGGCGGACACCTATCACGGCTGGGTGGTCAGCTCCAACGCCTGGCAGAACGGCGACCGCATGATGGGCACCATCACCATCCGCGTCGCCGCGGACGACTACGACGCCGCGGTGGGCGCCATCCGCACCCTCGCCGCGGACGTGAAATCGGAGAGCTCTTCCGGCTACGACGTCACCGAGGAGTACGTTGACCTCGGCGCCCAGCTGGAGACGCTCCAGGCCAGCGCCGACCAGCTCACCGCCCTCATGCAGAAGGCCGGCACCGTCGAGGAAATCCTCAAGGTCCAGCAACAGCTCACCCAGACGAACACCCAGATAGAGCAGATAAAGGGCCGCATGCAGTACCTGGAGGAGAGCTCGGCCACGTCGTCCATCGCGGTGGACCTGGAGCAGTCCGCGCTCTCGGTGGAGTTCACCGCCTCCAGCCGCACCGTCAAGGAGGGCGAGAGCATCACCTTCCAGCCGAACCTCTCCGGCGGCTTCTCGCCGTACTCCTACCAGTGGGACTTCGGCGACGGCGCCACCAGCACCGAGGCGAACCCGTCTCATTCCTACCGCAACGACGGCACCTACACCGTCACCCTCAAGGTGACCGACGACCGCAGCAACACCGCGGACCAGACCCGCGAGGACTACGTCACCGTGCTGGCCGGCTGGCGCGCCGGCGGCACCCTGGACAGCGCCGTCAACGGCCTGGTGGCCTTCGGGCGGGTGCTGCTCAACATCATCATCTGGCTCGCCATCTTCAGCCCGCTGTGGCTCATCATCGGGGGGCTCATCTGGTGGCGGGTGCGCCGCCGCAAGGCATAGCGAACCAGGGACAGGAACTACCAGAGGGGGCTTTACGCCCCCTCTTCTGCTATACCCAGTTTCGCCCGGACCGCCGCCTCGCTCAGCCCGTCTATCTCCACCACCTTGGTCCGGGCCGTCGCCCCCCGGATGACCGTCACGGCGGACCTCGGCACGCCCAGTACCCCGGCGAGGAAGTCCGTCAGCGCCCGGTTGGCCCTGCCCCGCTCCGGCGCCGCCGCCACCCGCACCCGCAGCACGCCGCCCCCGGCGCCGCCCAGCTCGCTCCGGGCGGCCCCGGGCGTCACCCTGACCGTCACCCGGGCGGTCACTTCGGTCCCCGGGGCGCTCTAGTCAACGGCGTTCCCGCGGTCAACGGAAATGCAGATGGCCCCCAGCAGCAGCACGATGGCGGCGTAGAACCAGAACGTCCAGTCCACCGTGAGGCTGTCGGTGATGCTGCCCGGCAGCACGTCGAAGGCGATAAGCGCGCCGAAAATGCCCGCCAGCCCGCCCAGTATGCCGATAATCCACGCCAAGATTCTCATCGGTTCCCCCCTTGCGGTTTATCGCGCCGGCCGGGTGCGTTATAATGGGTGCAACCGTTGGCCGGCCGCGATGTTTGGAGATACTATAGCATGAAAATTACCGAGAATCTATTCATGTACCCCGAGCAAGGCACGATGGACAGCAATACCTACGTGGTGAAGGGGGCGCCCGGGATTATCATTGACCCCGGCAACGACCACTACCTGCCCTCCCTCATCCACCTCATGCAGCAGGACGGCATCGAGCCGGATGACATCGGCACCATCGTCAACACCCACCTCCACGGCGACCACTGCGGCGCCAACGAGGGCTTCAAGGACCACTCCGGGGCCAGCATCGCCCTCCACCCGGTGCAGAAGGCCAACTACCGCACCGTCGTCGTCGAGGCGGCCCGCCTCTTCGGCATGCCCCCGGACGAGTTCGACGAGGACGAGATCATCGAAGGCGACACCCTCATGGTGGGCGACATCGTCATTGACCTCATCCCCGCGCCCGGCCACTCGCCGGACAGCATCTGCTACTACCTGCGGAACGAGAAGCTCCTCGTCTGCGGGGACGTTATTTTCGACAAGAACACCGGCCGGAGCGACCTGCCCGGCGGGGACGGCGACCGGCTGAAGGAATCCATCGAGCGCCTCGCCGAGCTCGAGGTCGAAGGCCTCTTCCCCGGGCACATGGGGGCCGTCATCGGGGCGGACAACGTGGCGGAGAACTTCGACTTCGTGAGGAGCAACGTCTTCCCGTGGCTGTGACCGAACCGGCGGCCGTCTCCTGCGAGCTCGGCCCGATCCGTCCCCCGAACGAGGCGTTCTCGCTGCTCGTGCGGCTGACGCGGAACTGTCCCTGGAACCGCTGCCGGTTCTGCCCCGTCTACAAGGGCACCCGTTTCGAGCTCCGCCCGGTGGCGGACATCGAGCGGGACATTGACGCCTTCAAGGCGGTGGCCGGGTACATCGAGGCGCTCGCCCGGGAGTCCGGCGCCGGCGTGAGGGAAGCGGCGGCGTCCGTGGCCGGCAGCCACGCAGCCGACGCCTACCGCAACGTGGGCCTCTGGCTCTACGGCGGCGGGAAGACCGTCTTCCTTCAGGACGCCAACTCCCTCGTCATGAAGACGCCCGACCTGCTGGCGGTGCTGCGCTACCTCCGGGAGACATTCCCCGGCATCGACCGCATCACCAGCTACGCCCGCTCGCAGACGGTCGCCCGCAAGCCCCTGGGCGAGCTGCGCGCCCTGCGGGAGGCCGGGCTGTCCCGGCTGCACATCGGGCTGGAGTCCGGCTCCGATGCCGTGCTGGCGCTCATGGAGAAGGGCGCCACCGCCGCCGACCACGTGAGCGGCGGCCGACGGGTGATGGCGGCCGGCATCGAGCTCTCGGAGTATGTGCTCCTCGGCGCCGGCGGCCGGCCGCTCTGGCGGGAGCACGCCCTCGAGACCGCCCGGGTGCTCAACGAGATAGACCCCGACTTCATCCGCTTCCGCACCCTCACCATCCGGGAGGGCATGCCGCTCCACGGGATGGTGCAGCGCGGCGAGTTCGAGCGCGCCGCCGACGAGGAAATCGTCGCGGAGGAGAAGCTGCTGCTGGAGAACCTGACGGTGACCTCGACGGTCGCCAGCGACCACAGCATCAACCTGCTGCCGGAGATTGCCGGGAAGCTGCCGGACGACCGGGCCGCCATGCTGGACGTGATAGCCCGGTTCCAGGCGCTGGCGGCGGAGGAGCGGGACCTCTACCAGCTGGGACGGCGGCTCGGCGTCTACGACCGGCTGGCGGACCTCGCCGACCCCGCCCGCCGCGCCCAGGTGCAGACCGTCATGGGCCGGGTGAGGGCAGGGCCGGACGTTTCCCTGGACGAGATTTTATTCACACTGATGGAGAGGTATATTTGAGATGCCCGCGCCGGAAGAAACGATAGGCCGCCTGCTCCGGGAGAAGAAGCTGACGCTCGGCACGGTGGAGTCCGCCACCGGCGGGCTCATCGCCGCGCGCATCATCAACGTACCGGGCAGCTCGGACTACTTCCAGGGGGGCATCGTGTCCTACAGCAACGAGGTCAAGGTGCGCTGCGTCGGTGTCAGCAGGCAGGTCCTCGACGAGCAGGGGGCGGTGAGCGCCCCGGTCGCCGAGCAGATGGCGGCCGGCGGGCGGCGCGTCCTCCACGTGGACGTCTGCCTGGCGGATACCGGCATCGCCGGCCCCGGCGGCGCCACCCCCGGCAAGCCGGTGGGGCTCTTCTACCTCGGCCTGGCGGACCAGGACGGGGCCAGCGCCCGCCGCCACGTGTTCTCCGGCACCCGCGAGGAGAACCGGCAGGCCGCCGTGGACGCGGCCCTCGACTGGCTCATCACCTACCTGGAAGGGCTGTCGTAGCCTGCTCCCACGTGCTCCTTCCGTTGCCCGCGCCTTCCCCCCAATGGTATACTCGGTACATCTTCATAACCTCGGAGGCTGCTTTTGAAACGCATTGACGGACGGGCCTATAACGAACTGCGCCCCGTGGAGATCATCCCCAACTACCAGCTCTACGCGGAGGGCTCCGCCCTCATCAAGCTCGGCAACACCCACGTCCTCTGCGCCGTGAGCGTGGAGGACCGCGTGCCGCCCTTCCTGCGGAACTCCGGCTCCGGCTGGCTCACCGCCGAGTACGACATGCTCCCCCGCGCCACCAGTACCCGCACCCAGCGGGACCGGGCCCGCGGCCACGTGGGCGGGCGCAGCCAGGAGATACAGCGCCTCATCGGGCGGTCGCTCCGGGCCGTGACGGATTTGAAGGCCCTCGGCGAGCGGACGCTGACGGTGGACTGCGACGTCATCCAGGCCGACGGCGGCACCCGCACCGCCGCCATCACCGGCGCCTACGTCGCCCTCCGGCTGGCCCTGAAGAAACTGACCGGCATGGGCGTCGTCAACGGCACTCCGCTGAGGACCCCGGTGGCGGCCACCAGCCTCGGCGTGGTCGCCAACACCATGCTGCTCGACCTCTGCTACGAGGAGGACTCCCGGGCGATGGTGGACTTCAACGTGGTCATGACCGGCAAGGGGGAGTTCGTCGAGGTGCAGGGCACCGCCGAGGGCAAGCCCTTCTCCCGCCAGTCCCTCGATGATATCCTGGCCCTCGCCGGGACCGGTATCAACCAGCTCTTCGAGGCGCAGGAGCGGGCCCTTAGCGGCACATCATAGCGGTTCCCGTCATTCTGGCGGAGGCCGGAGGCAAGCATGGACGGGAAGTCATTGTACGTCTATATCCTCGCCAGCGGCCGCCGCGGCGCGCTCTCCATCGGCATCACCGACGACCTGAAACGGCGGGCCGCGGAACACCGCGACGACCACGTCCGCCTGCTCGTCCACTACGAGCCGTTCCCGGACGCGGCAGCCGCCCTGACCCGCGAAACACAGCTCAAGTCCTGGCACCGTGCCTGGAAACTGCGGCTCATCGAAGCGTCCAACCCGGACTGGAACGACCTCTATCCCGACCTCCCGTAACAGCCGGGTCATGGGCCGCCGCCGCCCGTCCCCGCCCACCCGCTATCCTCAATCTTTTCGTTTTTGCCACTATCCCCCAGATTTAACCTGCTCCTAACATGAACGTAACGTGACCTTAATCTTCAGCGTGTATCCTGAAGGTGTAATGAAAGAAGGAAGAGTAGCAGACCTGCTCCCCCTGAAAGTGAGGCAAGAAATGGGAGAATTGTATCTGGACAACGTGGAACGCGCCGCCGTCACCCGCGGCACCGGCCGGGTCTCCATCACTGACCGCCCCGCGCGCCGCTTCGTCGCGGACCCGGACGCCCGCCCGCGCCGTGCCGTCCACGTCCCCGGGACCGCCGTCAACGGCCCCGTCGGCGAGCTGATGACCACCCTCCAGGGCTGGTTCGGCCACCGCAACGACCCCGCCGAAGCCGCCGGTTAGCCGGCTTTTTCTAACGTACCCTCCAAAAGAACGGGCCCGGTTCGTGAGACCGGGCCTCGTCTGTTTTCGGGCAATCGGGACGAGCGGCGTCAGGGCCGTACCTGGCCGCTCCCGAAGATGACCCACTTGTAGGAGGTCAGCTCCTTCAAGCCGAGCGGCCCCCGCGCGTGCATCTTCTGCGTGGAGATGCCCACCTCCGCCCCCAGCCCGAACTGACTCCCGTCGGTGAAACGCGTGCTCGCGTTCACGTAGACGCAGGCGGCGTCCACCTCGTTGAGGAAGCGCATGGCGGCGCTGTAGTCTTCCGTGATGATGGCCTCGGAGTGGCCGGACGTGTAGTCCGCCACGTGCCGGAGCCCGTCTTCGAGGGAGTCCACCACCTTGATGGCGGCGATGAGCGACAGGAACTCCTTACCCCAGTCGTCCGCCACTGCCGGCACGAGCCTGGCGTCCGTCTTGCCCTTCAGTATCGCCATCGCCTTCTCGTCGCAGTGGAGCTCCACCTTGGCTTTGGCGAGCTCGGCGGCCATCTTCGGCAGGTAGTCAGCGGCGATGTCCCGGTGCACCAGCACCGTATCGAGCGCGTTGCAGACGGTCGGGCGCTGCACCTTGGCGTTATAGACGATGGCCACCGCGTCGGTGATCCTGGCGGAGGCGTCCACGTAGGTGTGGCACACGCCGATGCCCCCGGCGACCACCGGCATGGCAGCGTTCTCCCGCACGGACCTGATCAGCCCGGCCCCGCCGCGGGGTATCATCAGGTCAATGACGTCGTTCATCTTGAGCAGGTCGGCCACGAGCGCCCGGTCGGTGTTGTCAATGAACTGCACGCAGCCGTCCGGCATCCCCGCCTTTCGGCAGGCGTCCTGGATGACGGCGATGATGGCCAGGTTGGAGTTAATCGTCTCCTTGCCGCCGCGCAGGATGACGGCGTTGCCGGATTTCAGGCAGAGGGCGGTGATATCCACCGTCACGTTGGGGCGGCTCTCGTAGATGGCGCCGATGACGCCGAGCGGCACCCGCCGCTTGCCCGCCTGGAGGCCGTTCGGCAGGGTGCGCATCTCGTAGGTCTCGCCGACCGGGTCGGCGAGGGCGGCCACGGAGCGGGCGTCGGCGGCGATGGCTTCCAGCCGCGCCTCGTCGAGCATGAGCCGGTCGAGCAGGGCGTCGCCCAGGCCGCCGGCCACGCCGGCGTCGTAGTCCTTCTTGTTGGCGGCCAGAATCTCCTTGCGCCGCGCCACCACGCCGTCGGCGATGGCGTTGATGGCGGCGTTCTTGACCGCCGTCGGGAGGTAGGCCATCTTCTTCGAGGCCGCCTTGGCGGCCAGGGCTTTTTGTCTCACTACTTCCGTCGCAGAACTCATGACAGACTCCTTGCTCGTCGGTGGGGGCGGGGGAAAGGGGCGCGGTTTACTCGAAGGTCCCGTTCCCGGCGAAGTGGTAGACGTAGCGCGGCGGCAGGCTGGACACCGCCCGGTTCACGCGCTTCTTGAGGCTGCACCGGGACTTCAGCCCGTCCTCCCGCTCCAGGATGTAGCCGGGGCCGTCCTTGATGCGGGTGTAGTCAATGAGCGTCAGTTCCCCCCACCAGCGTCCTTCCGCCTCGTGCTGGAACTGGTAGTTCACCCCGCCGATAAGCTCGTCATTGCTGGCTTGATACAGTTTCCCTGTGGCCACGAGGATCCTCCCTTTGCAGTAATGCCAGGTTGTTCCGGTGCACCACTTCCGGGCCGTGATCAACCTTGAGGAGGCCGGCTATCCGGTCGGACCGGGACCCTTTGATGATGCTGATATCGCCCGCGCTGTAGTTGGTAATGCCGCAGCCGAGCTGGTTGCCTGCCGTGTCGTAGATGGCGACGATGTCGCCCCGCCCGAAGCTGCCGTCCACGCCGCTGATGCCGGCGGCCAGCAGGCTCCGCTTGTCCCGGCGTAGCGCGGCGGCCGCCCCGCCGTCCACCGTGATGCTCCCCCGCGTGCAGAGGCCGGAGACCATCCAGCGTTCCCGGCTCTCCAGGCTCTCGCAGGCGGGCACGAACCGCGTGCCGATGGCCTCGCCCTCGACGAGGCGCGCCAGCACGTTCTCCGTCCGCCCGTTGGCGATGACGACGGTCACGCCGCTGGCCGTGGCCAGCCGGGCCGCCTCGAGCTTGGTCACCATGCCGCCGGTGCTCACGTCGCTCCGCGTGGCCCGGGCCATCTGCCGCACCCCGGCGTCAATCTCCGTCACCAGGGGCACGAGGCGCGCCCCGGGGTCGTGGGACGGGTCGGCCGTGTAGAGGCCGTCAATGTCGGTCAGGATGATGAGGGCGTCCGCGTCAACGAGGTTGGCGACGAGGGCCGAGAGGTTGTCGTTGTCGCCGAACTTGCGCTCCTTGATTTCCTCGGTGGAGACGACGTCGTTCTCGTTGACGATGGCGATGACCCCCAGCTTGAGCAGTCCCAGCAGGGTGTTGCGGGCGTTGAGGTAGCCGGCCCGGGTGGCCAGTTCCGTCTTGGTGAGCAGGGCCTGGGCGATGGTGATGTCGTAGCGCTCGAAGAGGTGCTCGTAGGTGTTCATGAGGCGGCTCTGGCCCACGGCGGCCAGCACCTGCTTGTAGGGGACGCCCTTGGGCCGCCCCTTGAGCTTGAGCTTCTGCCGGCCGGAGGTTATGGCGCCGGAGGAGACGACGATGACCTGGACGCCGCGGCCGTGGAGCTTGGCGACCTGGTCCACCAGCCCGGCGATGTCCTTCAAATTGAGGTGCTTTTCATCGCCGGTGACGAGCCGCGTGCCGAGCTTCACCACCACCCGCTTGAACACGGGGGAATCGGTTCCCTGCTTCGTTTCCTTCTTCATGGCGCCTGCGTCCGGGATTTTCCTATTATAGCGCGCTCGCGCGCACGGAACAAGACAAGGGGCTGCCCGCGGGGCCGAAAAACGGTTTTTCCGTACCAAAGTACCCCCCGTTCGCCCGCTCCCGTCTCCCCCACCGTAACCTTTTCCCCTGTCCTTTCGAGCTTCGCCCTTTACCATTTGAGCTATTGTGCTACAATACAACCATCAGGGCCGACCCATATTCAGGGTCGAGCCCTGTTCGCGCGTGGGTAAAAATGACGGATATCAGCAAACTACTGGAAACAGTCGAACGTAACCAGCCCTTCCGCTCGCTCGCGGAGGTCCTGCAGCAGGGGAACGGCCGCGCCGTCGTCATGGAGGCCGCCAAGCCGGCCCTCGCCGCCGCCGTCTACGGCACCCTGCGCCGCCCCGTCCTGCTCGTCACCGCCCGGCCGGAGAACGCCCGCAAGCTCCACGAGCAGCTGGAAAGCTGGTGTCCCGGCGGCGTCCACCTCTTCCCGGAGCAGGACGTCCTCCCCTACGAGCGCCTCGCCGCCGACGCCGCCACCGAGACCGACCGCATTCTGGTGCTGGCGGCGCTCGCCGGGGCGGCGGCCGCCCGGCCGCCCCTCGTCGTCACGTCCGCCCCGGCGCTCATGTCCCTGACCGCCGCCCGCGGGGACTTTACCGGCGGAGCGCGGACCCTGCGCCTCGGCATGGAAATCAGGCCGTTCGACCTCCTGGCCGCGCTGGAGAAGGCCGGCTATAGAATGGAGCCCGTCGTCGAGTTGCCGGGCCAGATGAGCCACCGCGGCGGCATCGTGGACGTCTGGCCGCCCACCCTGGAAAAACCCGTCCGCGTCGAGTTCTTCGGCGACAGCATCGATTCCCTCCGCGCCTTCGACCCCGAGTCGCAGCGCTCCCTGGAAGTGGTCGAATCCGTCCAGATCGGCCCCGCCACGGAGCTGCTTTCGCTCCGCGGCGCCAGTCCCGCCGACCGGCTCCGCACCCTCGACCTGGCTTCCTGCAACCTGGAAACCCGCCAGGCCATCGAGCGGGACATCGAGCTGCTGGAGCTCGGCCAGCCGCCCCGCGAAAACCTCTTCTACGCGCCGCTTTTCAACGGGGGCTCGCTGCTCGATTTCCTCCCTTCGGACACCCTCGTCATCCTCGACGAGCCGGGCGACATCGCCGCCGCCGCCGGGTCCTTCCACGCCGAGGCCGAGCAGCTCCGGGCCGAGAAGCTCGACCTGAGGGAGCTCCCCGCGAATTATCCCCTCCCGTACCATACCGGGGAGGACCTATCCGGACGGCTGGCCGCCTTCCGCACCCTCGACCTCAACGCCTTCGCCGCCGAGGAAGGGCTACCGTTCTCCTCGGCCCCGTCCTTCGCCGGGAGAGTGCCCGCCTTCATCGAGGCCGCCGCCGACCTCCTGAAAGAGAAGAAGCGTCTCATCGTCGTCAGCCACCAGGCGGACCGCCTCGCCGACCTCTTCAACGAGCGGGACATCATCGTGACGCCCTCGGAAAATCTTGCCGCCGTGCCCCCGGACGGCGCCCTCGCCCTCGTCCGCGGCTCGCTGCCGGAGGGCTGGGTCTTCTCCGGCCGAACGTATTTGTTCACCGATTCCGAGATTTTCGGCTTCGTCAAGCAGCGCCGCCTGGTGAAACCGCGTCCGGTGGCCGCCCACGAGCTCGTCAGCGACCTCGTCCCGGACGAGTACGTCGTCCACATCGAGCACGGCATCGGGAAGTTCGTCGGCGTCATCACCATGAAGTCCGCCGGGGCGGACAAGGAGTTCCTCGTGCTCCGCTACGCCGCCGGGGACACCCTCTACGTGCCGACCGACCAGATAGACCGCGTCTCCCGCTACATCGGCGCCGGGGACCGCGAGCCGGCCCTCAACCGGCTCGGCACCCAGGAGTGGGCCCGCACCCGCCAGCGGGCGAAAGAAGCCGTCGAAGTGCTGGCCCAGGAGCTGCTCGACCTCTACGCCTCCCGCGAGGTCGTGGACGGCCACGCCTTCGGCCGGGACACCGTCTGGCAGCAGGAGCTGGAGTCCGCCTTCCCCTACGTGGAGACGCCGGACCAGACGGAGGCCATCGAGGCCGTCAAGCGGGACATGGAGGCCGCCCGCCCCATGGACCGGCTCGTCTGCGGGGACGTGGGCTACGGCAAGACGGAGGTGGCGGTGCGGGCGGCTTTCAAGGCGGTGAACGACGGCCGGCAGGTGGCTATCCTCGTCCCGACGACGGTGCTCGCCCAGCAGCATTTTGCCACTTTTTCGGAGCGGCTGGAGGCGTTTCCCGTGAGGGTCGAGGTCCTCTCCCGCTTCCGCACGCCCGCCGACCAGCAGGCCGTCGTGCGGGGCATCGCGGACGGCACGGTGGACATCTGCATCGGCACCCACCGCCTCATCCAGAAGGACGTCGCCTTCAAGGACCTCGGCCTGCTCGTCATTGACGAGGAGCAGCGCTTCGGCGTCAACCACAAGGAGCACTTCAAGCAACTGCGGCGGGAGGTGGACGTGCTGACCCTTTCGGCCACGCCCATCCCGCGCACGCTCCACATGTCGCTCGTCGGGGTGCGGGACATGTCCACCATGCAGACGCCGCCGAACGAGCGCCTGCCCATCAAGACCTACGTGGCGGAGTTCAACGACCACCTGGTGCGGGAGGCGGTGCTGCGGGAGCTGGAGCGCAACGGCCAGGTGTTTTTCGTCCACAACCGGGTGCAGAGCATCGGGCTGGTGGCGGAGCACCTGCGGGAGCTGGTGCCGGAGGCCCGCATCGCCGTCGGCCACGGGCAGATGCACGAGGACGATTTGGAGCGGGTGATGACCGCTTTCTCGAAGGGCGAGGTGGACATCCTCGTCTGCACGACGATCATCGAGTCCGGCCTCGACATGCCGAACGCCAACACGCTCATCGTCAACCGGGCGGACAAGTTCGGGCTGACGCAGCTCTACCAGCTCCGCGGGAGGGTAGGGCGCGGGGCGCACCTCGCCTACGCCTACTTCCTCTACGACAGGGGCCGCCGCCTGACGCTGCTCGCGCAGCGGCGGCTGCGCACCATCTACGAAGCGGCGGAGCTCGGCGCGGGGTTCTCCATCGCCATGCGGGACCTGGAGATACGGGGGGCGGGCAACCTGCTCGGCCACCGGCAGAGCGGCCACATCACCGCCGTCGGGTTCGCGCTGTACACCCGCCTGCTGGCGGAGGCCGTCGAGGAGAGGAAGGCCCTGGCGGAGGGCCGGCCGAGGCCGTCGCCGAAGCTGCCCGCGCCCGCCGTGGACCTGCCGCTCGACGCCTACCTGCCGGAGAGCTACGTGACGGACGTGGCGACGCGGCTGGAGCTGTACCGCAAGCTGGCGGAGAGCGACGCCCCGGCGCACCTGGACGACCTCTTAAAGGAGTGCGAGGACCGCTTCGGCCCGGCGCCGCGGGAGGTGAAGAATTTGCTCTACGCGGTGAAGATAAAGGGGATGGGGGCGCGGGCGGGCATCGAGAGCATCGGGGTGGAGGAGGGGAGCATCGTTTTGCGGCGGTTCACGGGGCTGCCGTTCGACGCGGGGGCGTTCGTGGGGGCGTTACGGGACGGCATCACGGTGGGGCGGACGCAGGTGAGGATAGATTTGAGGAAGTTCCGGAGCGATTGGAAGGGGGCGCTGGAGTCAGTTATTGGGGGGTTGTTGACATAAGGGCGGATGGCGGGCAGGCCGGTTTTTGGGTAGACCTTGACACCGGCGCGGAATTTTCAAACGCCGGCGAAAATCTTACAAGGTGCCCCCGTCCATAGCTTCGGAGTGGGCGAGGACTGCCCCGGTCACCATCCGGGCGGCCCGGTTAGCTTTGGAAATTGCGAATTTCACGGCGCACTACACCCCCGTGCGGTCTATGTTTTTTATACCGCAACACTACTATAATAGAACATAAGAGCTAATGTCAAGGGGATTTTGTCGCGGGTTTCCGAAGGAAAGAGGTGAAAATAGTGGGAAAGGGAAAAGTTGACGTTAAGATGTAGAATTATGAAAACGAAATTAAGGAGTGATCGAAAATGGAAACCAGTGTAGTAATCCTTACTTACGTTGGAACGGTGCTAATTGCTATAGAATTCGTTCGTAAAATGACCAATCTTCAAGCACTGATAGGAATGGCTATTGGATGGCCGGCGGTCAGGTATTTCAGTGAAGACGGCATGATAATTTTGAAAAATGATATGGAGAAACATTGGATTCTGGTTTTGTGGCGGCTGATGTTAAGTGCTTTCTTTGGGCTGATTTCAACACCTATCATCATTGCATTTTACATTGTTTGGTTTGTAACCTTAATAATGAACAGCTTTCATAACTGGATTAACAGAGTTTACGCAACAGGTAAATCTAAATTTAGGTTTTTTCTTTTTATGCAGATTGGGTTGTCATTGTTTGCTCACAAACAACTCGATTTTACGAAATATCAGGACGTTAAGGACGATCAGGTATATGAGGTCTTAGAAAAATCCGATATTCCCATATTGCCGATTCTTGGGATTATGATTATCACCGTGGCCCTAGTGTTGTTTCTAGTTTCTGTTTAGCGTGATTGGTTGTTAAACTCACTCACTGACCCCCTCGCAAACTCGCTGTTCTGCCGGCTCTCTGTCTTCCTGTTTGAGAGGCGGCAAATGTTTTGGAGTAGTCCAATCCACACCCCTCGGTCCCCCGCCTTTGATAAAGGCGGGGGAGGTAATGGCCTCGTATTCTCACCCCTCCCCCCTGGGGAAGGGGCCGGGGGATGGGGTATTTTTCCAAACTAGTGCCCCCTTCCCTCATCGAAGGGAAGGGGGCCAGGGGGATAGGTTCACCGCACGCCGGAAATCCGGCGCAAACCGGGGGCACGCCAAGCCGTTGATGGATCCCGGGTCAAGCCCGGGATGACGGTGTCAGGGGGCGGCGGGCCGCCGCCGGTGGGTTCTTTCACCCTCACCCCGGCCCTCTCCCCTCAAGGGAGAGGGGGAAGAGCGGGGAAAATCCCTCTCTATCTCCCTTTACAAAGGGAGACGAAACACCCTCAACGCGGCCCTCTCCCGTCGAGGGAGAGGGGAGGCGCCGGGAAAATCCCTCTCTATCTCCCTTTACAAAGGGAGACGAAACACCCTCACCCCGGCCCTCTCCCGTCGAGGGAGAGGGGGAGGAGCCGTATTGTTTCCGTAGCTAACGCCGACTATAATGGAGCTATGTTACGGGAGTTGCCGAGTATCAGCCGGGTCCTCTCCCTGGCGGCGGACGCCGCCCGGCGGCTCGATGTCCACAGCGCCACCGCCCTGGCCGGCATGGCCGCCCCGCTCGTACTGGCCGCCGCGGACTGGACGGCAGCCGCCACGGCCGGCAACTACAACTTCATCGAGGACTCCATCAGCAGCCTCGCCCTCACGCGCCACGGCTACATCCCGGTCATCGGCTTCATGGCGGCCGGGCTCCTCATCGAGGTCTTCATCGCCGGGCTCCTCTTCAACGTCCGCCACGACCGGGGCTTCCACCTCGGCATCGCCGCCATGGTGCTCTTCGGCTTCTTCATGCTGCTCGTCGGGGCCTTCCGCACCGACCCGGAGGGGACGGTCGTCCGCTCCGCCTCCGGCGTCATCCACGGCCTCTCCGCCACGATAGCGTTCTGGCTGTTTCCCATCGGCCTCTTCTTCCTGGCCCGCAGCCTCAAGCACGACCCCGCCTGGGCCTCGCTCCACCGCTACACCATCGTCGCCGGCTGCCTCGGGGTGGTGCTCGCCACGCTGGCCATCATCCTCAACCACCACATCGGCTGGTTCGGGCTGCTGGAGCGGGCGGTGGTGGCCAACATGATTCTCTGGGTGGAGGTGGCGGCCTTCCGCATGCTGCTGCTCTCCCTGAAACTGACCGAAGGACGGCACGGGATGGCGCGATGGAAGCCCTGAGGTGGATCGGCATCGTGCTGGCGGCCGGGTTCGTCGGCTACTTCGGGCGGTACGCCGCCATGAAAATCATCGGCCGCATCGAGCGCCGCCGCGCCGGCGAGACGGCACCGCAGGCGCCGGCTGCCGGGGCGCCCCCGGCCGGCAAGGCGGAGGCCAAGCTGGAGAAGAAGCGGGCCAAGCAGAGCGCCAAGGCCGCCAAGAAAACGCCCCGCGCCTGAATATTGACGCTCCCGTAGCCATCCGGTATCATTGAGAGAGGCCTTTCCCCCCTTTTCCGCTGAACGAAGGAGTAAACATAACCTGCCATGATCGTCGAAATGAGGACCGGCGCCTCCCGGAAAGAGGTTGACGACGTCGTCGAGAAAGCCAAATCGGTCGGGCTCAACGTGCAGCTGAACCTCGGCACGGACAAGACCGTCGTCGCGCTGCTCGGCAGCAACACCGGCCAGATCCCCACGGACATCTTCGCGGTGCTCCCGGGCGTGGAGAGCGTCACCCGCATCATGAAGCCCTACAAGCTCGCGTCCCGCGAGTTCCGGCCGCGCTCGACGGTGGTGGACTGCGGCGGCGTCAGGATAGGGGGCAACAAGATCATCGTCATGGCGGGTCCCTGCGCCGTAGAGAGCGAGGCGCAGCTCATGGAGGCGGCCCGGGCGGTGAAGAAGGCCGGGGCCAGCATCCTCCGGGGCGGGGCCTTCAAGCCGCGCACCTCGCCGTTCAGCTTCCAGGGCCTCCAGCAGCAGGGTCTGGAGCTGCTCGCCCGCGCCAGGCAGGAGACGGGCCTGCCGGTGGTCACCGAGGTGGTCAACCCGGCGGACGTGGACCTCGTCGCCTCCTTCGCGGACATGCTCCAGATAGGCTCCCGCAACATGCAGAACTACGCGCTGCTGACGGCCATCGGCAAGATGCACAAGCCGGTCGTCCTCAAGCGCGGTTTCGCCAACACCATCACCGAATGGCTGCTGGCGGCCGACTATCTCCTCGCCGAGGGCGGCAACCACGCCATCCTCTGCGAGCGGGGCATCCGCACCTTCGAGGACAGCATCCGCTTCTCGCTGGACATCACCGCCATCCCGGTGCTCAAGAAGAACAGCCACCTGCCGGTCATCGTGGACCCGAGCCACGCCGCCGGTCACTGGTCGCTGGTGCCGGCGGTCGCCAAGGCGGCCGTGGCGGCCGGGGCGGACGGTCTCATCATCGAGGTGCACCCGAACCCCAAGGAGGCCCTCGTGGACGGGCTGCAATCGCTCTCCGTCTCGGACTTCAGCCGTCTCATGAAGGAGCTAAGCACCGTCGCCGCGTCCGTCGGGCGCACCATGTAGGCCCCCGGCGGGCTGACTACCGGGTCGTTTTGGTGGTAAATTACCACCGTACTACCCCCCAGCCACGATTGACCCCCCCAAGAGCGCTGCCGTATAATGGAAGTGGAGAGAGCCAGTGACAGAGGCGTTGTAGCTTGCACGAATCTTGCGGCGTTTTCGGGGTCTATTCCCACCATGAGGACGTAGCCCGGCTCACCTTCTTCGCCCTCTTTGCCCTGCAGCATCGCGGGCAGGAAAGCTCTGGCATCGCCACCGCGGACGGCAACCGGATACGCGTTTTCACCGGCATGGGCCGCGTCTCCAACGTCTTCACGGAAGACTCCCTCACCAACCTGCCCGGCTACGTGGCCATCGGGCACAACCGTTACTCCACCTCCGGCTCCAGCCGCGATTTCAACGCCCAGCCCATCGTCGTCCGCTCGGAGGGGAAGTCCATCGCGCTCGCCCACAACGGCAACATCATCAACGCGGAGTACCTCTACGACGAACTCATCGCGCAGGGCTACACCTTCCGCGGCTCGACGGACACGGAGGTGGTCGCCAACCTCATCCTCTCCGCCCCGGACGTGACCTGGGAGGGCAAGATACGCTACGCCATGAACCGGCTCCAGGGCGCCTATTCCATCACCATGCTGACGCCGAACGGCCTCTACGCCTTCCGCGACCCCTTCGGGGTGCGGCCGCTGTGCCTCGGGAAGCTCGACGGCGGCTGGGTGGTCGCCTCCGAGACGTGCGCCCTCGACCATATCGGCGCGGAGTTCGTCCGCGAGGTCCAGGCCGGTGAGATACTCACCGTCAAAGAAACCGGCCTCTTCAACCACCCCGCCGCCCCGCACCCGCGGGGCGCCTGTATTTTCGAGCACATCTACTTCGCGCGGCCGGACAGCGTCATCAGCGGGCGGCTCCTCTACCAGGCGCGGGCCGCCATGGGGGCGGGACTGGCCAAGGAGCACCCGGTGGAGGCGGACCTCGTCATGGGGGTGCCAGACTCGGCGACGGCCGCCGGCATCGGCTACGCCCATGCCTCCGGCATCCCGGTGGTGGAGGGGCTCATCAAGAACCGCTACGTGGGGCGGACCTTCATCGAGCCGGACCAGCGCCTGCGCGACCTGGGTGTGAAGATGAAGTTCAACCCGCTGCCGCAGATACTCGACGGCAAACGTCTCATCGTCGTGGACGACAGCATCGTCCGCGGCACGACGACGCCGAACGTTATCCGCACCCTCCGCAAGGCCGGCGCGCGGGAAATCCACATGAGGATATGCGCGCCGCCCATCAAGTACCCCTGTTTCTTCGGGGTGGACATGGCGACGCGGGGCGAGCTCATCGCGGCGCAGAAGAGCGTGCCGGAGATTTGCGAATGGATAGGGGCGGACTCGCTCGGCTACCTGAGCATCGAAGGGCTGCTGCAGGCGGTCGGGGAGCCGCGGGAGAACTTCTGCCTGGCCTGTTTCACCGGGGACTACCCGGTGCCGGTCCAGCTGGAGATGGACAAGCTGGCGCTCGAGATACGCATGGGCGCCCGGTCCGGGGATGCCTGCGAAGGCCTCGACGAGCACCTGTAGCCCCTGACGAGCGCTACGACTCCCGCACCATCCGGACGATTTCCTTGAGGTTCGGGCGTTTCCCGTAGGACAGCAGGAACACCCGGAAGATCTTGGCCGCGAGCCACAATCCCCCGACGATCGAAAGCACGAGCAGCGTGATGCTGGCGGCGTACTCCCACGGCGCGATGGTGGAGGCCGCCAGCCGCACGAAGATGGACATGGGCGCGGTGATGGGTATGAGCGTGAGGATGGTGCCGACGATGCTCTGCGGGTTGGCCTGGAGGTAGATGTACCAGGTGTAGAAGGGCAAGATGGCGGGCAGGACGATGATGACCGAGAGCTGCTGGCCTTCGCGGGCGGTGGAGGCGACGGCGCCGAGGCCGGCCATGAGCACCGCGAAGAGCAGGTAGCCGAGGACGAAGTAGACGATGCTGATCACCCAGATGTTGGCCGGCGCGGTCACCTGGGAGAAGAAACCGCCGATGGCCGAACCGGCCAGCCGCAGGATGAGCAGCGAGGTGACGAGCCAGAATACCATCTGGAGCAGTCCGGCCACGCCGATGCCGAGCACCTTGCCGACGAGGAGCTGCCGCGAGGACACCGAGGAGAGCAGCACCTCCATGATGCGGTTCTCCTTCTCCTCCCCGAGCCCCTGGAGCAAGTAGCCGGACGCGGTCATGATGGTGATGACGAGCAGGAAGCCGAAGACGAGCGGGAACACGAAGGCCGCGAAGCCGCCCTGGTCCTTGGCGACCTGGCCGGTCTCATCGAGGCGGACGCTCTGGAGAAACACCGGGTTCTGCACGCGACTGATGAGCTCCGGGCTGACCTTGCCCTTGAGCAAGTTGTCCTGGAAGAAGGTCCGCAATACCGCCGAGGTCGTATCCGAGACGATGAGCTCCTTCTTCTCCGTGTAGCGGGCCACGGTGCCTTTCGTGAGGTAGTCCGAGGGGACGACGAGGTACTCGGTGATGTTGCCGGAGGTGAGGGCGGCGGTGGCTTCCGCGGCGGTATCGAACGGGACTATCTTGTAGGTGCCGTACTCGCCGGTGGCCGGGGCGAGCAGGCCGGAGTTGTCCACGTAGCCGATGGTGGTGGTCTGGGGCGGGGCGCCCTTGCCGGCCGACTGGACTATCTGGTAGACGCCGATGGCCAGCAGCCCGACGAGCGGGAAGACGATGGCCATGACGATGAAGCCGCGGCGGGAGACGGTCTGGACGAACTCGTGGCGGAGGATGATGAGGGTCTTATGCATTATGCTCCCCCACCACCTGAAGGAAGATATCGTTGAGGGGCGGCGTCGAGACCTGGAACAGGTTGATGGTCATGCCCCGGCGGAGCAGCTCCTCCAGCACCTCCTGGGGCTCGGTGCCGTCGGCCAGGGTCAGCTCCGCCCGTCCCTCGCCGGTCCGGCTGATGGTGGCGCCCTCGATGTCCCCGAGGGTGCCTTCGTACTCCAGAAAGACGGCGTTCTTGCGGTAGCCCGCCTTGATCTTGGCCAGCTCCCCGTAGAGGACGCCCCGGCCCTTGTTGATCATGAAGACGCGGTCGCACATCTCCTCGACCTCGTTCATGCGGTGGGTGCTGAGGATGATGGCGGTGCCGGCGGTCCGGAGCTCGAAGATGATGCTCTTGAGGAGCTCGGAGTTGACCGGGTCGAGGTTGGCGAAGGGCTCGTCGAGGACGATGAGCTCCGGCTCGTGGATAATGGTGATGAGGAACTGGATAATCTGGCTCATGCCGCGGCTCAGCTCCTCCACCTTCTTGTCGGCGTGAGCGGCCATGCCGGTGCGGGTGAGGAGCTCCGTGGCGCGGTGCTCGGCCCGTTCCGGGGTCATGCCCTTGAGCGTGCCGATGTAGAGGAGCGATTGGCGGACGGTGAGTTTTCTATAGAGGCCGCGCTCTTCCGGCAGGTAGCCGATGCGGTCCTTGGCGGCCTCGGTGAGGCGGTGCCCGAGCACGGCGATGTGCCCGGTATCCGGCTTGATGATGTCCATCATCATGCGGATGGTGGTGGTCTTGCCGGCGCCGTTGGGGCCGATGAGGCCGAGGATTTCCCCGGGGTCAACGGTAAAGGAGACGCCGTCCACGACGTTGCCCCGGCCGAAGGACTTGGTGATATCGGTAAGCTCGATGGAATGCTGGCTCGACGGCATGGTTCTCCCGGGTTTGTCCCCGGTAATTGTATACTATCGTCCGTTTTTCAACAAGAGGGGAAAAAGTGTCTTGACAACCCGGTTTTCGATGGTATATAGTGATATAGAACACTTGTTCTCGGCACCGGAGCCGGACAAAAACTACCGGGGCAGGACACGAAGAAGCGATGAAAAAGCTTTCGGAAAAACAGAAGCACATCATCGGCTACATCGACCGTTTCATCAGCGACAACGGCTTCCCGCCGTCCATCCGGGACATCCAGGGGGGCTGCCGCATCAGCTCCACGTCCGTGGTGGACTACAACCTCAAGATACTCGAGGAGCGGGGCATCATCGAGCGCCACGCGGACGTCTCCCGCGGCATCCGGCTCCTCAACCGGGAGAGCAGCACGCCGGACAGCACCGTGGCCGTGCCGGTCATCGGTCTCATCGCCGCCGGCGAACCCATCCCGGTGCCCACGCCGGACACCTGGGACGTAGCGGCCGTCTCCGAGACGATGGAGGTCCCCCGGGAGCTGACCCACGGCAAGGACAACGTCTACGCCCTGCGGGTACGGGGCCATTCCATGATCGACGCCCTCATTGACGACGGGGACATCGTTTTGCTCCAGAACGTGAGCTCCGTGGACAACGGGGACATGGCGGCGGTCTGGCTGCGCGGCGAGAAGGAAGCGACCCTCAAGAAGGTCTACCAGGAGGGGCAGCGCGTCCGCCTGCAGCCGGCCAACAGCCAGATGGAGCCGTTCTACGCCGCCGCCGACGACGTGGAGATACAGGGGCGGGTCATCGGCGTGGTGCGGCACCTGGCCTGAGGCCGGGGATTCTCCGGCCGTCCCGATTTGCCAGGCTCCGGCGGCGTAAAAAGCGAAAATCCCCCTCACTCCCCCTTTGCAAAGGGGGACGATATTTCCGGCCTGAAGGCGGACTGCGTCGCAGGGAGTACCGGGAGGGAACGGGATTCTTCGGTCGTCCGCCCGGGGCGGACTTCCTCGGAACGACAGGCAAGTAAAGCGCACCGGCGACGAAGGAGGCAGTCCATGACCTACCTGGTGACCGGGGGGACCGGCTTCATCGGCAGCCGGGTGGTACGGGACCTCGTTCAATCAGGGGAGGACGTCGTCGTCTACGACTGGGCCCCCGCCGCGGCGGCGCTGGCCGGCCTCCTCTCCCCGGAAGAAATCAACGACCACGTTACCCTCGTCGGCGGGGACGTCACCGATTTTCCGCTACTCGCCCGCACGCTGAAAGACAACGACGTGGCGAAGGTCATCCACCTGGCGTCGCTCATGTACCTGGACGTCAACGCCAACCCGCTCCGCGGCGTCCGCGTCAACTGCGAGGGCACGGTGAACGTGTTCGAAGCCGCCCGGCTGCTCGGGCTGGAGAAGGTCGTCTGGGAGAGCTCCGGCTCCGTCTTCGGGCCGCCGGAGAAGTACGCCGAGGAGTTCATCCCCAACGACGCGGCCCACTATCCGCAGAACCTCTACGGGGCGGCCAAGTCCTTCGACGAGCGGGCGGCGGCCTACTACCGGGAGCGCCACGGGACGGACATCACGGCACTGCGGCTCGTCATGGTGTACGGACCGGGCATGAAGCGCGGGCGGACGGCGCGGATTATCCAGGAGCTCGTCTACAACCCGGCCCTGGGGCGGGCAGGCAAGCCGCCGGCCGCGGCGGACAACCTCTTCGGCTGGACCCACGTGGACGACGCCGCCGGAGCGACCGTGGCCGCCAGCCGGGTGACGAGGCCCGCCGAGGCGGCCTACTCCGTGAGCGGGGAGCTGGCGACAATAGGGCAGCTGGCGGACTACGTGCGTGAGCTGGTGCCGGGGGCGGAGCTATCCCTGCTGCCGCCGGAGAAGGCGGGCGGCGGGAGCATCATGACCTGCAAGTACGACATGACGGCCTTCGACCGGGACATCGGCTATAAACCGCGCCGGACGCTGCGAGACGGCCTGAGGGAAACGATGAACGCCGTCCGGGCGGAGGCGGGGTTGGCGCCGCTGGATTAGTTCAGGTGGTGTCCCCATCCCTCTGTATTCCCCTTCCCTTCGATAAGGCCCTGCCCCAAAAGTGACTTTTATGTCATCCTGAGCACAGCGAAGGATCCCGGGGCGGCGCAGGAGTGAACCCAACCACCCCGAGATTCTTCGGTCGTTCGCCTCGGGCGAACTCGCTCAGAATGACATTTGAGGCAAAGCCCTTCGATAAGGGATGGGGGGAGTTGTTTTTCTGTGAGGGGGTGCCAGCCCTCTCATGTCTCCCCGGGAGGGGAAAACCCTCTCTCCCTTTGCGGAAGGGAGACGATAGACCCGCCCAATGATGGGCTTAACGGCAGGGAGTCCGGAGAAGGAGACGGATTCTTCGCGGCGCTCAGAATGACGGTGTGGTGGAGGGTAAAGCGGACAGATTGCCGCGTCGCCCGCCTCAGGCGGACTCCTCGCAATGACACAGGGGTGGCTACTTCTTGTAGACCGGCGTGCACCAGCTCTTGCACCTGGGCACCTTGCCCCGGATGACCTCGGCGTAGATATCGCGCAGCTGCCGGGTGATGGGGCCGATTTCCCCGTCGGCGATGGGCCGCTCGTCAATCTCCGAGACCGGGGTCACGTGGGCGGCGGTGCCGGTCAGGAAGCACTCCTTGGCCATGTAGAGCTCGCTGCGGGAGAGGGAGCGGTGGACGGTCTCGATGCCGAGCTCGTTCCTGGCGAGCTCGATAATGGTGTTCCGGGTGATGCCGATGAGGATGCTGTTGTAGGGGGCCGGGGTCACCAGCTTGCCGTCAATGACGAGGAAGAGGTTCTCGCCGCTGCCCTCGGAGAGGTAGCCGTCCGAGGAGAGCATGATGGCCTCGTCGAAGCCGTTGCCCTGGGCCTCGGTCTTGGCGAGGGCGTTGTTGATGTAGATGCCGGCGGCCTTGAGGGCGGGCGGGATGACGTTATCGGCGGGGCGGCGCCAGCTGGAGACGCAGCAGCGGGCCTTGTCCACGTCGAGGTAGGGGCCCCAGGGCATGACGAGCATGAAGAAATCGTGCTCCAGGTTATGGAGGCGGACGCCGAGGGCCTGGGAGCTCGTGTAGGCCACCGGGCGGATGTAGACGTCCGTCTCGAAGCCGTTCCTGGCCACCAGCTCGATGGTCTTCCGGCACAGCTCGTCCACGGAATATTTCAGCTTGATTTTCAGCACCCGGCAGCCGTTGGCGAGGCGCTCGAAGTGCTCTTTCAGGCGGAAGACGTAGGTCTGCTTTTCGTCCTCGTTCCAGTTGCCGCGGATGCCCTCGAAGACGGCCGTGCCGTAGTGGAGGAAGTGGGTCATGATGTTCAGGTTGGCATCCTCCAGCGGGATTATCTCGTCGTGAAAAAACGCGTAGGACGGCATGGCTCGGTCTCCTTTCAGATAGCATTCATTATATCGTCTCCGCTGCGGCAGCACAAGTTGCGGGAGGGTGGCGCGGTTTGCATTCTCACGATGATGTGCTAGAATGGATGCCTGTATAATGGTCACGCCCGAAACCCGCCGCCCCGCGCCCGGTGAGAAGCCGGGCAATAAAGTCTTCCACCCCCGGCGAATCAAGCGGTTCCGCTTGAGGAGAGTATTGGGGATTCCGGCCGTGTTCAGCGCCGGCTACGGGAACGTCGGCTCTTCCATCTACTACGCGCTCGGCATCGTGGCGCTGGTGGCGCTCGGGGCGACGCCCGTCGCGCTGGGCATCGCCGGGGTGCTGTTCATCTTCACCGCGCTGACCTACGCGGAGGGGACGGCGGCGCTGCCGGAGGCCGGCGGTTCGGCGAGCTTTGCCCGGCACGCCTTCGGGCCGACGGCCGGGTTCCTGGCCGGCTGGGCGCTCATGCTGAGCTACATCGTGACCATTTCCATCTCCGCGTTCACCATCCCGCCGTACCTGGGGTACTTCTTCGAGCCGTTCAAGCACAACGTGGTGCTCGGCACCTTCACCTCGATGGGCATCGTCGGGTTCCTGATGCTCATCAACATCGTCGGCGTGCGGGAGACCTCGTTCCTCAACGTGGGCGCCACGCTCATTGATATCCTCACGCAGATCTCGCTCGTCGTCATCGGCTTCATTTTGCTGTTCGACCCCGTCATCATCTGGCACGCCATGACGGAGAACTGGCCGACGGCGGACAATCTCATCCTCGGCATCGCCCTGGCGACGATTGCCTACACCGGCATCGAGACGATGTCCCAGATGGCGGAGGAGACGAAGCACCCGGAGAAGAGCGTGCCGCGGGCGCTCGTCATGATGATCGTGGCGGTGCTGGTCATTTTCGCCGGCATCTCGCTGGTGTCGCTCTCGGCGATGTCGCCGCAGCAGCTGGCGACGGACTGGGCGCGGGACCCGGTGGCCGGCATCGCCGCCAACCTGCCCAACGAGATTATCAACTTCATCCTGGAGCCGCTCATCGCCGTTCTGGCCGGCACCATCCTGCTCATCGCCACCAACGCCGGGCTGCTCGGCATCTCCCGGCTGGCGTTCTCCCAGGGGACGCAGGGGCTCGTGCCCTCGTTTCTCAGCCGGGTGCACGGGCACTTCAAGACGCCGTACGTCGCCATCATCGTGTTCAGCCTCATCGCCATCGGGCTGCTGATTCCCGGCTTCTTCACCGCCGAGGTGTTCAAGCAGATGGGGGCGCTCTATGCGGTGGGCTCGCTGCTGGCGTTCATGATAGCCCACGCCTCCATCATCGGCCTGCGGGTGCGGCGGCCGGAGCTGGCGCGGCCGTTCAAGATCGGCTGGAACCTCCGTTTCCGGGGGAGGGAGCTGCCGCTCAGCGCCGTCATCGGCCTGGCGGCGACCTCCACCATCTGGGTCATCATCCTGATCACGGAGCCGTACTCCCGCTGGATGGGGCTGGGGTGGATGGTGCTCGGCCTGGCGTTGTACTATGTAATGAAGAGGCGGCGGAAGCGGCCGGACCAGGAATGGCAGTTCAAACTGCCCCGGCAGCCGTGAGGGCCTATTGAGGATTTACCCGTTTGGGACTATAATACCGACTATCGAATAAGAACAGGCACTGAGGAAGATGGAAGCAAAGAGAGTGCTGGTGCCGGTGCGCGGCAGCGACGCCGACGAAGAAACAATGCGCCTGGCGTGTCAGATGGCGAAGAAAGCCAAGGGAAAGGTGTGGGCGGTGTCCGTGGTGGCCATCAAGCGCTCCCTGCCGCTCGACGCGGAGATAGAGTCCGAGCTCAAGAAGGCCGAGGGCATCCTCGACAAGGCGGAGCAGGTGGCCGAGGAAGAGGACTACGAGGTGGAGACGGACGTTCTCCAGGCCCGCGAGGTCGGCCCGGCCATCGTGGACGAGGCGGTGGAGCGCGGCGTGGACCTCATCGTGATGGGGATCTCCTACAAGCAGCGCTTCGGGCAGTTCAGCCTCGGCAACGTGGTGCCCTACGTACTGAAAAATTCGCCCTGCCCGGTGATGCTCTACCAGCTGTAAACCCCGGGGAGAAAGGCAGGAGCAGGAAGAGCGATGAAAGTAATAATCATGGGCTGCGGGCGCGTGGGCGCCCGGCTGGCGGCCCTGCTCGACGAAGCGGGCCACGACGTGACCGTTCTCGACAGCGACACCTACAGTTTCCGGCGGCTGCCGTCGTCCTTCGGGGGGACGGCGCTCTTCGGCAACGGGATGGACACGGAGGCGCTGAAGAAGGCGGGCATCGAGGAAGCGGATATCTTCGTGGCGGTGACGCAGGGGGATAACCGCAACGTCATGGCCTGCCAGATCGCGTCGCACATGTTCAACGTGCCGCGGGTGCTCTCCCGCATCTACGACCCGCTCCGCGAGGAGATGTACCAGGCGCTCGGGCTGGAGACCATCAGCCCCACCAAGGTCATGGCCCAGCTCCTGAAAGACAAGATAGAGAAGAAGGAAGGGGAGGGCCAGGGGTAATATGTATATCATCGTTGTCGGCGGGGGACGCCTCGGCTACTACCTCCTCAAGGCCCTGCTGAACGAAGGCCACGAGGTGCTCGTCCTGGAGAAGGACCGGAGCATCTGCAAGACGATTACCGACGAGCTCGGCAGCGTCTGCTTCCGGGGCGACGGCTGCGAGGCCGCCACGCTGGCGGAGGTGGGCGCCGGGCGGGCGGACATGCTGGTATCGGTCACCGGCGACGACGAGGACAACCTCGTCTCGTGCCAGGTGGCCAAGCACAAATACAACGTGCCGCGGACGGTGGCCCGCATCCGCAACCCGCAGAACGCGGACTTTTTCAAGAAGCTCGGCGTGGACGTGACCGTGAGCACGACGAGCATCATCCTGGAGGCCATCGAGCGGGAGGTGCCGACCCATCCGGTCACCGAGCTGCTGACGCTGGAGGAGAAGGGGCTCATCATCGTTGACGTGAAGATAACGGCCGATTCGCCCAACGTCGGCAAGGCGCTGCGGGACCTCAAGTTCCCCGGGGAGAGCAAGCTGGCGCTCATCATCCCGCACGAGGGGACGGCGCAGGTGCCGAACTCGGGGACCATCCTCGGGGCGGGCGACCAGATCATCGCCGTGACGAGCGAGGAGTCCGTGGAAGCGCTCAAGGACACGCTGCGGGGCTGACGCCGCAGCAGGAAACGTGGTAGAACTCATTCAAACGACGGACAAACCCGTCCCGTCCGGCGGGGCCAAGCGGAGGCCCTGGCTCATACGCCACCTCGCCCCGGTGCTCAGCCTGCTGCTGGTCGTCGCCATCGTGACGGCCATCTTCATCGTCTACTTCACCCAGCCGGACCTGCTCGACCGGCTGGAGGGCTACGGCTACCTCGGCGTGTTCGTGGTGAGCGTCCTGCTCAACGGGACGGTGCTGCTGCCGGTCGGCAACATGCCGCTCATCGCCTCGCTGGGGGCGACGCTCCAGGTGCCGCTCTTCGTGGGGCTGGCCGGCGGGGCCGGGGCGGGCATCGGGGAGATGACCGGCTATTTACTGGGGCGGAGCGGCCGGGGGCTCATCGACACGCGCGGGCGGATGTATACCAGCGTCGAGCGGTGGGTGCGGCGGTGGGGCTGGCTGGCGGTGTTCGTGCTGTCCGTGTTCCCGCTCATCTTCGACGTGGTAGGCATCATCGCCGGGGCGCTGCGGATGCCGCTGTGGCGTTTCTTCCTCGCCTGCTGGCTGGGACGGACCATCTCCTACATCGCGGCCGCCTACCTCGGGGCGATGTGGCTCCGGGAGCTGCCCTGGTGGGCCTACCTCGTGAGCCTGGTGGTGCTGCTGCTCGGGGCCTGGGCCTTCACCAAGGTGGTGAGTCAGCGCGAAGCGGCCTGAGCCTGCCCGTGGGGGCGGACCTTGAGCACGAGCACCCCGCCGATAACGAGATAGGCGAGACACACCCCCAGCATGACGTGGTAGCCCTGGTTGAGGGCGTGGCGGTTGAAGAAGTCTATCACCGGGCCGATGGCCCGCGCCAGCACCGCCCCGCCGGCGGTCGCCATGTTGGCCACGCCCAGGTAGCGCGCCCCGTCCTCCTGCGGCGCGAAGTCAGTGGCCAGGGCCCAGTTGGTGCTGTTGAAAATGCCCATGCCCACGCCGATGATGCCAGCCCCGACGAGAATGAGGGCGTAGTGCTGGCCGTAAGCGATGATGGCGATGCCGGCCGCCCCGAGGAGCGCGGCGCTCATGTTGAGGACGCGCCGCCCGATGCGGTCCGAGAGGTAGCCCATCGGCCAGACGACGATTATCATGCCGACGACGCCCACGATGACGAACTCGCCGGTGGCCCTGGCGGGGTCGGTGACGCCCACCACGTCCTGGAGGTAGTAGAGGGCGAACTGCTGGATGGTGGTGAAGGCCATGTAGAGCAACGTGCGGGAGACGAGGAACCAGACGAAGCCGCGGTTCCGCCAGAGGTCGCGCCGGAAGACGCGGAGGAGCACGCTGCGGATGGTGCCGCCCCAGTCGCGGCTGGCCAGCATCGGCTCCCGCACGGCGACGACGGTGACGATGGTGGTGACGAGCATCACCCCGGCCAGCGACCACAACACGAGCCAGAAGCCGCTGTTATTGGCCGGGGAGTAGGCCGTCATCCAGCGGTTGGAGAGGTAGACGAAGAGGATGCCGCCGGATATTTCCAGCAGGCCCTTGATGCCGGAGGCGGTGCCGTGGTGGTTCTCCGGCACGACGTCCGGGATGAGGCCCTGGAAGGCGCCCTGGGCGAAGTTGGTGCTCACCTGGAGCAGGCAGTAGATGACGAAGAGGAGGGCGTAGGACGGGATGAGCCCCACGCCGGGGATGAGGAAGGCGGCGATGACCCCCCCGATGAGGATGTAGGGCCGCCTTCGGCCCCAGCGGGTCACGGTGCGGTCGCTGAGGGTGCCGAAGAGCGGCTGGAGGAGCATGGCCAGGAAGAGGCCGGAGAGGGTCAGCAGGCCGAGGTAGGTGTTCTTCTGGGATTCGGGGATGAAATCCAGCAGGCGCAGCGGCAGAACGATGGTGTGGAGGCTCTGGTAGAGGGCCGTGAGGGCGAACCCGAAGAGGGTTATCCTGACGTAGTCACGGTTGCGAAGGTAACCCGCCGGCTGGGTTGACATACCGGTATTTTAGCACAGGGGGGAGCGGCGGCGGAACTTGCCCGGCGTTTGGCCGGCCGCGGGAGTTCGGTATATACTACCAGTATCATCGCCGCACGAGAGTGAGAGATATGCCCGCCGCCAAGCCGCTCATCGAGGAGGTTTCCCTGCCCGCGCCCGCCGCGGAGGTGTTCGGCGGGCTGGCGGAGCGGGCGTTCAGCTTCTTTCTGGACAGCGGCATGGACGCGGCGCGGCTGGGGCGGTACTCCTTCATGGGGGCGGAGCCGTTCCTCGTGCTGCGGAGTGTCGGCGACGAGATAACGCTGATTCGCGGTGAGGCCAAGGAAGTCCGGCGGGGGAACCCGTTCGACGTCCTCGGCGAGCTGCTGGACGCCTACCGTCTGGAGCGGACGGACGGGCCGGTGCCGTTCGTCGGCGGGGCGGTGGGGTACTTCGCCTACGACCTGGGGCGGTTCATCGAAAAGCTGCCCGCCACGGCCAGCGACGACCTCCGGCTGCCGGAGTGCTACCTGGGGTTTTACGATGTCATCCTGGCGGTTGACCATGTTTCCGGCACGGCGTATTTGATTTCGACAGGCTTCCCGGAGACGGAGGAGAGCGTCCGCCTGAAACGGGCGCGGGAGCGGATGGAGTGGCTGCGCGGGCAAATCGAGGGAGGCAGCGGGGCGGCGCCGCCGCAGGCGGCGCCGCGTGCGACAGGCAGGCTCAAAATCCGCGGCAATTTCTCCCACCAGGCCTACCTGGCGGCGGTGGCGCGGGCGCGGGAGTACATCTGTGCCGGGGACATCTTCGAGGTCAACCTCTCGCAGCGTTTCCAGGTACCGCTGCCGGTGCCGCCCTACGAGCTCTACCAGCGCCTGCGGGCCGTCAACCCGGCGCCGTTCGCCAGCTACTTCAACTTCGAGGGCGTCAGCATCGTCGGGGCGTCGCCGGAGCGGTATCTGAAGCTGACCGGCGACCGTGTCGAGACCCGCCCCATCAAGGGCACCAAGCCGCGCGGCACAACGCCGGAGGAAGACCGGGCGCTGGCGGACGCGCTCGTCGCCAGCAAGAACGACCGCGCCGAGAACATCATGATAGTTGACCTGGAGCGGAACGACCTCGGCCGGGTCTGCCGCTACGGCACGGTGAAGGTCACCGAGCTATGCACCCTGGAAACGTGGCCGACGGTGTTCCACCTCACCTCGACGGTGGAGGGGCGGCTGCGGGAGGGCAGGGGCGTCATTGACCTGCTGAAGGCCACCTTCCCCGGCGGCTCCATCACCGGGGCCCCCAAGGTGCGCGCCATGGAAATCATCGAGGAGCTGGAGCCGAACCGCCGCGGGCCGTACACCGGCTCGCTCGGCTACATCGGCTTCGACGGGGACGCGGACCTCGACATCGTCATCCGCACCATCATCGTCAGAAACGGCACCGCCTACTTCCAGGTGGGGGGAGCGGTCGTCTACGATTCCGACCCGGAGTCCGAGTACCTGGAGACGCTCGACAAGGGCCGCGCCATGATGCGGGCGCTCGCCGGGGCGGGAGACGCGGAGGTGGAGCTGCCGGCGTGATACTCGTCATTGATAACTACGACTCCTTCACCTACAACCTCGTGCAGTACCTGGGGGAGCTGGGGCAGGAGCCGGTCGTCTACCGCAACGATGCTATTACCGTCGAGGACATCGAGAAGATGGCCCCGAGCCATATCATCATCTCGCCGGGGCCGTGCACGCCGCTCGAGGCCGGCGTCTCCAACGAGGTCGTGCGGCAGTTCCGGGGCACAATTCCCATCCTCGGCGTGTGCCTGGGGCACCAGTGCATCGGGTACGTCTACGGGGCGGACATCGTCCGGGCGGCGCTGCCCACGCACGGCAAGGAGTCCGTCATCCACCACGACGGGCAGACCGTCTTCGAGAGCATCGCCTCGCCGCTCGTCGGCGGGCGGTACCACTCGCTCGTCATTGACCCCGCCACGCTGCCGTCGTCCCTGGAGGTGTCCGCGAGAACGGAGGACGGCGTCATCATGGCCGTGCGCAGCCGGCGGGACGCGGTGGAGGGCATCCAGTTCCACCCGGAGTCCATCATGACGCCCTCCGGCCACGCGATTCTGTCCAATTTCCTGCGCCTGCGGGCGCCGAAGGAGCAGTGCTGATGGGCGACGCGCTTGCCTGGGTGAACGGGGACCTCGTGCCGGCGGCGGAGGCGCGGGTCTCCGTGTACGACCAGGGCTTCCTCTACGGCTACGGGCTCTTCGAGACGATGCGGTCGTATAACGGGACGCTGTTCCTCCTCGACGAGCACCTGGCCCGGCTGGCCCGCGGGGCAGCGGCGATTGGACTTGATGCAAAGTTGGGGGACGCGGATATAGCCGCCGCCTGCCGCGAGACGGTGCGGGCCAACGGCGGCGGCGGCCTGCGGGTGCGGCTGACCGTGACCGGCGGGGACGCGCCCGGTTTCCCGTGGGAGGGAGATACCCGTCCGGCGACGGTGGTCATCCTGGTGCGGAAGTTCGACGGCTACCCCGCGGCGCGGTACGAGCAGGGGTACCGCGCCGGTGTCGCCTCCGTCTGTCGCTGCGCGGAGTCCGCCGTGGCCGGCATCAAGAGCGTCAACTACCTCGTCACCGTCATGGCGCGGCGGGAGGCGGCGGCGCTCGGCCTCGACGAGTCCATTTTGCTCTCCGACCGCGGCACCATCGCCGAGGGGGGCAACAGCAACGTGTTCTTCGTGAAGGGCGGGAAGCTGCTGACGCCGGCGCTGGATACGGGCATCCTGGCGGGCATCACCCGGGAGCTGGTGCAGGACCTGGCGCGGGAGACCGGGGTGCCCTGCGAGGAAGCTGAAATCAGGCCGGAGGACCTGGCCGGGCTGGACGAGGCCTTCTTCACGAGCTCCGTGGTAGAGGTCATGCCGCTGGTGTCCGTGAGGATGGCGGACGGGAGCATGGTGACCTTCAACGAGGGGAAACCGGGGGAGGTGACGCGGCGGCTCATGGCGGCTTACAAGGAGCGGGTGCGGCGGGACACCGGCGGCTAGGCTACCAGAACTCTATCTCGGCGCGGCAGCCGGGGCCGCGTAACGCCTGACGGACGCGCTCGCGGGCGGCGTCGTCCGCGATGGGCTCCACCTCGGTGACGGGGTTGCCGCGGGCGTCCGTCTCGTAGTGCCAGCGGACGATGTAGCCGGGTACCGTGGTCGAGCAGAAGTCCGCGATGCCGCAGCAGGAAGCCTCGATGACGGTCTGGTTGGCGACGGCCAGCACCTCGCGGCCGTCGAGCTCTATCTTCGTCTCTTCGAGCGGCGTGTAGTAGCCGCTCGGGGCGAGGACGTCCTCGTTGAGCTTCTGGTGGGTGTAGCGCGCCGTCTTCATGCCAGCCCGGTCGCCTCCGGCACGCCGAGGACGAGGTTCATGTTCTGCACGGCCGCGCCCGAGGCCCCTTTGCCGAGGTTATCGAACCGGGCGGCCAGCAGGACGCGCTCCTCGCTGCCGAAGACGAAGATGTCCAGAAAATTGGTATCGTTGCAGTCGGTGAAGGTCATATAGCCGTTGGTGAGGCGGGCGTCCGGGGGGAAGGGCATGACGCGGATGAACCGCTCACCCTGATAGTAATCGGCGAGGTAAGACCGGATTTCCGCCGGGCCGAGCGGCTTTTTCAAAGAGGGGACGACGAGCGGCACGGAGACGATCTCTCCCTTGTAAACGTTGACGACGGTGGGCGCGAAGACGGGCGCGCGGGAGAGCCCGACCACCTGCGTCATCTCCGGGAGGTGCTTGTGGTTGAGGGTGAGGGCGTAGGGACGCGGCGTGCGGATATAGTCCGGCGAGGCCGGGTCCTCGTAGGCGGCTATCATGCTCTTGCCGCCGCCGGAGTAGCCGGCGGTGGCGTGGCAGGTCACCGGGTAGTCCGCCCCGACGATGCCGCCGGCCACGAGCGGGTAGAGCAAAGCGACGAAGCCGGTGGCGTGGCAGCCCGGCACGGCGATGCGCCCGGCCTTCTTGATGAGGTCGCGCTGGCCCTTGTTCAGCTCCGGCAGGCCGTAGACCCAGCCGGGGGTGACGCGGTGGGCCGTGGAGCCGTCAATGACGGTCACCCCGGCGTTCTCGATGAAGCCGACCGACTCGCGCGCGGCGTCGTCCGGCAGGCAGAGGAAGACGATGTCCGCCTGGTTGAGCGCCTCCCGGCGGGCGGCCGGGTCCTTGCGGCGGGTTTCCGGCAGCTCGATGAGCTCGATATCGGTCCGCCCGGCCAGCCGCTCGCGTATCTGGAGGCCGGTGGTGCCGTGCTGGCCGTCAACGAAGACCGTTTTTTTCATTGTGCCCTGGTTCCTTCTCGCCTGCCCTTCGGGCAGCTACGTTTTTAGTATACCATAGCCTCAGCGGGAGGCGGAACGGCGAGGCTCGGGACGAGCCTGAGCGGGGTCATAGGACTTAAATAATTCGGGCTAGGCACAAAAAAGTGGTTTTCAGGCGTGAAATACGCTTGACAGGCGTGTTTCAATGGGGTATTGTTTAACAAATACCTTTGAAGGAAGGAGGTTAGCTATGGAAGCATATTGCGTTAAGTGTCGCGCCAAGAAGCAGATGAAAGACCCCAAAGCCATCACCATGAAGAACGGCAAACCGGCCACGCAGGGCGTCTGCCCCTCCTGTGGGACCAAGATGTTCCGCATCGGCAAAAAGTAAGCCGCACCTTTCCACGCAGGCTTGATTATACAAGGCCGGATAGCCTCGCCGAGGCTATCCGGCCTTTATGATTCCTTTTCCAGCCCGAGAGCTAGGCGATGTATTTCCTGACGAGGTCACCGGTGCTGGTGACCTTGAGGTCGCGGAACATCATGTCGAAGCGGTCCTCCAGCTCCTGCATGATAGCCGCGTTCGCCCTGGCCGGCAGGTCCCAGAGCTCCTGCTTGAAGTCCCCGAAGGACTTCTTGCGCGTCTTGTAGATGAGCTGCTCGTCCGAGTCACCGGTCTTACGCTCGTTCTCGTAGGTGGCGAGAATCTGCTTCTCGATGGCCGCCATGAGCTCCCCGGGGAACGCCTTGCTATCGTAGATGATGTTCTGGAAGCCGGTGGCCAGGTGGACTTCGAGGGTGTTGACGTCCGGGAACATCCCGAAGGCCTCGTCCGGCAGGGTGGAGGCGCCGTGCTGGACCGCGCCGCCGAGCCCGTACCTGTCCCGGGCCACCTGGCCCAGCTCGCGGAGGGTATCGAAGTCAATCTTGACCTTGGCGAGCGAGCCGTCCGGCATGACGACGCCGCCGTGGGTGGTGCCGGTCTGGACGCTGACCTTGGAGATGCCCTCGACGCCCTCGCCGAGGTACTGCCGGTAGACTTTCATGAAGGCGTCCAAATCAGCCACGGTGCTGTTGCCCCGGCCGATCTCGCCGATCTCGCCGCCGACGGAGACGGTGACGCCCGCCGGCTCGATGCTGCGGATGAGCTTGGTCATCTCGGCGGTGACGCGGGAGTTCCGTTCCTGCTCGGCTTCGAGGGAGCCCTTGTCCAGCTCGACGAGGGTGGAGGCGTCAATATCAATGTTATAGAACCCGGCGGCGACGGCGTCCTTGACGAGCTGGCGGATGGCGGCGAGCTCGGTCTCGGCGTCGGCGGTGTACTTCTTGAGGTTGACCTGGGTGTGGTCCGCCTGGATGAAGACCGGGCCGCTGTAGCCTTCCCGGAGGCCGGCGGCGAGCACGGCCACGACGTACTCGTCCGGGGTCTGGAGGGTATAGCCCATCTCGGAGCGGGCCAGCTCGAAGATGCAGGCGCGGGCGTCGTTCTTGAGGATGGCCCGGAAGACGGCCCGGGAGACGTCATAGGTGATGCCGCGGACGTTGATGGCCGGCACCGATTTGCCGGTATAGGCGCCCTTGCCGGCGGCCATGTAGAGGTCGTGGATGCTGGCCGGGTAGATACCGGCGGCGGCGGCCCGGGTCCGGATTTCCCGGCGGGCGGCCTGCTTGCCGGCGTCGTCGCCGAAAACGGCCTGGCGGATCAGGGTATCAATGCTGCTGTTGGCGTTCATCCTCTCTCTTTCCGTCCCGTTTTATTTTTCGCGCTGGTATGGAAGAAGGCGCGCCGCCCGTTGTAGCGTTCCTGGTCGTACTCCGTGTCCGGGTCAACGTGCTTGATCTTGCCGTAGATATCCGCCAGCGGCTGGTAGTTTATCTTGCCGTTGCAGAGGCAGACGAGCTGGCCGAACCTCTGCTGGACGACGAGGTCCACCGCGGCGATGCCGAAGTAGCGTCCCATGCGGCGGTCGTAGGCGCAGGGGGCGCCGCCGCGCTGGAGGTAGGCCAGCTCCACGCTGCGGGTCTCTATCTCGGTGGCTTCCTGAATCTGGGCGGCCAGCACCTGCCCGATACCGCCGAGCGATTTCTCCCCGAAGACGCTGACGCCGGGTTTCTTGACGACCTCCGTCCCGCCGATGGGCTTGGCGCCCTCCGCCACGACGATAATCTCGTAGCGGGTGCCGGCGCGGCGGCCCTCCAGAACGAGCTCGTTGATGCGGTCAATGGAGTAATCGCACTCCGGGATGAGGATGATGTAGGCGCCGCAGGCCTCGCCGCCCTCGAGGGCGAGCCAGCCGGCGGTGCGGCCCATCGTCTCGACGACGAAGATGCGCTTGTGGGAGCCGGCGGTGGTGCGGAGGCGGTCCACCTCCTCCACGATGACGTTGAGGGCCGACTCGAAGCCGAGGGTATAGTCCGTGCCGGGGAGGTCCTTGTCAATGGTCTTGGGGATGCCGACGATGTTGATGCCGGCGTCAATGAGCTGTTTGGTGCTGGCGAGGGTGCCATCGCCGCCGATGACGATGAGGGCGTCGAGGCCGAGGCGCTCGATGTTCCTGATGACGAGGTCGGTCTGGTCGTTAGTGGGGTCGAAGGGGCTGTGACGGGTGGTGCCGAGCATGGTGCCGCCGTAGCGGTCCCAGGTGCGGACGATGTCCGGGTTGAGGTGGACGATGGAGCCCTGGGTATCCGGGCTATCGAGGTTGACGTTGGTGAGGCCCATCCAGCCGTCCCGGATGCCGATGACCTCGTAGCGGACGCCGCGCTCGAACTCGAGCCGCTCGTCCATGGCGGTCTTGACGACCCACTTGAGAGCGGGGTTGAGGCCGGCGCAATCGCCGCCGCCGGTCAGCACCCCGATGCGCATCTTCTTCATGGCCATAACCTCACCTAGGATACCACATTATTTCCCGGGAGAGAAGGGGAAAAATCCGGGGCGTCACCTAGGTGACCGGGTGGACGGGCCGCCGGAAAAAGGGGTACAATGCAACCGGGTGGTGGGGAAAAACAGGGGGACGGAGCCGGGGCCCGGAATGCAGTTTACGTGGTATATCCAAGCGGAGCGCTGAACCCGGAGGGGTGAGGCGCTCCCTGGTGTCGTAAGGAGGTAACGATTGATGCAGTCCAGTTTGATTGGCAAGATCGAAAAAGCGCGCCGCTACGCGCAGGAACCGGACCGGGTTACCTTCACCACGTTCTCGGTGAAATTCCGGGGCGAGAACAGCGATTACGAAACGAGCTACCAGGACGGCACCTGGCACTGCACCTGCAGTTTCTTCGCCGGGTCCGGCCAGTATTGCAGCCACACCATGGCAGTGGAGCGCATCCTGGCGACGATGCTGCCGGAAGAGGCCCGCACCAGCCAGTACGACGTCAGCAGCGTCTCCGGCGAAAAATAATCCCCGCCTCCATCACGACCGATTTCCAGGCAGAGCGATGAAGTTTGTCCAGAAGCTGGCCGCCGCCTGCCAGCGCAACAACAGCATCCTGTGCATCGGGCTCGACCCGGACCCGGAGAAGCTGCCGGACGGCGTTGACGTCCCGACCTTCAACCGGACCATCATTGACGTGACGAAGGACCTCGTCTGCGCCTACAAGCCGAACATCGCCTTCTACGAGGCGATGGGGACGGCAGGTCTCGAAGCCCTGAAACAGACCTGCGCGCACGTGCCGGCGCACCTGCCGGTCATCATTGACGCCAAGCGCGGGGACATCGGCAACACGGCCAGGGCGTATGCGAAGGCCCTCTTCGAGGGCTACGGCTGCGACGCCGTGACGGTGAGCCCGTACCTGGGACGGGACTCGCTGGAGCCGTTCATGGCCTACGAGGACAAGGGGCTGTTCGTGCTCTGCCGGACCTCCAACGCCGGCGCGGCGGACTTCCAGGGCATGCTGGTCAAGACCGACGAGGGCGAAAAGCCCCTCTACGAGGTGGTGGCGGCCAAGGTCAGCGAGTGGAACACGGCGGACAACCTGGGGCTCGTGGTGGGGGCGACGTACCCCGCCGAGCTGAAAGCCATCCGCCGGGCCTACCCGATGATGCCGCTGCTGATTCCCGGCGTCGGCACGCAGGGCGGGAAGCTCTCGGACGTGTGCACCTTCGGGGTGGACAAGCGGCGGGAGCGGACGGTGGTCAACGCAAGCCGGCAGGTGCTGTACTCGTCGTCCGGCAAGGACTGGGCGCAGGCGGCGCGCAACGCGGCGCTGGCCCTCTGGAACGACATCAACTTCTACCTCAACCCGATGACGCTCGGGCGGTAGGGCGGCCGTCGCTTTCGGCGAGGGTCCGTCCGGACATTTTCACGCGAAAAACAGGAGGCATATCGTGGAAATCATCAATCTCAACGACATCGCGACCACCGAGGTGACGGACAACCCGCTGTTCTACGGCGGGCAGGTGGGGCTCCAGCCGGCCCTGGAGGAGGCCCTCGGCGGGGAAAAAATCGGCTTTGCGAACGTGAAGTTCGCCAAGGGCGCCAAGAACAAGTTCCACACCCACACGACGTCGCAGGTGCTGTTCGTCACGGAGGGCACGGGCATCGTGGCGACGCGGGAGCGGGAGTACACCGTCACGCCGGGGACGTTCATCTTCATCCCGGCGGGCGAGGACCACTGGCACGGCGCGGCGGACGATTCGGCGTTCGCGCACCTTTCCATCCTGGGGCAGCCGAGCGAGATGGAGATAACGGGCGAGGGGTAAGCCTCTGGAAACGGCCCCGTGCGGTAGGGTATAATGGCAGTGCATCCCGTGCCAGCGTAGCTCAGGGGTAGAGCAGCGGTTTCGTAAACCGCCGGTCGGGGGTTCGAATCCCTTCGCTGGCTCCAGTTT
>DAOUEG010000090.1:0-4850 GCA_034430495.1 Dehalococcoidales bacterium
CTGCCCGCCGCTGGCGGGCAGCGCCCCGCTGATCACTTTTTGTCCGGCTGCCGGCTAGGCGTTCTCTCTTCCGCCGATGCCGCTGGCCTTATCGGCGCCTGCTTTGGCACCCTCTTTCGGGCGCAGGTCTCGCGTCGCCTTGCCGGCCCGCCACATCTCGGAATCGCGTATCTCCGCCAGCTCCTTGCCGAGCACTTCCTTGTAGTCCTGCCGGCCGCAGACCTCGAGCACCCGCTTCGTCTCCGCACCGGAGGCGACCCGCTCGTAGAGGTCCTTGAAGACCGGCATGACCGCTTTCTTGAACTTCGGCTTCCAGTCGAGCGCGCCCCGCTGCGCCGTGGTGGAGGTGTTGGCGTACATCCAGTCCATGCCGTTCTCAGCCACGAGCTTGATGAGACTCTCGGTCAATTCCTCGACCGTCTCGTTGAAAGCCTCGCTCGGGCTGTGGCCGTGGGCGCGGAGCGTATCGTACTGGGCCTCCATGACCCCCGCCAGCGCCCCCATCAGGATGCCGCGCTCGCCGGTGAGGTCGCTGTAGACCTCGTGCTCGAACGTCGTCGGGAACAGGTAGCCGGAGCCGATGGCGATGCCGAGCGCGATGCACCGCTCCCTGGCCCGTCCGGTGGCGTCCTGGAACACGGCGAAGCTGCTGTTGATGCCCGCCCCGGAGAGGAAGTTGCGCCGCAGCGAGAGGCCGGAGCCCTTCGGCGCCACCATGACCACGTCCACGTCGGGCGGCGGGATAACGCCGGTCAGGTCCTTGTAGGTGATGGAGAAACCGTGGGAGAAGTAGAGGGCGTCTCCCTTCTTGAGGTGCTTCTTGACGGTCGGCCAGAGCTCCCGCTGGGCCGCGTCCGCCACCAGCAGCTCGATGACGGTGCCCCGCTCCAGCGCCTCCTCGATGCCGAAGAGGTCCTTGCCTTCCACCCAGCCGTCCGCCTTGGCCCGCTCCCAGGAGTTGCCGTTCTCCCGCTGCCCCACGATGACGTTGAAACCGTTATCCTTCATGTTGAGCGATTGCCCCGGCCCCTGCACGCCGTAGCCGATGACGGCGATGGTCTCGTCCTTGAGGACCTCGCGGGCCTTCTCCATCGGGAACTCGCTCCGCATGACGACTTCTTCCTTGACGCCGCCGAAATCAATGGTCGCCATTGTCATACTCCTTACGCTTCTTCTTCTTTCTTGGCCCGGGACCGCCCCGTCTCTTTCAGGGCGAGCGTCTCCAGGCTGCCCCGCACCATGGCCACCCGGCCGGTGCGGGCAATCTCCTTGACGCCGAAGCCTTTCAGCAGCTTCAGCAGGGTCTCTATCTTGTCCTCGTCTCCGGTCGTCTCGATGGTTACCGAGTCCGACCCCACGTCCACGATGCTGGCCCGGAAGATATCGGCGATTTCGATGATTTCGCTCCGGGTGGCGGAGTTCGCCTTCACCTTGATGAGCGCCAGCTCGCGGACGGTTATCTTCTCGCTGGAGATGTCCTTGATGCGGACGATGTCCACCAGCTTCTCGAGCTGCTTCCTGACCTGCTCGACGTTGGCCGTCGAGCCGTCGAACACGAAGGTCACCCGGGAGAACCCCGGCGTCTCGCTGTGACCCACGGCGATGCTGTCAATGTTGAAGCCCCGCCGCCGGACCATGCTGACCATCCGGTTCAGGACGCCCGGCTTGTCCTCGACGATGGCTACGAGCGTGTGCTTCGTCGCTGCCATGTGGCCACCTCCTGCTTCGGTTCTTCGATGAATTCCGCCGTGGCTGCCCCGGGCGGCACCATCGGGAACACGTTCTCCTCCGGCTCCACCCGGAAGTCAATGAGGAACGGACCGTCGTGTTCCATCGCCTGCTTGATGGCGTCCTCCACCTGCTCGCGCTCGGTCACCCGCGCCCCGGCCACGCCGTAGGCTTCCGCCACGCCGACGAGGTCCGGGCAGGACAGCGGCGTCGCCACGTAGTTCCGGTTGTGGAACAGCTCCTGCCACTGCCGCACCATGCCGAGGAACCCGTTGTTGAGCACGGCTATCTTCACCGCGATGTCGTCCTGGACGAGCGTCGCCAGCTCCTGGATGTTCATCTGGAAGCTGCCGTCCCCGTCAATGACCCATACCGTCTTGTCCGGCTTGCCGATCTTGGCTCCCATGCCCGCCGGCAGGCCGAAGCCCATCGTGCCGAGACCCCCGGAGGAAACGAAGGTCCGCGGGTCGTGGAAGGTGTAGTACTGGGCCGTCCACATCTGGTGCTGGCCTACCCCGGTCACCACGATGGCCTGCCCCCGCGTCGCCTCGTACAGCTTCTTGACGATGTACTGCGGCAGCAGCGCGGTGCTCTTGCGCGTGTCCGTCAGCGGGTGGTCCCGCCGCCAGTCCTCGAGCTGATTGACCCACTCGGTGTGCTGGGTGGAGGTGGTTATCTTGAGCAGGCTGGTCAGCACGTGCTTGACGTCCCCCACGATGGGCACGTTGACGTTGATGTTCTTGCCGATTTCCGCCGGGTCGAGGTCAATGTGGATTATCTTGGCGTGCGGCGCGAAGCCGCTGATCTTGCCGGTAACCCGGTCGTCGAAGCGCATCCCCACCGCGATGAGCACGTCGGCGCTGTCCATCGCCTTGTTGGCGTAGCCCGTCCCGTGCATCCCCACCATGCCGTAGTTGAGCATGTGGTCGCCCGGGAAGCAGCCGATGCCGAGCAGCGTCGTGATGACGGGTATCTGGGCCGTCTCGGCGAGCGTTTTCAGTTCCTTGGTCGCGCCGGAGAGGATGACCCCTTGCCCGGCCAGCAGCACCGGCCGCTGCGCCTCGTTGATGAGCTTGGCCGCGGCCTTGACCTGCACCGGGTGGCCCGCTCCCATCATCGCCCGCACGTTGTAGCCCGGCAGGTTCACCTTGTCCGGGTAGACGTACTCGGCCAGGCCCTCCATGACGTCCTTGGGCACGTCAATGAGCACCGGACCGGGGCGCCCCGTCCGCGCGATGTGGAAGGCCTCCTTGATGGTGCGCGCCAACTGGTTGACGTCCGTCACCAGATAGCTGTGCTTGGTGATGGGCAGCGTGATGCCGGTGATATCAATCTCCTGGAAGGCGTCCCGCCCGATGAGCGGCGTGTTCACCTGCCCCGTGATGGCCACGACGGGCGTGGAATCCATGTAGGCATTGGCGATGCCGGTCACCAGGTTGGTGGCGCCGGGGCCGGAGGTGGCCATGCACACCCCCACCTTGCCGGTCACGCGGGCGTAGCCGTCGGCGGCGTGCGCCGCGGCCTGCTCGTGCCGGACCAGGATGTGCCGTATCTGCGGGTACTGCGGCAAGGTGTCGTAGAACGGCAGCAGTACCCCGCCGGGGAAGCCGAACATAACGTCCACGCCCTCGGCGATGAGACTTTCACAGATTATCTGGGCGCCGGTTTTTTTCATACAAGCCCCCTTACTTCCTGAAGACCGCCCCGGTGCTGGCGGAGGTCACCCGCTCGGTGTACCGGCTCAGGTAGCCGGTGGTGATGCGGGGCTGGAACTCCGGCAGCCTGGCCAGGCGGTCGGCTATTTCTTTTTCGGTCAGCTCGACGTCGAGCCGGTTGCCGGGGATATCAATAACTATCGTATCCCCTTCCTGGACGGCGGCGATGGGTCCCCGCGCCGCCGCCTCCGGCGAAACGTGCCCGATGGACGCGCCCCGGGTTGCGCCCGAGAAACGACCATCGGTAATCAGAGCCACCTCCTTGTCCAAGCCGCTGCCGGTTACCAGGGACGTCGGCGTCAGCATCTCGCGCATCCCCGGGCCTCCCCTGGGGCCCTCGTAGCGGATGACGAGCACGTCGCCGGGCTTGATTTGTCGCTTCATAATCGCCTGCGTGGCGTCTTCTTCGGAATCGAATACCCGCGCCGGGCCTCTATGCTGCATCATCTCCGGCGCCACCGCCGCCTTCTTCACCACCGCTCCCTCCGGCGCCAGGTTACCGAACAGCACCGCCAGCCCGCCGGTGGCGGAGTGGGCCGTCTTCACCGAGCGGATGACCTCGCTGTTGAGCGTCGTCACGCCTTCGAGGTTCTCCGCCACCGTCTTCCCGGTCACCGTGATGCAGCCGGTGTTCAGGAGCCCCTCTATCTCGCCCATCACCGCCGGGATGCCGCCCGCCTTGTCGAGGTCCTCGATGTGGTGCGGACCGGACGGCCGCAGCTTGGTCAGGTACGGCGTTTTCTTGCTAATCTCGTTGATTTTATGTAAATCGAAACTCACCCCCGCCTCGTTGGCGATGGCCATGACGTGGAGCACCGAGTTCGAGCTCCCGCCGAGCGCCATGTCCACCGTGAAGGCGTTGTAGACGCTGTCCTCGGTGACGATGTCCCGCGGCCGCAGGTTTTTCTCCAGCAGCGTCATCACCTGGAGCCCGGCCTGCCGCGCCAGCCGCACCCGCCCGGATTCGATGGCGGGTATGGTGCCGTTGCCGGGCAGCCCCATGCCCAGCGCCTCGGTAAGGCAGTTCATGGTGTTGGCGGTGAACATGCCGGAGCACGAGCCGCAGCCGGGACAGGCGGCCTGTTCCAGCTCTTCGAGCTCCGCTTCGGTCATCTTGCCCGCCGTGACGGAGCCGACCCCCTCGAAGAGGTGGTTGAGGTCCACCGGCTCGCCCTTGAACGTCCCGGCCAGCATCGGCCCGCCGCTCACGAAGATGGCCGGCACGTTGAGCCGCACCGCCGCCATGAGCATCCCGGGGACGATTTTGTCGCAGTTGGGGATGAAGACGAGCGCATCGAAGGCGTGGCCCTCGGCCATGATTTCCACCGTGTCCGCGATGAGCTCGCGGCTCGGCAGGCTGTACTTCATCCCGGCGTGGTTCATGGCGAGGCCGTCGCACATGGCCAT
>DAOUEG010000091.1:0-15297 GCA_034430495.1 Dehalococcoidales bacterium
CCGAGGGCGCGCCACTGCTCCTCGGATTTCGACCGCAGCTCCCGGAAGGCGGCCGCGAGGGAGGCGGCGGTCTCATTCATCGTGCTTCTTGCCTTCCCGCTCCTCGCGCTCCCGCTCGAAGGCCAGCATCAGGCCGTCCACCCGGGTCGGGTCCACCTGCTTCTCCGGCACCTCGTCCACCACCGTCACCGGGGCCATGGTGCAGCAGCCCACGCAGGCTACCGTGTCGAGGTCGAACTCCCGGTCCTCGGTCGTCTGCCGGGCCTTGATGCCGAGCCGCCGCTCCCACGCCTCCAGGGCGATGTTGCCGCCCTTCATGTGGCAGGCCGTGCCGAGGCAGACCCGTATCGAGTGCCGCCCCGGCGGGTTGAGGCGGAACTGGTTGTAGAAGGTCACCACGCCGTAGACGTCCACCGGGGGTATCTCCAGGTAGGCGGCAATCTCCTTCAGGGACACCGACGGCAGGTAGCCGAGCTTCCGCTGCACGTCCTGGAGAATGGGGATGAGCTCGGCGCGGCGCGTGCCGTGGCGCTTCAGGATTTTCTTGGTCTCCCGGCGCAGGGCTTCCGGGTCTTCCGCCGCCGGGACCGGCGTGGTCTTCGTCATACCGCCTCCCTCGGGGCGAGTGTTCGCCGCCCGGTTTATTGTCGCCCGCCGCGCCGGTTCGTGTCAAGGTACAAAAGTCTCATTCGGGCAACCCCCCGGGGGTAGACGTCAGGACCGCGGCCCGAAGATGAGCGTGCCGATGCGGACGAGCGTCGCCCCTTCCTCGATGCCCGCCTCCCAGGACGCGGACATTCCCATCGAGAGCTCCCGCATGGCGGCGCCGGGGATGGCGGCCCGCTGCAGCGCCTCGAAGAGCCGCCGCGTCTCCCGGAAGCAGCGGCGCAGGTCGCCCGGGTCGCCGGTCAGCGGGCCCATCGTCATCAGGCCGCTGACGTTCACCCGCGCGAACCGTTCCGCGATGGCCCGCACCAGCGGCTCCGCTTCCTCCGGCAGCACGCCGGACTTGTTCGCCTCCCGCCCGCTGTTGACCTCGATGAGCACCGGCATGACCCTGCCGGCCTGCTCGCAGCGCTTTTCGAGCTCGGCGGCCAGGTGGACGGAGTCCACCGTCTCTATCAGGTCGAAGAGCGCCACCGCCTTCTTCACCTTGTTCGTCTGGAGGTGGCCGATGAAGTGCCACTCGGCCGGGCGGCTGACGTCCGGGCGGGCGGCCTCGGCCTCCTGGAGATAGTTCTCCCCCACGATGCTCAGGCCGGCCTCGAGCGCCGCGCTGATGTCCGCCGCCGTCCGGCCCTTGGCCGCCGCCACGATACGCACGCCGGGGGGTACTTTTGCCAGGAGCTTTTTGGCGTTCTCTTTGATTGACATAAAACAACGGCGGGCGTGTGCTCTCGCCGCCCTGATTGTACCGCACCGGGCAGGGGAGGGCCAAATACTAACGGGGGCGCCGCCAAGGGCGGCGCCCCCGAGGAGGGCCAGACTGCATGGTAGCTATGACTTGCGCGAGGCCGTCGCGTGGGCCTTCTTGGTGGTCTTGTCCGGGGCCTGTCGCTGCAGCCGGTCGAGGTCGAAGGACATGGAGGTGAGCCGGGCGGCGTCGGTGAACTTGCGCTGCGCCGCCAGCTCTTCCTGCGCGGTGATCCGGATGACCCGGATGTCCGCTAGGACCTTCTGGATTTCCTCGGTCGCTTTCTTGGTCAGCGCCGCCACCTCCCGGTCCACGGCCAGCCGGGCTTTCAGGATGAGCTGCTGGGCCTCGCTCCGCGCCCGGACGGCCGTTTCGCGCTGGTACTTGTCGGCCTCGGCCCGCACCCGCCGCGCTTTCTCCAGCTCCTGCCGGGCGGCGCGCCGCATCTCGCGGATGTCTCCGTCATCGCGGCGCTCCGGCAGGCCGGGTGCTCCTCGCGGTCGTTCGCCGGGCTGTTTCATCGTCGGCATGGTGTCCCCGCTTCCGGTAAGAGGGGAGGGTCGTCCTCCGTTCTCGCTCTTCTTTGCATGGTATATCTTTTACGGGAGCCGTATTGAGTAGGCAGGCTTTGGAGTTGGGTAAGGGCTGGCACCCAGATTTGGCGGGGTGGCCCCCGCACGATGGATTTGGTACTATTTACCCGTGAAAAATGCGACAAAAACGTGTTGATTTACGCCTCCAAATAGTATACACTTTGGATATGTTGATTCCGGAGAAGGCTGGAAAGGTATCTGGGAACGTCCCCTCGTTCCGCTGTCGCCGCGGACTCATGCGGTTTATTTTCGGCCTTCCGGGGGCGTTTTTCGGGTAGCCCCCGAGGAGCCGCCGGCCCCCTGTTCCCCAGCACGCAATCAGTGATGATGTCACGGCATCCGGATATAGCTACAGGCAGCCGTCGGGGTTGACCGAACCGCCCTCCCGGGACCGGGGAGATGGACGGAGGAAGAGATGACCACGAAGAAATGGAAGAAACAACGGGACGGGCTCCTCGCGGACAAGGCACGCCTGGAAGCTGAGCTGGAGCAGATGCACAGCGAGGCCACCGTCTCGGAAGAGCGGCGGGAAGGCAGTCCCTTCGGCAAGCGCGAGGAAGAGGCCACCGAAACCCTGGAGCTCGAGAAACGGCTCGGCCTGGAAAACCGGATGCGCCAGGAAATCGCCGCCATCGAGCACACCATCGTCAAGATAGACAAGGGCACCTACGGCATCTGCGATAACTGCGGCAAGGCCATCGCGGAAGAGCGCCTCGAAGCCCTGCCGCAGGCCAACCTTTGCATCGAGTGTAAAGCGCTGCTGGCGAAGAATGGCAAGCCTGCTCCGCAGCGTTAGGTGGCGGGACGCCGTCTTCGCGGCGATCGTTATCGGCGTCTCCGCCCTGGACCAGTGGAGCAAGATTTGGATACGCCACCACCTCGCCGTCGGCGACGTTCTCTTTGACGCCGGTGTTTTCCAGATTATCCACGTGCAGAACACCGGCGCCGCCTTCGGGATTTTCAAGGGCATTCCCTACGTCTTCGTCGCCGTGGAGGTCATCGCCTTCTTCGCCATCCTCTACCTCCTGTTCTTCATGCGGAAGCGCTGGCCCTTCCTCGACCTCTGGACGGTCCGCATCGGCGCCGCCCTCATCATGGCCGGCACCGTCGGCAACTTCATTGACCGCGTCTTCTTCGCCGGCAACGTCACGGACTTCATTGATTTCAAGGTCTGGCCCGTCTTCAACGTGGCGGATTCGTCCGCCGTCGTCGGCTCCATCGTGCTCGCCGCCGCCATCCTCTTCCAGCTCCGGCCGGGAAAGCAGGAATGACCGGGACGTATGCCTTCACCGCGGAAACCCCCGGGGGCCGGCTCGACCGCTTCGTCGCCGATAGCCTCCCGGAGCTCTCGCGGACCCGCGCCCGGGAAATCATTGATGCCGGCCTCGTCACCGTCAACGGCCGCCCCGGCAAGGCCGCCCTCAAGCTGGAGACCGGCGATGTCGTCACCGTGACCGTCCCGCCGGAAAAGCCGCTCGGCGTGGCGCCGGAGGCCATCCCCCTCACCATCCTCTACGAGGACGACGACCTCCTCGTCATTGACAAGCCCGCCGGCCTGCCGGTCCATCCCGCCCCCGGCCACCCCAGCCATACCCTCGTCAACGCTGTTCTCAACTACCTGCCCGCCCTGAAGGGCGACGCCGGCGACCTGCGGCCGGGCATCGTGCACCGGCTGGACAAGGACACCTCCGGCCTCATCCTCGTCGCCAGGAACCGGGCCGCCCAGGCCCACCTCGCCGCCCAGTTCGCCGCCCGCACGGTCGCCAAGACGTATCTGGTGCTCGTCCGCGGCACCCTCACCCCGGAACGCGGCGTCATCGAGGCCGCCATCGGCCGGGACAGCCGCAACCGGCAGCGCATGGCCGTCGTGGAGAAGGGCCGGGCCGCCCGCACCGCCTACGAGGTGAAAAAGGTCTTCCGCGGCTATACCCTCGCCGAGATACACCCGGAGACCGGCCGCACCCACCAGATACGCGTCCACCTCAACGCCATCGGCTACCCCGTCGTCGGGGACGCCACCTACGGCGTGCCCGTCCCCTTCCTGGACCGCCAGTTCCTCCACGCCCATAAACTCACCTTCCGCCTGCCCTCCACCGGCGAGGACGTCACCTTTACCTCGCCGCTGCCGCCGGACCTGGAAAACGCCCTCGCCGCCATCCGCTGATTCGGGATTTTCGAGCGCGGCGGCCACGCTATCGCGTCTCACCTGACGGATTTGCATCCCGTGGAAAAACATGGCACAATGCAAGTAACGGCTACCCGATATATCGCCTGCCGTTGATTTTTTTCTCGGGGGTAAAGACCGAATGCAGTACCGCAAGCTCAGCACGACCGGCTGGGACGTCTCCATCCTCGGCTTCGGCGCCATGCGCCTGCCCACGCTGGAGAGCGACCCTTCCAAGGTCAACGAGCCGGAAGCCATCCGCATGATCCGGCACGCCGTGGATAGCGGCGTGAACTACGTGGACACCGCCTACATGTACCACGGCGGCGATAGCGAGCGCATCGTCGGCAAGGCGCTCAAGGACGGCTACCGGGAGAGGGTCCACCTCACCACCAAGCTCCCGGTCCGCATGATGCAGAAGAAAGAGGACGCCGACCGCATCCTCAATGACCAGCTCACCAAGCTGGACGTGGACCACGTGGACATCTACCTCTTCCACGGCCTCAACAAGGACCAGTGGAAGACCATTCAGGACTGGAAGCTGCTCGACTGGATGGAAAAGCAGATCGCCGACGGCAAGATCGGCCGCGTCGGCTTCTCCTTCCACGACGAGTACGACGTCTTCGAGCAGATTATCACCGGCTATGACAACTGGGTCATCGCCCAGATTCTCTACAACTTCATGGACTGGAAGGTCCAGGCCGGGCAGCGCGGCGTCAAGCTGGCCGCCTCCCGCGGCGTCCCCATCGTCGTCATGGAGCCGCTCCGCGGCGGCCTGCTCGCCAAGGAGCCTCCCCAGGCCGTCAAGGAGATGTGGGCTGCCGCCCCGCGTCACCAGGAGCCGGTGGAGTGGGCCTTCCAGTGGGTCTGGAGCCAGCCGGAGGTCGCCATCGCCCTCAGCGGCATGAGCGCCTTCGACCAGGTGGAGCAGAACCTCACAATTGCCTCCTCGGTCCAGCTCCACTCCATGACCGCCGACGAGCTCAAGCTCATTGATAAAATCCGGGACGCCTACCGCAGCCTCCGCCCCGTCAAGTGCTCCAACTGCAAGTACTGCATGCCTTGCCCGAACGGCGTGGACATCCCCTCCGTCGTCCAGATTTACGATGACTCCGTCATGTACGGGGACCCGGAAATCGGCAAGTTCCGCTACAACGGGCCCTTCGGCATTGACCAGAACATGCGCGCCGATAAGTGCACCGAGTGCGGCGAGTGCCTGCCCAAGTGCCCCATGCAGATACAGATACCGGACCAGCTCAAGGTGGCCCACGCCGCCATGTACCTGGAAAATCCGCCCCCGCACCCCTAGTCCCGGTCCCGCATGAAACACGCAGCCCCCTCTCCGGAGGGGGCTTTCTTTTTCCGCCGCGCCCGGGCCGCTACTCCTTGTGCTTGTAGACGCCGAGCCGCTCTTCCTCTTCCCGCCGCTGCTTGAAGCCCTTGTAGAGGAAGTAGAGCGTCAGCCCCAGCGCCATCCAGATGATGCCCGCCCAGCGGCTGAACGGCTGAAGGATGATGACCACCACCCAGATGGAAAGGGTGGAGAAAAGGCCCAGCAGGCTGACGATCGGCAGCTCCCGGCCGGCTATCTTGATGCTGCCCGGTATTCGGAACGGCCGCGGCAGCTCCGGCTTGCGTATCCGCAGCAGGATGATGGCCGCGTGCGCCAGCGCGAACGTCAGCAGCGAGCCGAACACGTAGAGCGCCCCCAGCTCCTCGAAGAACCGCGGGTTGGCGAACCCCGGCGCCAGCAGCAGGATGGACAGGCTGCAGAAAAAGATGATGGCGAAGTACGGCGTCTTGAACCGCTTGTGCACCTTCCCGAATACGTTCGGCAGCTGCTTGTGGGAGGACAGGTTGAACGCCAGCCGCGAGATGCCGAGCAGCCCGGCGTTGGTGGCGGTCAGCAGGATGCTCGCCGCCAGGATGGCCACCAGCGGCGCGAAGATATGCTGCAGGGTCGTGTTCGGCAGGTTGGCGGCGATGCCGGCCACCGGGTCCCGCGCCCAGCCGTTCACCGGGTCGCCCAGCACCTGCGGCGTCATCGAGCCGAGCGCCACGATGGATATCCCCGCGAAGAGCACCAGCACCGCCACTATCATGATGATGTAGGCCCGCGGGATGCGCTGCGCCGGGCGCTTCGTCTCCTCGGCCAGCTGCGAGACCGTTTCCACCCCGGTGAAACACAGCGCCGCGATGGCGATGCCGTAGACCAGGCTCGAGGTCGCCGGCCAGTTCCCCGCCCCGAACATGTGCTCGATGAGCACGTGCGGGTGCACCGCCAGTATCAGGATGATGCCGAGCACCACGAGCGTTATCTGCGTGGAGATGTCAATGAAGATGAAGACGATGTTGAGCCGCGAGGACTCCCGCACGCCGAGCACGTTGATGGTCATCAGCAGGCCGATGATGCCCATCGCCACGAGGGTATCGATTTTCGGGTCGGCCAGCACCGGCCAGAAGTGGGCCAGGTAGGGCGGGATGGTGTAGGCGGAAATGGCCATCGTCACGATGTAGCTCAGCATCAGCGACCACCCCGCCACGAACCCGGTCGCGTCGTTGATACCGTGCCGGGCGAAGCTCGAAGACCCGCCGGCCTCCGGGATGGCCGCCCCGCCCTCGGCGTAGGTCAGCGCGTTGAACACGTAGATGATGCCGGCGATGCCGAGCGCGATGGGCGTCGCCCCGAGCGCCACGATGGCCACGATGCCGAGCGCGTAGTAGATGGAGGAGCCGACATCGCCGTAGCCGGCGCTGAAAAGGGCCGGTACGCCGAGTACCCGCTTCAGGTGGAATTTCCGGATGCGGACGACACGGTGGACGCTGTCGCCCGGTCGTGGCGCGCCGCGCTGTGGTTCTGTCATCGGTGTGACCTGCAAAATCCAGTATACAACCCGGCCAGGGTAGTTCGCAAAGGAAGGCGGCCTGCCGCGATGAAGGCGGTGAAGCGACGGAGCCGGCGGCGCGTCACAGGACGCGCCGCCGGCTCAGGGCCTCCACGGCCTGCCCGGCAGGGTCCGGCCTAGCGGAAGAGCCACTTGCGGAAGAGGACCCGGCTGAAGAACGGCATGACGACCCACGTCAGCGCCGCCACGATGCCCGCACTCACCACGATGTTCTCCACGAAGAAATTCAGCTTGTGGTGGTCAATGACCCACATCAGCGGGATGACCCCGATGGACACGATGTACACCGCGATGAAGGTCACCACCGCCATCTTCCAGTGGGGCGGCGTTTCCAGCTGGGGGCATTCCGGAATGTTGAACCACGTCTCCAGGCCGGTCTGCGCCTGCCGGTAGGACCGGGAGAACGCGTCGGCCTCCTCGGTCAGGTTCCTCCGTGCCTCGGAGTTTTCCCACGCCGCCACCGATTCCTGGTCCTTGAAGCGGAAGAGGACGTGGTAGAGGCCCTGGTTGCCTCGCTCCGGTATCAGCGTCGTCACCCCGGTGTTGCCGGGGGCCTCGCCCCCCGCCTTGACGAGCCGCTTGACCCACTCGTCGTACTCCTCCTCGTGTCCGGGGTAGACCGTCCGGCTCACCACCACGGTCACGTCGTTGCCTGTCTTGATGATCGTATCGTTGTGCATCCCGAACCCCCTTGGCCGCGTTTCCCTTCGTGCCCTCTCTTCTAATTATAGCATAGAAAACGGCCGTTCCAGCCGCCGCCGGCGCCCGGCCGGGGCGGAAAAAAGAGGCCTGCCCGGTACCGGGCAGGCCTCCTGGGTAACGGGATGGTCGCACGCTAGACGAGCGAGCCGCCCTCCGGCGAGACGCCGTTCGGGTCAACCGCCCTGACCAGCTTGTTCCACCAGAGGTGGTAGTTGGACAGCGCCGGCCCGATTTCCGTCTGGTCGCCCATCGTGGAGGCGAAGTAGCTCTCCTTGAAGGCGCGGTAGGTCTGTTCCTTCTGCCACGTCTCCACGGCCTTCTTGGCCGTGGGGTTCTGCGGGTCGAACTTGCAGAAGATCTCGGTCTTGCCGAGGTGCCCCTGCTCCACGCCCCAGCCGAAGAACGCGCCGCCGTCGTCCACGATCAGGCCCTTCTCGATGAGCGGCTTCTTGGCCTCGCCCGCGCCGATGGCCCACTTGATGGTCAGGTCGCGCTGGCCCATGATGGGGATGGAGTTGAAGGCACCGCCGGCCCGGAACGTCTCGCGGATGGAGGCGGAGATGCGGATGCACTGGGCGATCAGGATGCCCTCCGTCTCCGGGTCTTCCACGGACTTGAGCGACTTGCCGCCGGCCTTCTTGACGATGGTCTCCAGCACCTTCACCTTGTAGTCGAAGTCCGCCTTGGAGTTTCCGGCGATGATGACGAAGAAGCCGGGCCCCTGCACTTCCTTGTTCAGCTTCGGGAAGACGACTTCTTCCTCCTCGTTGCAGGTGGTGATGTTGCAGGCCACCATGGCCGCGTTGAAGCCCATCAGCTCGAAGGCTATCTCCGCCTCGCCGATGGCGATTTCCGCCTGCCACATCTTCTCCACCGTCTTGAAGCTGTAGTACCGGGCCATCATGTTGGCCGGTATCTCGCTGAGGGTGTACTTCGGCGAGAGCCCCTGGATGGGGAACGCCGTCGGCCCCGGCCAGTGGTAGATTTTCAGCGCCGCCTTGGTGAACACGCCCGGCGTCACGCCCGGCGGGACGGCGCTGGTCAGGATGGCCCGCAGGGACGGGCCCGGCCCGTCGCCGCTGAACCACTCGTCTGAGGAGCCGAGCGAGCCGGACCGGACGATTTCGCCCTCCGGCGTCACCCACTCGATGGCCAGGTGGTTGCGGTCGTCGCCGCTCGTCGTCTGGTCGAGGTGGCCGTGGCCGCGGAGCATCGCCGAGCAGTTGCTGCCCGCCCCCTTCACGTTCAGGTGGAAGCCCCGCTTCATCAGCTCCGCCTGGAGCTGGCCGGAGATGCAGTACGGCTCCACCACGGCGTACATGTTTTCTTCGTTGATTTCGATGATTTTGTTCATCCGCCGCAGGTCGAGCAGTATCATCCCCGGCGGGAACATCCCGGACCAGCCGGTGCAGATGGCCCGGAACTTGATCTTGTGCTTGTTGCAGAGCCTGATGAGGGCCTGCACCTCGGCCGTGTTGCCGGGGAGCATGACCGCCGCGAACTCGGTGCCGTAGTAGGACGGCATGATGGCGGGGTCATCGCAGATGTTTTCCGCGCCGACCACATCTTCGAACTCTTTATAAACCTCTTTGCTAAGCGCCATGTTGCTGACCCCCTTCCTTATATCGCCTTCTCAACGAGTTCCACGATGTCGTAGACCTTGAGGTTGGCCCCGGTCGCCTTGATGGCCTCGTTGAACGTCTTTTCGCACCACGGACAGGCGGTTACGAGCGCCTCGGCGCCGGTGGCAACCGCCTCGTCAATGCGTTCCTTGGCCGTCCACAGCGCGAAGTCCGGGTTGGACTCGTTGACGCCGCCCCCCGCGCCGCAGCACCAGGCGTATTCCTTGATGCGGGTCATCTCCGTCAGCTTGACGCCGGGAATGGCCTTGAGCACGTCCCGCGGCGGCTCGTAGACGCCCTTGGTACCGCGCCGGTACTCCTTGGGCGGGTCGAAGACGAAGCGGTCACCCGGTATCTTGCGCCCTTCCCAGTGCACCCACGGCTCGCCGATGCGGCCGAGCCGGCACGGGTCGTGGTAGGTCACGCTCAGGTCAACCTTGCGGCGCAGCTTGAGCTTGCTCTCGCGCACCAGCCGGTCCACGTACTCGGCGATGTGGAAGACGCGGATATCGCCCTTGAGCTTGTACTTGTCGTAGAGCACCTTGAAGGCCTGGTGGCCGTCGGCGCAGGCGGTGACGATGGTGTGCGCGCCGCACTTCTTGACGAGCGCCATGTTCTTCTTGGCCTGGGCCAGGAAGGCGTCCTCGTAGCCCATCTGGTAGGCGCGGCCGCCGCAGCACGTCTCCGCGTCCCCGGCGATGCCGAAGTCAATGCCCGCCTTCTGGAGGATCTTGGCCACCTCCTTGGCCAGCTTCTGCTGGGACGGGTCGTAGCTCATCGAGCACCCCACGTGGAAGAGCACTTCGCACTTTTCCTTGGTGGCGTCCTTGATGCCGAGCCCCTTGGCCCAGTCGCCCCGCTTGCCCTTGACGGGCACCATGGAGCCGCTCGCCTTCATCCCCTTGACCACCCTGTCGAGCGCCGCGTCCGTCTGGCCGTCCTTCACGGCCTGGATGCGGAACTCGGTGATCGGCTGGAGCACCTCCATGTCCATGGCGTAGTTGCAGGACACGCCGCAGGCGCCGCACAGCTGGCAGTTGTAGATGATGTGCTTCAGTTTCTCGGTGTAGTTGGTGCCGTTCTTGAGCGCCGCCGCACCGATGTTCATGCGGCCGCCGCCGGAATAGCTGTGGAAGTTGTACCGCGATATGCTGGGGCAGACGTAGGAGTAGGCGTGGCCCTTGATCTGCTGCATCGGCACGAACTTGCAGGCAGAACACCGGCAGCACATCTCCATGTCGCCCTTGTATTGTTCCAGTCCCATCTTCGCTACCTCCTGTCGTCTCTGTTTGCTGGATTCGTTCGTCGGGCGCGCATCAGAAGCACACCTTGCCGGGGTTCATGATGCCGTTCGGGTCGAACATCTTCTTGATTTTCTTGAGCATCGTCACCGTGGCCGCGTCCCGGTTGAAGACCGCCCCGGCGTTGATGCCGTACGGCCGCGAGAAGAACGCCCCCCGGGCCATGAGCGCCCGGGTGGCCGCCGTGGTCAGGTCCCTGACGCGGGCCGTTTCCTTGGCGTTGGCCGGGTCATAGAACAGGTTGAACTCCACGTGGCAGCCCGTTCCCTGCACGACCGGCTGGAGGTAGATGCCCATCTCGGAGGCGGCGTAGCCGGCCTTGTCAATCACACCGTTCATGGCGTTGAGCTGGTCCTCTATCTTGTCATTGATGGTCAGGAAGAAGAGGTCCTCGCAGGCGCCTTTCTGGCGGAGCTTCCAGTACGGGTCCGCCGCCGGCTGCTGCACCGTCTTCCTGATCTCGTTGGCGGAAAGCCCGGCCACGGACTTGGCCGCCTCGATGCCGAGCCGCTGCGTCATGTCGGTGATGTCGCTGACGCGGGTGCTGATGCGCTCCTCCGGGAAGTACTCGTAGCCCGCCACGGTGTAGAAGAGCGTCCAGGCGGGCAGGGCGTCCTTGAGCGCCCGGTAGTCCTTGTCCCGCCGCGCGAAGATGGCGGCCAGGTTGACGTCGTTGAGGATGAAGCACTCGTTCACCATGCGCAGCCGGACGAGCCACGCGCTCAGCTCGAGCAGCGTGCCGAGGTCGGTCGCGCCGACCACGAAGGACTCCTCCAGCTTCGGCAGTATCTCGCACCGCAGCGAGGCCCACGTCACGATGCCGACCGTCCCCTGCGCTCCCTGGATGAAGCGGTGCCAGGAGGCCACGCCGGGGCCGTAGGGCGCCTTCTGCAGGCCGCCCACCGCCCACTGCTGCTTGACGGTGCCGGGGCCGGCCGCCTGGCCGGTGCGGAACTCGTCGCCGCCGCCGAAGATGACCTCGACGCAGGCGAGCGGGTCGGAGCTGTCCCACTGGTAGGCCGGCATCGTCACCGGCTCCCGCTCGATGAGACTGCCGAGTACCGTCTTCGTCTTCCGGGGCAGGAGCGGCAGGTTGATGCGGAGCCCCTCCCGCGCCGTCGCCGCGATGAGCTCGCCGAAGGTCACCCCCGGCTCCACCATCGCCACGCGCCGCGGCCGGTCCACGAAGACTATCTTGTTCATCCCGCTCATGTCCACCATGATGGCGCCTCCCGTGCCGGGTACCGTGTCGCCGCGGAAGTGCGGCGCCCCGGAGCTCACCGGTACGAGCGGGGTGTGCGTCTCGTTGGCCAGCTTGACGAGGGCCTGGACGTCACCGGCCTTGCGGGGCTTGACGACGCACTCCGGGCGCACCTGGTTCACGAAGCTGATGTCCCGGGAGTAGCCGTCGAGGGTGGCCGGGTCGTAGGAGACGTTCGCCGCCCCCACGACTTTCACCAGTTGCTGTTTTGCAATCATCGTTCACCTCTGCTGTTACTCATTGGCTGACGTAATCGTATTTCAGATTTCAGGTTGATCCTATACCTGTCGGGCCGGCGAGCGTCGTTTACCGGCAACCTGCCATACGGATGTCTCCTTCCCTCTGTTTTCCTGCCGCCGCGGACGCCGGTTTCCCGGAAGGTTCGTTGCGGAAAGTGGGAGTATCCGGGAAGATTTTGCGGCGGCCTCTCGCCGTCATTTATTGACGGCTAGGGGGCATTATACTCTTCCCGGGTCTATAAGACAAGCGGAAATAGGGCCGTGTCAACGTCCACTCGAACAATGACGTTTTCTTCATTTTATGTCTGGCGCGCGCCGCTCCGTTTCTGCTACAATTGATACGTTATACACCTTCTCCGGGTTCACGAAAGGTTGCCTTCTGACATGGATAGACCGGTACGCGTCCGTTTCGCGCCGAGCCCCACCGGGCGTCCCCACGTGGGGAATATCCGCACGGCCATCTTTAACTACCTCATGGCCCGGCACTTCGGCGGCCGTTTCGTGCTCCGCATCGAGGACACGGACGTCAGCCGTAAGGTCGCCGGCGCCGTGGAGTACATGATGGACGCCCTCCACTGGCTCGGCATTGACTGGGACGAGGGCCCCGACAGGGGCGGCGACTACGGCCCGTACTACCAGAGCCAGCGCCTCGACCTCTACCGCGAGGCCGCCGAGCGTCTCGTCGCCCGGGGGGACGCCTACTACTGCTACTGCACGCCGGAGCGGCTGGAAGAGGTGCGCCGGGAGCGCGCCGCCCGCAAGGACCCGGCCGCCGGCTACGACCGCACCTGCCGCCACCTGGCCCCGGCGGAGCGCGCCGCGAAGGAGGCCGCCGGCCTCCCCAGGGTCGTCCGCTTCAAGGTGCCGGAGTCCGGCCGGGTGGGCTTTACCGATGCCATCTACGGGGAGGTGAGCTTCGACCTCGCCACCCAGGACGATTTCGTCATGCTCAAGAGCGACGGCTACCCGGTCTACCACCTCGCCGCCGTCGTGGACGACCACTTCATGGCCATCTCCCACGTCATCCGGGCGGAGGAGTGGATTTCCTCCACGCCGCGCCACATCCTGCTTTATAAAGCGCTCGGCTGGGAGCCGCCGCAGTTCGTCCACCACCCCCTCATCGTCGGGCCGGACCGGGCCAAGCTCAGCAAGCGCCACGGCGCCACCTCCATCCTGGACTACCGCGGGCAGGGCTACCTGCCGGAGACCATGCTCAACGTCCTCTCCCTCATCGGCTGGTCGCTGGACGACAAGACGGAGATAATGAGCCGGCAGGAGCTGATTGACTACTTCTCCCTCGACCGCATCGGCCGGACCGGCGCCGTCTTCAACCGCGACAAGCTGGACTGGATGAACGGCTACTATATCCGGAGTCTCGCCCCGGACGATCTGGCCGCCCGCCTCATGCCCTTCCTGGAGGACGGCCTGCCGCCCGCCGTGCCGCGCCCCGTTGACGAGGACTACGTCCGCCGCATCGTGCCCCTCATCCAGGAGCGCATCACCACGCTGAAAGACGCCGCGAGCTACGCGGACTTCTTCTTCCTCTACCCGGACTACGACCCGGCCGACCTCGTCGGCAAGAAGATGACCGCCGCGGAGAGCCTGGCCGCCCTCAAGGCGGCCGGGGAGCGTCTCGCCGCTTTGGAAGGCTTCGACCGCGACGACCTGGAAGCCGTGCTGCGCCCCCTCGCGGAGGAGCTCGGCCTCAAGGCGGGGCAGCTCTTCGGCGTGCTCCGCACCGCCGTCACCGGCCGCACCGCCACGCCGCCCCTCTTCGAGACCATGACCGTGCTCGGGCAGCGCGAGTGTCTCCAGCGCATCCGGTCCGCCCTCGGCGGGCTGGAGAAGATAGCGGACCCGAAAGAAGGAAAGGAGGACAATACGGCACCATGACCACGGAAAACACGAATACCGCCAGCGACTTCATCAGGGAGATTGTCCGCCAGGACCTTCAGGAGGGCCGCTATGACAACGTCCACACCCGGTTCCCCCCGGAGCCGAACGGCTATTTGCACATCGGCCACGCCAAGGCCTGCTGGATCAGCTTCAGCATCGCCGAGGACTTCGGCGGTATCACCAACCTCCGCTTCGATGACACCAACCCTACCAAGGAAGAGCAGAAGTACATAGATAACATCATCAACGATATCCACTGGCTCGGCTACGACTGGGGCGATAGGCTCTACTTCGCCTCGGACTACTTCGAGCCCATGTACGACTACGCCGTGCAGCTCATTGAATCGGGCAAGGCCTACGTGGACGAGCTCACCGCCGACCAGATTCGGGAGTACCGCGGCACCCTCACCGAGCCCGGCAGGCCGAGCCCCTGGCGCGACCGCCCCGTGGCCGAGAGCCTGGACCTCTTCAGGCGCATGCGCGCCGGGGAGTTCCCGGACGGCTCGCTCGTGCTCCGCGCCAGGGTGGATATGGCCTCGCCCAACCTCAACATGCGGGACCCGGTCATGTACCGCATCCTCCACGCCACCCACCCCCGCACCGGCGACGCCTGGTGCCTCTACCCCATGTACGACTGGACCCACGGCCTCAACGACTCCATGGAGCGCATCACCCACTCGCTCTGCTCGCTGGAGTTCGAGGACCACCGCCCCCTCTACGACTGGTTCCTCATCGAGCTCGGCGTCTACCGCCCCCGCCAGATAGAGTTCGCCCGCCTCAACATCACCTACATGGTGACGAGCAAGCGCCTGCTGCGCCCCCTCATCGAGAAGGGCATCCTCGGCGGCTGGGACGACCCGCGCCTGCCGACCGTCGCCGGCCTGCGCCGCCGCGGCTACACGCCGGAGGCCATCCGGGAGTTCTGCCGCCGCACCGGCGTCGCCAAGACGAACAGCACCATTGACGTCGCCTTCCTCGAGCACGTCCTCCGCGAGGACCTCAACAAACGCGTCCCCCGCGTCATGGGCGTGCTGCGGCCGCTCAAGCTCGTCATTGATAACTACCCGGAAGATAAGGTCGAGGAGTTCGAGACCGTCAACAACCCGGAGGACCCGTCCGCCGGCACCCGGAAGGTGCCGTTCTCCAGGGTGCTCTACATCGAGCGGGAGGACTTCATGGAGGTCCCCGCCCCCAGGTAT
>DAOUEG010000092.1:0-5291 GCA_034430495.1 Dehalococcoidales bacterium
CGCGGCTGGCCTTCTGGAGCGGGACGTACTTCGTCAGGGTATCCGCGGAGATGACGACGCCGGCGGCGTGGGTGCTGGCGTGACGGGAGACGCCCTCGACGCGGGAGGCCTCGTTGACGAGGCGGCGGACGATGTCATCCGCCTCGTAGAGATTACGGAACTCCGGGTTCTCCTCCATGGCCTTTTTCAGGGTCATGCCGGGCAGGCCGGGCACGAGCCGGGCGACGCGGTCCACGTCCCCGTAGGGCATACCGAGGGCGCGGCCGACGTCCCGGATGGCCGCCCGGGCGCCGAGGGTGCCGAAGGTGATAATCTGGGCGACGTGGTCCTGGCCGTACTTGCGCTGGACGTAGGCGATGACCTCGTCGCGGCGGTCGTCCTGGAGGTCGAGGTCAATATCCGGCATCTCCTTGCGCTCGATGTTGAGGAAGCGCTCGAAGACGAGGCCGTGCTCGACGGGGTCGAGGAAGGTGATGCCGAGGCAGTAGAGGACGATGGAGGAGGCGGCGCTGCCGCGGACGCCGTACTCGATGCCGGCGCTTTTTACGAAGGTGATGATGTCCCAGCAGACGAGGAAGTAGTTGGCGAACCTGGTGGTGCGGATGACGTCCAGCTCGTACTCCAGGCGCTGGCGCAGCTCCTCGGCAGGGTGGGGGTAGCGTTCCTTGAAGTTGGTCCAGCAGAGGTCGGCGAGGTACTCGTCCGGGCTCTGGCCGGCGGGCCGCTCGATTTCCGGCAGGTGGAGGCGGCCGAAGTCCAGCTCCAGGTTGCACATCTCGGCAATCCTGCCGGCGTTCTCGACGGCGTCCGGCAGGTCGCGGTAGGCGGCGGCCATCTCCTCCGGGCTCTTGAGGTAGTAGAAATCGCCGGGCATCCTGAGGCGCTTCTCGTCGTTGACGGTGGCGTTGGTGCCGATGCAGAGGAGCAGGTCGTGGGCGGAGGCGTCCTCCTGGTTGATATAGTGGGTGTCGTTGGTGGCGACGAGGGGGATATCGAGCTCGCGGCCGAGCTCGACGAGGCGCGGGTTGACGGCGTCCATCTCCGGCATGGGGTGGCGCATGATTTCCAGGTAGAAGTCCCCGAAGGTGTCCTTGTACCAGCGGGCGGCCTCGCGGGCCTCCGCCGCGCGATTATTGAGGAGGAGGTAGGAGACCTCGCCGGAGAGGCAGGCGCTGAGGGCGATGAGGCCCTCGTGGTGCTGCTCGAGGAGCTCCTTGTCCACGCGGGGCTTGTAGTAAAAACCCTCGAGGTGGGCCTTGGTGGTGAGCTGGAGCAGGTTCTCGTAGCCGGTCTTGTTGCGGGCGAGGAGGATGAGGTGGTAGGCGGACTTGTCGCCGGGGGTGCGGCTGTGGCGGCTGCCCGGGGCGATGTACGTCTCCACGCCGATGATGGGCTTGACGCCGGCCTCGCGGGCGGCCTGGTAGAACTCGATAACGCCGTACATAACGCCGTGGTCGGTGATGGCCAGGCTTTCCATGCCGAGCTCTTTAGCCCGGGCGACCAGCTGGGGTATCCGGCACATCCCGTCGAGGAGGCTGTATTCCGTATGGACGTGAAGGTGGGTAAACATGCGGCGTTCCAGCGGCGATTTCCCCTCATTATAACATGGGCCGGGGGGTTGCAAAACCTGGCTTCAGCCTCGATTTGGGTGCCAGCCCGGAGGTTTTTTCAGACACGGTATGGTACAATACGGCAAAAAGTGGCGGGCGCGCCTTTACAGGGAGGGCTGGCATGAACGCGGTCAAGGGCCTGGGAACGGCGGTACTCTGCATTCTGCTCTTCATTATCGTGGGACTCATCGGCACGGCGACCTGGCTCAAGGCGACGGTGCTGAGCCAGTCCTTCGTCAACCGGCAGGTCCAGAACATCAACATCACGGAGCTGGCGCGGGACATCCTGAACGACCAGCTCAGCTTCGACCTGCCGGCGGAGTACGCCGTGGCCGAGCCGGTGGTGAAGGACATGGCCATCTCCGTCATCCACGTCTACGAGCCCTGGCTGAAGGACCAGTTCGACAGCATCACCACGCAGCTCTACGACTACCTCCAGGGGCGGGCCGACCAGCTGGCCATCACCATTGACCTCACCGGGCTCAAGACCACGCTGCGGGACAACCTCTGGACCATCTGGACAGAGAAGTCCGCCAGCTACCTGCCGGAAATCGTCAGCGGGGTGGAGGACTACATCGTCGACAACCCGGCGGACATCGTGCAGTACATCCCGCAGGACTTCCTGCCCGCGGACGCGCGGCTGCTCAACCAGCAGCAGCTCGTCGCGTACCTGGAGACGCACCCGGACCTGGTGCGGTCGCAGATCGACTCGCTCGGCACGGACACCATCATCGCCAACCTGAACGACAACGTCATCGAGCCGTACTTCAACGAGTTCACGGACTCTTTCATCACGGAGATACCGGACACCTATAACGTGGACACGGAGGTGTTCGGCCAGGAGGGCCTGCAGCAGCTCGCCGACGCGCGGCGGTACCTGGGCTACTTCGAGACGGCCTACTGGGCGCTCATCGCCGCGGCCATCGTGCTCATCGCGCTCATCTGGGTCATCTGGCGGGAGGTCAAGCACCCGGCGCGGGCGGTGGGCATCACGCTGGCGTTCTTCGGCTTCCTGGAGCTGGCGGGGTCCATCATCGCGCGGGCCATCAACCCGTTCGACTACGCCCAGGGGATGGACATACCGGCCTACGCCCAGAACATCGTGCTCAACGTGTACCACGATGCCCTCCAGCCGATGCTGGTGTTCAACATCATCGTGCTCGTCATCGGGGTGGCGGTGCTCGTCCTCTCGTTCTTCGCCAAGTCCAGGCCCCGGGAGCCGGAGCCGGTCGAGGACTAGTCTTTGGCGGCGAGGCGGGCGCGCCACCAGCCGAGGGCCCCGGTGATGACGGCCGCCCCGGCCGCGCCGGCGGCGATGAAGGCGGTGGCATCGAACCAGAACGGCTGCGGGAAGAGCATGACGAGGTAGTCCGTGGCCGGGTTGAGCTCCCAGAAGTCATTGGCGAAGCTCAGCAGGTGGAACTCCAGGAAAAAGCCGTTGAAGTCCACGGCGATAGTCACGCCGAGCGCCGCCATCAGCACGAGCGCCAGGATGCCGCCGTTGCGCATCCCCACCCAGAGCTGACGCCGGTCCCGCCACCAGAAGAGCGCGGCCAGCGTGAAGGCAATCGCGTAGAGCAGCGTTACCCCCGCCGCCTTGTAGCCGAGGCGGAAGAGCGCCTTGACGTCCTTGAGGTGGTCCACTTCCCGCTGGTTGAAGAGGGTGAACGGCTGGCCGTTCCTGGTGACGACGACGTCAATGTACGGCTGCCCGTTGTTGAAGTAGTCCCGCAGGCCGGCGGCGGCTTTTTCCAGCTGGTCCGGGGCGAGGCCGGTGACGGAAGCGATATCATACCGGTGGAAGCCGCGCGTGTAGAGAGCGGGGGTGTTGACGGCGATACTGATGCTGGCGGTGACGAGCAGGACGGGGAGGCAGAGGACGAAGAGCCAGCGAGTAACGACTTTCAAGACGCTCATGTTTTCATTGTACACGAAAGCCGAGCGGCACCGGTAGCGGCGTCAGGCGGCGACGGTTTTGGGGCGGGGGATGAGGGTGACGAGCAGGAGCCCGAGGAGCAGGAACCCGGCCACCAGATAGAAGTCCGCCGTGTAGGTCCCGAGGGAATCGTAGATGGCGCCGGCGACGAAGGAGGAGATGGATATCGAGATGACCTGGAAGGGCAGCACGATGCCGATGGCCCGGGCGTACCAGTCGCCATGGTAGTGCTCGCCGACGAAGGTGGGCATGGCGGTGGTCAGGATGCCGTTGCCGACGCCGAGCAGGAGCGCGTAGGTATAGACGAGCGGGATAGCGCGGAAGTGCATCAGCACCATGATAGCGAGCAGCTGTACGACGAACCCGGTCATGGCGAGGTAGCGTATCTTGAGCCGGAGGGCGAGCATCCCGAAGGTGAGGCTGCCGAAGAAGCTCATGCCGAAGAGGAGGCTCATCGTGGTGGCGGCGGCCAGCGGCGTCCAGCCGCGGTCGAGCAGGAAGGCGACCTGGTGGCCCATCATGGTGCCCTGGGCGAACGAGTTGGCGAAGGCGAAGCCGCCGATGAGCCAGACGATGCGGTGCTTGAACAGCGTCATGAGCCCGGCGGAGGTGCGTACCGTGGCCGGAGCGGCGGGTTCCGCGGCTTCCAGTTCCGTCATCGGGGAAGGGGGCGCGCCGTCCGGGGCGAGCCCCATGTCCTCCGGGCGGTTGCGGACGAGGATAATGCCGCCGAGGAGGACGGCGACGATGATGACGAGGCCGCCGAGCGACAGCCAGGCGAACCGCCAGCCGATGGCCTCGGCGAGGGCGGTGGCGAGGGGAGGGAAGACGAACCCGCCGAGCCCGCCGCAGGCGGTGAACATGCCGAGGGCGAGGGGGCGTTTTTTCACGAACCAGTTAGCGACGAGGGAAGCGCCGGGGACGAAGCCGCCGAGGCCGGCCCCGAAGCCGATGACGACGTAGAGGGCGTCAAGCTGCCAGAGGGCGCGGACGGCGGCCAGGGCCATCAGGCCGAGGCCGGCCAGCAGGTTGCCCCAGATGAGGAGGTTCCGCTCGCCGAAGCGGGTTGTGAGGATACCGAAGAGGGGGCTCGGCAGCCCGAAGGCCATGACCCCGAGCGAGAGGGCCAGGGCCATAGCGCCGCGGCTCCAGCCCGCGTCCGCCGAGACGATGGGGAGAAAGACGCCGAAGGAGTTGGCGAAGATGCCCCCGACGCTGAACACGATGACCATGACGCCGAGCAGGGCGAACCAGCCGTAGAATATCCTGGGTTTTTTCCGGTGGGTTTCCGTTAACGTTGTAGCCACGCGACTCCCGGTGCGCGCGCCGCAGTGCCGCGATGGGTGGGAGGGGGGCGTGCCGGCAAGGGCCGGGGAGGGACTAACGGCGCACGGGCGTTCTTTCCATTATACGGTACGCCGGGAGGGGGGCACAAGCGTTCCGCGAGGGGGCAATCCAGTTGACGCCCGGTTCGGGAATCCAGTACAATGACAGGGGTTCAAGGGCGGTTAGCTCAGTTGGTTAGAGCGCTGCGTTGACATCGCAGAGGTCATTGGTACAAATCCATTACCGCCCACCACTCCGTACGGTAGATGGTACCGCTTCGCCCTCGGCTTTCAATATCTCGGGAGGGATTGGCGGAACATAGGTCAATAAAGCCTCATCACCGGTAACTCTGATCTCTTGAACGAAGCTCTTTATGAATGCTCGGCGTTCTCCGAGTGATCCTGAGAGTAATACCGCCT
>DAOUEG010000093.1:0-4779 GCA_034430495.1 Dehalococcoidales bacterium
ATCGGCAAATAAAAAAGAATTATAAACAAACCAACAACTATATCCACTTGACTCTTCAAGAAAGACAAAACTTTATTACTGAAATAGCAACGCTTGTTTCTTCTTGGGGCTTCGCAAGGTTATTTGCTGAATGTGTTGATAAAGTTTATTTCGATCCCACGCGTCATCCGGATACTATCGACGAGCAGGCTTTCGAACAAGTAGTCACAAGATTCGAGACGTATCTTCAAAACGTAGGGAAGGCGGATCCAAATTGCTTTGGCCTTCTGATACATGATAATAACGAGACGGTTGCGAGGAAACACACCGCAAGGATGAAAAAATTCCATAAATCAGGAACGACTTGGATAAAATTAGATAAAATAATCGAAACACCACTGTTCGTAAACAGTGAGTTAACGAGTATGGTTCAAATCGCTGATTTATGTGCGTACGCTTTGCGGCGCTATTTGGAAAATGGCGAAAGGGCTCTATTTGATTTAATTATAAAGCGAGGAGATAGCAAGTTCCGGAAACGAGTGGGTGTTCGACATTTTAGCTCAAATACCTGTACGTGTGAAATTTGCCGGCGGCATAGCGCGACATTACCGAGCGCGCGTATTTCACCTCCACCGATGATCTAGAAAATTGCATCAAACATAATCAAGCGAAACGGCCAATCTCGACCTATATTATGAAAATAGTTCGCTTGAATTCCAAGATGCCTGACGCATCGCTGGCCGTCCCCTACCTTCTGTCCCCCACCCCGAACGCCCCCGGCCCCTTGATGAACTCCGCCGGATAGGTGAACCCCTTCCCGATCAGCGCCACCATCTGCCGCCCCAGGTCCTCCGCGTCCTTCATCAGGCCGGGCATCTCCCCCGTCGCCTGCGGGTCCCGGGCGTAGGCGCAGACGAAGTTCGCCGGCAGCATCCGCCGCTGCACCATGAACCAGCTGAAGTCCTTGAGGGCGTCCACCAGCCCCAGGCTCCCCGCCACGGCCACCACCCCGGCCACCTTGTTGGCCAGCGTCTTCTCGGCGTGGTTGAAGGCGATGGAGCGATCAATGACCGCCTTCATCTGGGAGGTCATCCCCCAGAAGTAGATGGGCGTCCCGAAGACGAGGCCGTCCGCCTCCCCCATCAGGCCGTAGAGCGGGGCCAGGTCGTCCTTGATGTGGCACGTCCCCGTTTTCACGCAGGCCCAGCAGCCGTCGCAGCCTTTGATATCTTTTCCGGCGACGGAGAACAGCTCCGTCTCGGCGCCCGCCGCTTGCGCGCCTTCGAGCACCTTGTTCAGCAGCAGCACCGTGTTCCCGCTCTTGCGGGGGCTGCCGGAAACGGCCAGTAGTTTCATGCGGTCACTCCTTGTCACGCCGCCAGTCCTCGCGGGCGGCGGGTGTTTTCACCCTCGCCCCGACCCTCTCCCGTCAGGAGAAAGGGACTGCTTATCCTTCTGCGGGTCCGGAACGCCCCCGGGATGACAGGATCGTCACTCCTTCTTCAAGGCCGCGGCGACGTTCCTCGCCCAGCCCTCGATCATGTCCCAGTCGCGGAAGTCGGCGGCGTCCGCCCCGACGCGTTTCAGAATCCACTTCTCCCAGCCGCTGAAATTCTCCGGCGACGAGTTCCCGTGGAAGGCGGTCACCTCCCTCGGGTGGATTTTATCGAGAGTGGGCTGGAGGCCGCTTGGATACAGTTTGCCCTTGAGGAGCTCCTTCGGGTCGCCCTTGCCCGTGGGGCCGCTCATGAAGAGCCAGGTGGGACGGTCGGACAGCTCGGCGGCACGGCTTTTCAGGAACTTCACCGCCTCGCCGCGCCAGCGGCCGTAGTAGGAGGCGCTCCCCAGCACGACGGCCCGGAACGGCGCCAGGGAGCCGACCTGCTTCACCGGGATGACTTCCGCGGAGAGCCCCTCGTCCCGGAGCACCCTCGTGATGCGCTCGGCGATTTCCTTCGTCGCGCCGTGCTTGGTAGCGTAGGTAACCAGAATCGTCTGTTCCATGGTTCCCTCCCCTCGCTATGGACTTCGCTCGCTTCAGCGATGGTCCTTGATTTTCGTCCTGAAAAGTGTCTCCAGTCTCTCCGTTTCCCGTTCCGACAGGCCCGCGGCCGGGACGAGGTGGGACGTCCGGCCCGATACCACCAGGACGTAAAAACGGCCGATTTTCTTCCAGTCGCGGTAGGCGTCCCAGCTCAGCGTTCCCCGGGACAGCTCCGAAGCCACCGCTATCTCCGCTTCGGTGAACGTCAGCCGGACCGGCAGGAACACGCTCTGGTTCCGCTTGTCGAAGATGAGCTTGAGCCCGGCCATCGGAGCGTAGGCCACGATAAAGACGAAGATGAAAATGAAGAGCACCGGGTACACGTCCAGCACGCTGCCGATGACGAGCAGCACGGCGGCCGCCAGGATGAGGCCGACCACGTACCACTTCCGCAGGGTCAGGCCCATGAGCACCCGGAAGTAGTCCGCCTTGGACAGTTTCCGGTCGACCACCACCGCGTCCGTTTCAGCCATCCCGTTTCATCCCCCTTGCGTTTCCAGGTGTTTCTTCAGCTCGTAGAGCTTGGTGAGGGCTTCCAGCGGCGTCATGCCGTTGATGTCCAGCTTTTTCAGCTCCTCGTCCACGGGAGAAGCGGCGGCGAAGAGCGGCATCTGGGCGGCGGCCTCCCGCACGCGGCCCTCGCCTCTCGGCTTGCGGCCGTTCCTTTCGAGGTCGGCCAGCACCTCAGCGGCGCGGCGCAGCACGGCGTGGGGCAGCCCGGCGAGCTGGGCCACGTGGATGCCGTAGCTCCGGTCCACGCCGCCGGGGACGATCTTGTGGAGGAAGACGACGCGCCCATTCTCCTCGATGACGGAGACGTTGTAGTTCCTCACCCGCGGCAGGTAGTCCGCCAGCGCCGTCATCTCATGGTAGTGGGTGGCGAAGATGGTGCGCGCGCCGAGGGTTTTCTCGTTGTGGATGAACTCCGCCACGGCGCGGGCGATGGAGAGGCCGTCGTAGGTGGAGGTGCCGCGGCCTATCTCGTCGAGGATGAGCAGCGAGCGGGGCGTGGCGTTGTTGAGGATGTTGGCCGTCTCCACCATCTCCACCATGAAGGTGGACTGCCCGGCGGCGAGGTCGTCCCGGGCGCCGATGCGGGTGAAGATGCGGTCCACGATGCCGATGCGGGCTCGCTCCGCCGGCACGAAGCTGCCTATCTGCGCCATGAGGACGATGAGGGCGGCCTGCCGCAAATAGGTGCTCTTGCCGGACATGTTGGGGCCGGTCAGGATAATGACCTGCGTATCGGCGGTGGAGAGGGCGAGGTCGTTGGGGACGAAGGTGCCCTCGTCCAGGGTGCGCTCGACGACGGGGTGGCGGCCCTGCAAAATGTCTATCTCGGTGCCGCCGTCGAGGACGGGCCGGACGTAGCGGTGACGGACGGCGATCTCGGCCAGGGCGGCGTAGACATCGAGCGCGCCGAGGGCCCCGGCCACGGCCAGCACCCGCTCCGCGCCGGCGCTTATCTGGCGGCAGACGCGGCGGAAGAGGTCGGTCTCCATCTCCGCCATGCGGTCGCGGGCGTTGAGGATGAGGGTCTCGTACTCCTTTAGCTCCGGGGTGAAAAACCTTTCCCCGTTCACCAGGGTCTGTTTCCTGATGTAGTGCTCCGGCACCTGGGCGAGGTTGGCGTTGGAGACCTCCAGGTAGTAGCCGAAGACGTTGTTGAAGCCGATGCGGAGGTTCTTGATGCCGGTGGCCTGGCGCTCCTGCTTTTCCAGGTTGGCCAGGTACTGGCGGGCGTTGGTGGCGGCGAGGCGGAGGTCGTCGAGGTCCTTGTCGAAGCCGGGACGGATAGCGCCGCCCTCCCCGAGGGAGGACGAGGGCTCGTCCGCGAGGGCCGAGGCGATGAGCGCGACGGTCTCCCGGCAGGGTTTCAGTCCGTCGAGGAGGGCCTGGATGGACCCGGTATCGCCGGCGGCCTCGATGGCCTCCCGCAGGGCCGGTACGGCCTCCAGCGAGCGGCGGAGGGAGACGACCTCCCGCGGCAGGGCGATGTCGGTGCGGATGCGGTTGACGAGGCGCTCGACGTCCGCCACGGCGGCGAGCCTTTCCACGACCTGGGCGCGGGCGAGGGCGTGGTCCGCGAACCAGGCGACGGCATCGAGGCGCTTGTCCAGCGCGGCGGCGTCCATGAGCGGCTGGCCGAGCCACCGGCGCAGCTTGCGCCCGCCCATCGGGGTTTTGGTCACGTCCAGCACCGAGAGGAGCGAGCCCTCGGTGGATTCCGAGCGGGCGCCCCGAAAAATCTCCAGGTTGCGGCGGGTCTGGTCGTCGAGGGCCATGAAATCGCCGGTCTGGTAGGTACTGAGCCGGGTCAGGTGCGCGAGGACGCCCTTCTGGGTCTCCTCCACGTAGGCGAGCACGGCCCCGGCGGCCCGCACGGCGAGCGGCAGGCGGTCGCAGCCATAGCCTTCCAGCGAGGCGGCGCGGAAGTGGTCGAGCAGCCTCCGGCGGGCGACCTCCTCCTCGAAGCGGTAGCCGTCCAGCCGGGTGACCTGCGTCTTTTCCGGCAGCAGTCCCTCGATATCGGCCCCCTCGGCGGCGAGGGCTTCCGGCGGGCCGAGCCGCTCGAGCTCGGCGGGGGCGCGGTCGCGGGGCACCTGGGTGACGCTGAACTCGCTCGTGGTGATGTCCACGGCGGCGATACCCACCTCGCGCTCGCCGGGGACGACGGCCACCAGGTAGTTGTTGGCGCGGGCGTCCAGCAGGCCGGGCTCGACGACGGTGCCCGGGGTGACGAGCCGGACGACCTC
>DAOUEG010000094.1:0-8509 GCA_034430495.1 Dehalococcoidales bacterium
TCGGTCGTTTTTAGCCGTGATCGCGTAGAGGTGAGTTCCGAACGAGTATCGGTGAGTGATTGTTGGGCGGCGGAGAGGTCGGTTTTTACGGATTCCAAGTTTGACTGGGCGATCGTGAGTTTGTCGCTGGTAGACTGCAGCGTGGTCTCGGTTTCCTGGAGCTGGTCCTTCGTTTCCTCCAGTTCATTTTTCGTCGCTTGCAGTTCCTGCTGGCTGGCATCGAATTTCGCGTTGACGGACTGGATATCTGAGGTAAGTTTAGCGTTGGAGGCTACTGCAGCCGCGAGTGACTCGTTGGCTTGATTGATCTCGCCTGTCATGATGGAAATAACGACGATGGTAACGGCGAGAAAACACAGCGAAATAATCGTGACGGTTTTCATGGCGATCTCCAAGCTGGATAATTCTGCCGGATTATATACCCTGAGTTTTTCCAGCGCAATCCATCTCCTGTTTTCTTCGCTGCAAAACTGCTATATTGAAAGAGTGAAGTACGCCATCCTGTCCGATATCCACGGCAACACGGAAGCACTGACGGCGGTGCTCGAGGACATCGAGCGGAACGGGGGCGCGGACGGCTACTGGTGCCTGGGGGACGTGACCGGCTACGGGCCGGAGCCGGGCGCCTGTATCGCCATGCTGAGGGACCTCGTCTCCGTCTGCGTGGCCGGCAACCACGACCGGGGGAGCATCGAGCGGCTCGAGCTTTCCGTCTTCAATCCGCTCGGCCAGCAGGCGCTCCGCTGGATGTGGAAGAACCTCAGTGGCGGGGAGAAAGTCTGGCTGGGGACGCTGCCGACCTCGGCCGAGGACGGCGACTACACGCTCGTCCACGCCAGCCCCTCGGACCCGCTGCTGGAGTACGTGCTGTCCACCGGCATCGCGGAGCGGAACTTCCCGTTTTTCAACACGAAGTACTGCTTCATAGGGCATACCCATATCCCGATGGTCTACAAGCTGGAGGCGGGCAGCCTCTGCACGGCCACGCCGCTGACGCCGGCGGTCGGGCTGACGATGGGGGAGACGAAGATGATCATCAACCCCGGCTCGGTGGGGCAGCCGCGGGACGGGGACGCGCGGGCGTCCTACGGCGTCCTCGACACGGAGGCCAGCATGTTCCGCCTGTATCGCGTGGCCTATGACATCGAGGCGACGCAGGCCAAGATAATGAAGGCGGGGCTGCCGGTGCAGCTGGCGACGCGGCTGGAGCAGGGGCGGTAACCGCCTCGCAGTCTTGACAAAGCACCCTCCGGACGGTAGGATTTTAGTGAGGTCGTGCTAGACGGGGAGCCAGCGGTGCCCTGTACCTGAAACCCGCTATAGCAGGGTCGAATTCCCGTCTGAGGCTCTCATCTGGTGGGACTGCCGGCGGTAAGCGGTGTTGAAGGCCGGGTCCTGCGCGGCGGAACGCCGTGAACCCCGTCAGGTCCGAGAGGAAGCAGCGGTAAGCGGTACCATCCGGGTGCCGCAGGAATGCCTGGCCGGAGCCGGCTGCCGCGGGCAAGCTGTTAGGTGGTGTCGAGGACGGGTGCACGGCCTCACCTTTGCGATGAAGAACGGCACGCCGGATTCCCTGCTCGAACAGACGCGGAAGATGATGCGCCGGTTCCACCTGCGGGCCCGCAAGGGGCTCGGGCAGCACTTCCTGGTGGACGGCGAGGCGCTCGAAGCCGTGGTGGCGGCGGCCGACCTGCAGCCGACCGACACCGTCATCGAGGTGGGGCCGGGGCTCGGCATCCTCACGGCAGAGCTGGCCCGCAAGGCCGGCTGGGTCATCGCCATCGAACTCGACGACACGCTCGCCAGCATTCTCACCCGCACGCTGCCGACGGACAACGTCGTCGTGCTCAACCAGGACGTGCTCGGCACGGACCCGGCCGAGCTTTTCATCACCGGGAGCCCGCACGTCCCGGCGGAAATGGCCTCCTACAAGGTCGTCGCCAACCTGCCGTACTACATTACCTCGCCGGTGCTGCGGCACTTCCTCGAAGCGGCGGTCAAGCCGGCGGTGATGGTGGTGATGGTGCAGAAAGAGGTGGCCGAGACGATAGCCGCCGGGCCGGGCAAGCGGAGCCTCTTGAGCATTGCCGTGCAGCTCTACGGGGAGCCGGAACTGGTGAGAATAGTGCCGCGGGAGTCGTTCTTCCCGGCGCCGGAGGTGGATTCCGCCATCGTCAGGATACGGGTCTATCCGGGGCCGAAGGTGGCCATGGACGAGGAAGCGTTCTTCAAGGTGGTCCGGGCCGGGTTCACCGCGGCGCGGAAGCAACTGGGTAACTCGCTGGCGCAGGGGCTCAAGATGACGAAGGAAGAAGCGACCGAATTGCTGGAGGCCGCCGGCGTGGACCCGAGGCGCCGCGCCGAGACGCTGGAGCTGGAAGAATGGGCCGCCGTGCTGCGGGCGGCCACGCGGACCGAGAAGGAGTAGCCGGTGCTGACACTGAAAACCCCCGCCAAGATCAATTTGACGCTCGAGGTGCTCGGGAAGCGGCCGGACGGCTACCACGAGCTGCGGAGCGTGCTCCAGGCGGTGGGCATGTACGATACGCTCTACTTCGAGGAGGGGAAGAAAATCAATGTCACCGGTACGCTGGAGGGCTGGATCCCCGGCGACAGCCTCGTCAGCCGGGCGGCCGAGCTCATGCGGAAGAAGGCCGGCACCCGGAAGGGGGCGGGCATCCGGGTGGACAAGAGCATCCCGCTCCTCTCCGGCCTCGGCGGGGACTCCAGCGACGCCGCCGCGACGCTGCTGGGCCTGAACCGATTATGGAGCCTGGGGTGGGAGGAAGAAAAGCTCGCCGCCATCGCCGCCGAGCTCGGCTCGGACGTGGCCTTTTTCCTCTCCGGCGGGACGGCCCTCGCCGAGGGGCGCGGCGAGCTGATAACGCTGCTGCCCCCGCTGCCGCGCCACTGGGTGGTGCTCATGCTGCCGGAGGTGGCGCCGGAGAGGGGCAAGACGGCCCAGATGTACGCCAGCCTGCGGGGGAACCACTTCACCGACGGCCAGACGACGCGCCGGCTCGTCGAGGTGCTGGTGACGCACCTGTCCTTCCGCCCGACGATGCTCGTCAACAATTTCGAGAACGTCGCCTTCGCCAGCGGCTCGGTTTTGAAAGTCTACCGGGAGCACATCGAGAAGCTGGGCGCGCCGTTCGTCCACCTCTGCGGCTCCGGGCCGGCGCTCTACACCATGTTCGAGGAAAAAGCCCGGGCCGACGACCTGGCGGTGCGCTGCCTCAACCAGGGGCTCAAGGCGCACGTGGTCAGCACGCTGTGATAAACCTGCGGAAATGGGGAACGCCGCCCTATACGGTCGCCGTGCTCCACGGGGGGCCGGGGGCCTACGGGGCCGCCGGCGGCCTGGCGCGGGAGCTCGGCGGATTTGCGGGCGTTCTCGAACCCATCCAGACGCAAGACACCGTTGACGGGCAGCTCCAGGAGCTGCGCGAGGTGATCGCCGCCGACGCGGACGGCCCGGTGACGGTCATCGGGCACTCGTGGGGGGCGTGGCTCGGCTGGCTGCTGGCGGTACGGCACCCGGAGCTGGTGAAGAAGCTCATCCTCGTCGCCAGCGGGCCGTTCCGGCCGCACGATGCCGACGGCATCGTGCCGACGCGGTTCGAGCGGATGAGCGAAGCGGAGCGGGTGCACGCGCTGGAGCTCATCGAGCGGATGGCCGACCCGACCAGCGAGAAGGACAACCCCATGGCCGAGCTGGGGGCGATGTTCGAGAAGACGGACGCCTACGACCCGCTGCCGCGCGAGGACGAGGGCCTCGGCTACAGCGAGCGCATCAACCGGCGCGTCTGGGCGGCGGCCGCCGGTCTGCGGGCCACCGGCCGGCTGGTGGAGATGGCCGCGAACATCAAGTGCCCGGTGGTGGCCATCCACGGCGACTACGACCCCCATCCGGCCGAGGGCGTCCGGGAGCCGCTCGAGCAGCGGCTGAAAAATTTCACATTCTACCTGCTCAAGAAGTGCGGCCACACGCCGTGGCTGGAACGGCAGGCGCGCGACAAATTCTACAAGCTACTCAAAAAGGAGATTACCTGATGGCCTTACTCACCGTGGACAAAGATACCTGCACCAAGTGCGGCACCTGCGCCGCCGTTTGCCCGGCCGGCATCATCTACTTCCGGGAGGGGAGCTTCCCGCGGCTGCTGCCGGGCACCGAGGAAATCTGCATCCGGTGCGGCCACTGCGTGGCCGTCTGCCCCTCCGCCAGCCTCGACCACGCCGAAGCGCCGCTGTCGGAGACGGTCCCGGTGGACAAAACGCTGAATGTCGGCCACGAGCAGCTCGTGCAGCTGGTGCGGTCGCGCCGCTCCGTGCGGGAGTTCCGGGACAAGGAGGTGCCGCGGGAGGAGCTGGAAAAGCTCATTGACGCGGCGCGCTACGCGCCGACCGGGCACAACAACCAGGAGGTGCACTGGCACGTCATCACCGGGCGGGCGACGATGAAGAAGCTGGGGGACCTGGGGGCGGACTGGATGCGCTGGATGATAGAGAACAACCCGGCCATGGAGGAGATGCTGGCGGGCGTGCTCAAGCGGCAGGAGGCCGGCTTCGACGAGTTCCTCCGCAGCGCGCCGGCGGCGGTGATGGCCTGCGTGGAGAAGGAGAACGTCATGGCCGGGGGCGACTGCGCCATCGCGCTGGCCTACTTCGACCTGCTGGCCACCACGGCCGGGCTGGGGTGCTGCTGGGGCGGGTTCTTCAACGCGGCGGCGGCCGCCTTCCCGCCGATGATGGCGGCGGTGGACCTGCCGGAAGGGCTGGAGCCGCGCGGCTCGCTCATGGTGGGGTACCCGCGCTACGCCTACCCGCGCATCCCGTACCGGAAGCCGGCCCGGATAAGCTGGCGGCCTTAGCGCGGGGGGACTATACTGTAAAGAAACGAAAGTAACGGGGGTGACCCATGCCGAACCGGACGGAAGACAATCTCCAGACCGCCTTCATGGCGGAGAGCGGGGCCAACCGGCGCTACACGCTGTTTGCCGAGAAGGCCGAAAGGGACGGGCAGCCGCAGGTGGCCAGGCTGTTCCGGGCGGCGGCCATGGCGGAAGCGGTGCACGCCCGCAACCACCTGGCGGTCATCGGGGGCGTGGGGAGCATCCGGGACAACCTGCTGGCGGCGGCCATCGGGGAGCACCAGGAGACCATAAGTATGTACCCGCTCATGATAGAGGACGCCCGGGAGGAACGCAACGAGCGGGCCGAGCAGAGCTTCACCTGGGCGAACGAGGTGGAGAAGGGGCACCACCGGATGTTCGATGCGGCGCTGGCGGCGGTGAAGGCCGGGGAGCCGGTGGCGGACGCGACCTACCACGTCTGCCGGAACTGCGGCCACACGGTGAGCGGGACGGCGCCGGAGGCGTGCCCGGTGTGCGGGGCCAAGGCGTACGAAGAAGTAGGCTAGGGGTTACCCCGCTGCCAGTTCCCGCGCCATCGCTTCTTCTTCCGCGCGGGTGGTGACCTTGCCGTCCAGCCGGGCATCTCGGAGAGCGGCAAGGACGTCTTTCATCTGCGGGCCTTCCGGCACGCCGAGCACGAGCAAATCCTTCCCGGTCAGCGACGTTTTCACGTGGCGGAGGACGTTGAGGTAGAGCTCCAGTTGCTCCGCCGTCACCGCGTCCCGCGTGCAGGCCGCCGCCATGAGGGACGGTAACGCGTAGCCGCGGAGGGCGGCGTCCACCTGGCTCGGGGAGGGGTTACCGGCGAGGTCGAGGCCGTGCAGCTTCACCGCTTCCCGGATGGCCTGCACCTGGGGGCGGGTGGGTTTCAGGCGGGCGACAAGGGCTTCGGCGACCTCAGCGGTCAGGCCGGCGGCGAGGATGCCGAGGTAGACGAGCGGCAGGTGGGCGGTGCGAGCGTAGCGCTCCCGGGCGGTGGCGAACGCCCGGTACCGGCGCCGGTCGAACCCGAGCAGCGGGTGGACCTGTTGCAGCACGCCGAGCTCAGCGGCGCGGCGCAGCGCCTGCTCCGGCTCCGCTTCCTCCAGGACGAGCTCGAGCTCGTGGCGGAGGCGGGTGCCGGTTATCTCTTTCAAAACGGGCAGGTCGCGCTCCAACAGGAGCAAAGTGCTGGTCTCGATAGTGAAGCCGAGGCGCTGCTCGTAGCGGACGGCCCGCCAGATGCGGGTGGGGTCATCGGTGAAGCTCCGCTCGTGGAGGACGCGGACGGACCTTGCGGCGAGGTCGGCCAGGCCGCCGTGGGGGTCAATAATCTCCCCGAACCGGGCGGGATTGAGCCACACGGCCAGGGCATTGATGGAGAAATCCCGGCGGACGAGGTCGTCCTCGATGGCGCCGGGGCGGACGGACGGCAAAGCGCCGGGATGGGCGTAGGACTCGGCGCGGGCGGTGGCGATATCCACCTCGAAGCCGTCCAGTTTCAGCGCGGCGGTGCCGAAGCGGTGGTGGGCGGTCAGCCGGGCGCCGTTCTCCGCCGCTATCTCGGTGGCGATGGCGATAGCGTCGCCCTCGGCGAGGAGGTCAATATCGAAGGTCTCCCGTCCCAGGAGCACGTCGCGGACGGCCCCGCCCACGAGGCAGAGACGCTCGCCGCGACGCTCGGCGGCGTCACCGGCCTCCCGGAGGAAGGCGAGCACGCCGGCGGGGAGTTGTTCCCGGAGGGCGCCGGTGAGGTCGGCCGCGTTTTTCATACCGGTAGTATAGCATAACGAGCGGGCGGGTTCGCGTGGATTTTCCCGGTCGGGCCCCGTATAATGGGGGATATGAACGTCGTCGCCGTGGTGGGCATGACCGGCTCCGGGAAGTCCGAGGTGGCCGCTGTTTTCGAGAAACATAACTACACGCGAGTGCGCTTCGGGGACCTCACCGACGACGAGGTGAAACGGCAGGGTCTGCCCCTCAACGAGGCCAACGAGCGGGCCGCCCGGGAGTCCCTCCGCAAAGAGCACGGCATGGACGCCTACGCCAAGCTCAGTCTGCCGCGCATTGACGCCGGGCTGGCCAAGGGGAACGTGGTCGTGGACGGGCTCTACTCCTGGGAGGAGTACCGGCTGCTCAAGGGCCACTACGGGGACGCCTTCAAGGTGGTAGCGGTGTGGTCGTCCCCCAAGGTCCGGTACGAGCGGCTCGGGAAGCGGACGGTGCGGCCGTTGACGCCGGAGGAGGCCGCCGGGCGCGACCGGGCGGAGCTGGAGAACCTCAACAAGGGCGGGCCCATCGCCATGGCGGACCGCACCATCCGCAACGACGGTCCCTACGCGGAGCTGACCCGCCAGACGGAAGAAATCATCGGAGAGCTGTCATGAACGATCTGCCGCAACGTCCCGGCCTGGACGAATACTTCCTGAAAATCGCGTCGGTGGTGGGGGAGCGTTCCACCTGCCGGCGGCACCACATGGGGGCCATCGCGGTGCGGGACAAGCACATCCTGGCGACCGGCTACAACGGGGCGGCGGCGGGTCTCAAGGACTGCCTGGAGCTCGGCTGCCTGCGGGACGAGCTCGGCATCGCTTCCGGGACGCGGCAGGAGATTTGCCGGGCCATCCACGCGGAGCAGAACGTCATCATCCAGGCGGCGCTCCACGGGGTGAGCCTGGAGGGGGCGACGGTGTACTGCACGCACACACCGTGCATCCTGTGCGCCAAGATGATGGTGAACGCGCGCATTGCGCGGAGCGTGAGCTTCGGGAAGTACAGCGACGACCAGTTCATCGCGCTGTTCGAGGAAGCGGGGATACGGGTGGACATCCTGCCGCGGCCGCCGGAGCTGGTTACGTTCCTGGACTGAAGGCGGCGGTAACCCTCACCCTGACCCTGACCCTCTCTCCTCAAGGGAGAGGGGAAAACGAGACGCTTCGGAGAGCTTTCATCCGGCCCATTTTCCCCGGAAAAACAGAAGGCGGATTCCCGCTTTCGCGGGAATGACAAGGGGCGGCTAGACCTTGCGGCTGAGGGCCTGCCTGGCGGCCCGGACGATGTCCGCCGCGGTGAGGCCGTAGTAGGCGAGCAGTTCGTCCGGGGTGCCGGACTGTCCGAAGACGTCCTTGACCGCCACGAAGTGGACCGGCACCGGACGGTGCTCGGCGACGATCTCCGCCACGATGCTGCCGAGGCCGCCGTGCTGCTGGTGCTCCTCGGCGGTGACGATGGCGCCGGTCTCCCCGGCGGCGGCCAGGACGGCGGCCGTGTCAACGGGTTTCACGGTGGCCATGTTGAGGACGCGGGCGGAAATGCCCTCGGCGGCGAGCGCGTCGGCGGCTTCGAGCGCGGCGCTCACCAAAACCCCGATGGCGATGATGGTGACGTCCCTGCCGTCGCGGAGGGTGGCCGCTTCTCCCAGCTTGAACCGGTAGTCCGGCGCATTGATGACCGGCAGCTTGATGCGGGGCAGCCTCACGTAGCAGGGCCCGACGTGGTCAGCGACAGCCCTGATGACGCCGGCGGTCTCCACGGAGTCCGCCGGGACGATGACGGTGAAGTTGGGCAGGGAGCAGTAGAGGGAGAGGTCTTCCAGCGCCTGATGGGAGCCGCCGTCC
>DAOUEG010000095.1:0-16140 GCA_034430495.1 Dehalococcoidales bacterium
CATCCTGAGTCCGCCTGAGGCGGGCGAAGGATCTCGGCCGGGTGGGGACGTTAGCTACGCCGGAGCATCCCCACTCCGAGATTCTTCGGTCGCCCGCCTGAGGCGAGCTCCCTCAGAATGACTTTTTGGGGCAAAGCCCCCCTTGAAGGGAGAGGGTCGGGGTGAGGGTGCCCCCCAACTGGCGTCCCCGCCCCGAATGCCGTATACTGTTCCTAATAACCTCCCCGGAGGCGCGCGTGGCACAGAACGGACTGCCGGAACGCATCGGCCGGCTCAAGGAACTCGCCCAGAACCTGTGGTGGAGCTGGCACCCCTCCGGACGCACCATCTTCCGCACCCTCAACTACCCGCTCTGGCGCCTCAGCGGCCACAACCCCATCCGCATCATGGACGAGACCCCGCCCGATATGCTGGCCGCCGCCGCCGGGGACCCCACCTTCCAGGCCCTCTACGACCAGGCCGTCGCGGAGTTCGACGCCGCCATACAGGACGGCGCCTCGTGGTACAACCGCGCCCATCCCGGCGCCCTCAACGGACCGGTCGCCTACTTCTCCATGGAGTACGCCCTCCACTCCTCGCTGCCCATCTACGCCGGCGGCCTCGGCGTGCTGGCCGGCGACCTCTGCAAGGAGGCCTCGGACCTCGGCCTGCCCATGGTCGCCGTCGGCTTCATGTACCCGGAAGGCTACTTCTACCAGCGCATCTCCGAGAACGGCTGGCAGGAAGAGGAGTACCACGAACTCGATTTCACCCGCGCCCCCATCGCCCCCATCACCGCCGCGGACAGCGGCCGCTCGCTCGCTCAAGTCAGCCTCCGCGGCCGTACCCTCCACATCGGCGCCTGGGCCGTCAACCTGGGCCGCGTGCATATTATCCTGCTGGATACCGATATTGACGGCAACGAATACCTCGACCGCCACCTCTCCAACCGCCTCTACATCGCCGAGCCGGACCAGCGCCTCCAGCAGGAACTCCTGCTCGGCATCGGCGGCGTACGCGTGCTGCGGGCGCTCGGCTACCAGCCGTCCATCTGGCACGCCAACGAGGGCAACACCGCTTTCATGATGGCGGAGCGCATCACCGAGGAAATACAGCGCGGCGCCTCCTTCGAGGCCGCCCGGGACACCGTCCGGCGGAATACCGTCTTCACCACCCACACGCCGGTGCCGGCCGGGAACGACGTCTTCGACCGCGGCCTCGTCGCTTCCTACCTCAACGGCATCTGGCCGGGCGGCCTGGACACCGGCCGGATACTGGAGCTCGGCCAGGAGCCGAAGCGGGACGGCGGCGGCTTCAACATGACCGTCCTCTCCATCAACACCGCCCACCACACCAACGGCGTCAGCAAGCTCCACGGCGAGGTCGCCCGCAAGATGTGGCAGGCCCTCTGGCCGGACAAGCCCGTGGATGAAGTACCTATCATCTCCGTCACCAACGGCATCCACTCGCCCACCTGGCTGGCCCCGGAGATGCGCCACCTCTTCCACTCCTACATCGGGGACGACTGGCTGGATAACCTCGACGACCCCGCCTCCTGGGAGATGCTCTTTGCCATCCCGGACGACGAGCTGTGGGAGACCCACCAGCTCCTGAAGCGGAAGCTCTTCCACATCATCTCGGAGCGGGCCCAGGACCGCTGGTCGGAGGGCCAGGGCTCGGCGCAGCAGATCTTGTCCATGGGCGCGCTGCTCGACCACGATACCCTCACCATCGGCTTCGTGCGGCGCTTCGCCGCCTACAAGCGCCCCGCCCTCATCTTCCGGGATATCGAGCGCCTCAAGCGCCTCGTCAACGACGAGTTCCGCCCGGTGCAGTTCGTCTTCGCCGGCAAGTCCCACCCCGCCGATACGCCCTCCAAGCAGCTCCTCCAGGAGGTCCACACCATGGCCCGGGACCGCGCCTTCCAGGGCCGCATCGCCTTCCTGGAGGACTACGATATGCGCCTCGCCCGCTACCTGGCCCAGGGCGTGGACGTCTGGCTCAACGTGCCGCGCCGCCTCCAGGAGGCCTCCGGTACGAGCGGCATGAAGGCCGCCCTCAACGGCGTGCTCCACCTCAGCGTGCCGGACGGCTGGTGGGCCGAGGCCTACGACGGCGAGAACGGCTGGTCCGTCGGCGATACCTCCCTCAAGGACAGCATCGAGGCCGAGGACGCCGCCGACGCCGAGTCCCTCTACACGCTGCTGGAACAGCAGGTCGTGCCCCTCTTCTACACCCGCGACCGGCTCGACGTCCCCTCGGAGTGGGTGCAGCTCATGAAGCGCTCCATGCGCAGCATCATCCCCGGCTTCTCCGCCCGCCGCATGCTCAAGGAGTACTGCGAGAAGATGTACCTCCCCGCCCTCAACCCGGACACCTCCCGCTGACACCCCCCCCGGTCATTCTGAGGAGTCTGCCTCCGGCGGACGACGTGGCAATCTCAACCTCCGGACTCCCTGCCTGGATGATTGCCTGCCACGCCTTGCTTTCGCCTCCCTTTGCAGAGGGAGGCGGGCGGGATTTAACCGGTCGCCTTCCCCCTTGACACCGCCGGGAACGGATGCCATCATTAAACAACCGCTCTGGCCGGGAGGTGCGTCATGCCGCTCAATGCTTACTACCTGACTCCCGGAGGCGACCTGCAAAAAGACCTTTCGGAGGCGGCCATCGCCGCGGCTTACGCCGCCAGGGCCGGCCTGCTCTGGGTGGACGTGCCCGGCATCACCGCCGAGGACGGCGCCACCTTGGAGCGCCTCTTCGGCTTCCACCACCTCGCCGTCGAGGACTGCGTCAGCCCGGCCATCCACTCCCCCAAGATTGACGAGTTCCCGGACTACCTCTTCATCATCATCCACGGCATCAACCACGCCGAGCAGACGGACATCGTGGAGACCACCGAGCTCGCCTTCTTCCTCAGCGCCACCTTCGTCGTCACCACCCACAATGACGAGCTTTACTCCATCAACTCCGTCCGGAGCGCCGTCGAGACGGACGGCCGCCCCCTGCGCCGCGGCACGGACTTCCTCGCCCACGAGATCGCCGATACCCTGGTGGACAACGTCATGCCCACCATTGACCGCATGAACGACGTGGCGGACGACATCGAGGAAGACGTCATCCTGCTCCGCGCCAGGAACACCCTGGACGGCATCCTCAAGCTGAAACGCTCCACCATGCGGGTGCACCGCATCATGGCCCCCCAGCGCGAGGTGTTCAACCGCCTCAGCCGCGGCGATTTCCCCCAGATAGGCAAGGACGCCCGCATCTTCTTCCGGGACATTTACGACCACGTCGTCCGCCTCGAAGAGCTCAACCAGAGCACCCTGGACCGCGCCGATAACGCCCTCGCCACCTACCTCTCCGCCGTGGCCAACCGCCAGAACGAGACGATGCGCATCCTCGCCATCGTCGCCACCATCTTCATGCCGCTCACGCTGCTGGCCGGTATCTACGGCATGAACTTCCGCTACATGCCGGAGCTCGAATGGCACTGGGGCTACTTCACCGTGCTCGCCGTCATCGTCCTCGTCATCCTCGTCATGATTTTCCGCTTCTGGGCCGGCGGCTGGTTCTCCTGGAGCCGCAAGCGGGCCCCCTGGGTCAGGCCCTTCGTCGTGGAGGCCAAAAAGCTGCGGGGCCACCTCACGCCCGGCGCCCGCCGCCAAGACCCCCCGCCAGAACCCACCCCATCTGAGGGGAACCATGATTGACGCCGCCGCCAAAACCCGGCACAATGGTCTAAAGGATTTTTCGTTCTATGGCTGAAACCGGCAAACGGATGTTCGCCCTCGAAGACGACCCCCTCTGGTACAAGGACGCCGTCATCTACGAGGTCCACGTCCGCGCCTTCTTCGATGGCGACGCCGATGGCGTCGGGGACTTCACCGGCCTCACCGAGAAACTGGAATACCTGGAAGAGCTCGGCATCACCGCCGTCTGGCTCCTCCCCTTCTACCCCTCCCCCCTCCGCGATGACGGCTACGATATCTCGGACTACAACAACATCCTGCCCGTCTACGGCACCATCACCCAGTTCAAGACCTTCGTCGCGGAGGCCCACCGCCACGGCATCCGCGTCATCACGGAGCTCGTCCTCAACCACACCTCGGACCAGCACCCCTGGTTCCAGCGCGCCCGCCTCTCACCGTCCGGCTCCCGCTACCGGGACTACTACGTCTGGAACGACAGCCCGGACAAGTACCAGGACGCCCGCATCATCTTCACGGACTCGGAGACCTCCAACTGGACCTGGGACCCGGTCGCCAAGGCGTTCTTCTGGCACCGCTTCTACCACCACCAGCCGGACCTGAACTACGATAACCCCGTCGTCCGCAACCGGATGCTCGGCATGATGGACTTCTGGCTCAAGATGGGCGTGGACGGCGTCCGCGTTGACGCCGTGCCCTACCTCTTCGAGCGTGACGGCACCGACTGCGAGAACCTCCCCGAGACCCACGAGTTCGTCCGCGAGCTCCGCCACCACATTGACCGGAAGTTTAAGAACCGCATGCTCCTCGCCGAGGCCAACCAGTGGCCGGAGGATACCGCCGCCTACTTCGGCCAGGGCGACGAGTTCCACATGTCGTTCCACTTCCCTATCATGCCCCGCCTCTTCATGGCCCTCCGCATGGAGGACCGCTTCCCCATTATTGACATCCTCCGCCAGACACCGGAGATTCCGCACAACTCCCAGTGGGCCCTCTTCCTTCGCAACCACGACGAGCTCACCTTGGAGATGGTCACCGACGAGGAGCGGGACTACATGTACCGCGCCTACGCCGCGGACCCCGCCGCCCGCATCAACCTCGGCATCCGGCGGCGGCTCGCCCCCCTGCTCGGCAACGACCGCCGCAAGATTGAGCTCATGGACTCCCTCCTCCTCTCCCTCCCCGGTACGCCCGTCCTCTACTACGGCGACGAGATCGGCATGGGCGATAACTACTACCTCGGCGACCGCAACGGCGTGCGCACCCCCATGCAGTGGAGCTCGGAGCGCAACGGCGGCTTCTCGACCGCCAACCCCCAGCGCCTCTATTTGCCGCCCATCATTGACCCGGAGTACCACTACGAGACGGTCAACGTGGAGAACGAGGTCGGCAACCCGGACTCGCTCCTCTGGTGGACGCGCCGCATCATCGCCCTGCGCAAGCGCCACAAGGCCTTCGGCCGCGGCACCATCGAGTTCTTCCAGCCCCAGAACCGCCGCGTGCTCGCCTACCTGCGCCGCTTCGAGGACCAGGCCATCCTCTGCCTCGCCAACCTCTCCCACACCGCCCAGCAGACGGGCCTCGACCTCCACGAGTTCAAGGGGTACCACCCGGTGGACCTCTTCGGCCGGACCGAGTTCAACGCCGTCGGGGACGACGAGTACTGCTTCACTCTCAATCCCTACGCCTACTTCTGGTTCGCCCTGGAGAAAGAGCCGGCCCTCACCACCCGCACCCGCTCCGTCCCCGCCGAGGAGCCCCGCGCCGTGCCGACCATCGAGGAGTCCCTCGACGGCCTCGTCAACCGGCTGGAAAACCGCTTCGTCCTGGAGGCCCTCCTGCTGGAGTACGTCATCTCCTGCCGCTTCTACCGGGGCACCGGCCGCGACGCCTGGGCCGCCGAGATACGGGACATCATTCCCCTCCGCCTCGACGACCTCACCGCCTACGTCGTCCTCATTGAGATCAACTACGCCGACGGCGACTCGGAGACCTACACCCTGCCGCTGATGTCCGTGCCCGCCGCCCGCGAGTCCCGCCTCCACCAGCGGAACCCCCGGGCCGTCGTGGCGCGCCTGCGGCCCCGCGGGCAGAGCACCGGCACCCTCCTCGTTGACGCCATGGCGGACCGCGGCTTCGGGCGCTTTCTGCTCCCGGCCATCAAGCTGCGGGCCTCCTTCCGCAGCGAGCTCGGGGAAATCAGCGCCTCACCCACCCGCTACCTCGCCCGGGACCACGTCGGCGCCCTCCGCAAGCTGGACCCGACCCCGGTCCAGTTCGAGCAGAGCAATACCTCGCTCACCTACGGGCGGCGCTACCTGCTCAAGCTCTACCGCCGCCTCGAGGACGGCGTCAACCCGGACGTGGAGATAGGCCGCTTCCTCACCGAGAAGACGTCCTTCCGCAACATCTCCCTCGTGGCCGGCTCCATCGAGTACAAGCGCCGCCGCCGCCGGCCCGCCAGCCTGGCCATCCTCCAGGCCTACGTCCCCAACGAGGGCGACGCCTGGCAGTACACGCTCGATACCCTGGAACGCTACTTCGAGACCGTCACCGAGCAGTTCGCCGGCGCCGAGCCGCCCCTGCCCGGCCAGTCCCTCATGGCCCTCCTCGGCGAGCCGCCCCAGCTCGCCCGGGATACCATCGGCACCTATTTGCCGGTGGCCCACGTGCTCGGCCAGCGTACCGCCGAGCTCCATACCGCCCTCGGCTCTGAGCGGCGCGACCCGGAGTTCACCCCGGAATCGTTCACCTATATGTACCAGGCCTCCCTCTACCAGTCCCTCCGCGGCTACGCCGCCCGCTCCCTCCAGTCCCTCCGCGACCACCTGCCCGAGCTGGAGAAGGAAACCGCCGACGCCGCCCGCGCCGTGCTCGCCCGCGAGGCCACCATCATGCAGCACTACGACCTCGTCCGCCGGGAGCGCCTCGCGGCCACGCGCATCCGCTGCCACGGGGACTACCACCTGGACAAGCTGCTCTACACCGGCAATGATTTCGTCATCACGGACTTCGAGGGCGAGACCGGCCGCCCGCTCGGCCAGCGCCGCATGAAACGCTCCCCCCTGCGGGACATCGCCGGCATGATACGCTCCTTCCACTACGCCGCCCACACCGTCCTCCACACGCTGGTGCCCCTCCAGCACCGCCCGGAAGAAGCCGTGCCGCTCCTCCGCCGCTGGGCCACCTACTGGTACACCTGGACGGCGGTGGAGTTCCTGCGCACCTACCTGCAGCGGATGGGCCGCACGCGCCTCGTGCCGCCGGACCCGGAGCACACCCGCATCCTGCTGGAGGCGTTCCTGCTGGACAAGGCCCTCTACGAGGTCAACTACGAGCTCACCAACCGCTCCAACTGGGTGCACGTCCCCATCGAGGGCATCAGCCACATGCTGGATTCCTGGGGCTAGCGCGTTTCCCCGGAAGGTCATTCCGGGGGAGTCCGCCCCGGGTGGACGACGCGGCGATCTCGCCGCTGCTTTCCACCCTGCTTTCGCCCTCTCCCTCGATGGGAGAGGGGCGGGGTGAGGGTGAACGGAGCCGGCCTCTTTTTCCGGAACAGCGCGGTCTAGAGCGGCGTTTCCGGGCGGCGGCCCGCTTTCCCGCGCCGCAGGCCGTCGATCACCTGCAACGTGCCCTGCACGTCCTTGTCCGCGGTGATGCGCTCCAGCCGGTAGCGGGCCTTGTTCTGCCAGTTGGGGTGCTCGTCGAGGGTGCCGGGCACGTTCTGGGCCTTCGTCTCCAGCCAGAGGTCCTCCAGGTTGACGAGCAGCACCCGCGCCCGGCTCGCCGCCAGGTAGGCCAGGCTCCCCTTCATGACGTCCTTCACCGTGGCCCCCGTCTTCCGCGTGAACCCGTTCGTCTGGAGGTAGGTTTTCAGGACCTTCTTCAGGACGGGCCGCTGCCGCCTCTCCCTGGCCGCCACGTCCTCCGGCACGAGGCTCAGCGAGAGCCGCAGGTCAATGTCGTCCCCGGACCAGAAGGTGGCGAAGGGCGGCATGTCGTGCGTGTTCATGGACGCCAGCATGTTCCGCGGGATGCCGCCGAGCCTTCCGCCGTCCACGTCCACCATGGAGTAGTGGAGGATGTACATCCGCTCCAGCCGGTGGCGCGTCATCTCCCGGCGCACGTAGCCCGGCACGATGCCGAGGTCCTCCCCGATGACGACGCACCGGTGCCGGTGGGATTCGAGCGTCAAAATGGCGTAGAGCTCCTCCGGCCGGTAGTGCACGTAGACGCCGTCCGCCGCCCGCATCTCCCGCGGTATCCAGAACAGCCGGTGCAGCCCCATGACGTGGTCAATGCGCAGCATCCCGGCGTGGCGGAAGTGGTGGCGGATGTACTCGATGACGTAGCGGTAGCCGTCCTTCCGCAGCCCCTCCGGCAGCGGCGGCGGGAAGCCCCAGTTCTGGCCGCTCGTGAAGACGACGTCCGGCGGCGCGCCGGTGGCCGCCCCGAGCGAGAACCCGGAGGGGTAGCGCCAGACGTCGTAGCCGGCCCCGTGTACGCCGAGCGGCAGGTCGAAGTAGAGCGCCACGTTCTTCCTGGCCGCGTCGCCCGCCAGCCCGGTAAGCTGCTCGTTGGCGAGCCACTGGGCGTAGAGGTGGTAGTCCCGCACCGCCGGGTCGTAGTCGCTCTCCGTCAGGTCGCCGTACTTCAGCCGCTCCGGCCAGTCGTAGAACGTCGTGTGCCGCTTCTCCATGACCGCCCGGAAGGCCGCGTAGTTGGCGGCGTGGGCGTCCTCCGCCGCGAAGCGCCGGAAGGCCTCCAGCCGCTGCCCGCCCTCGCTGACGAGGGTGTGCTGGAGCGCCTCCATGACGCTCCGCTTCAAGCCCATGACGGCCCGGTAGTCCACCCGGCGTTTCCGGCGGGCCGCCGCCACCGCCTCCCGGAAGGCCGGCGTTTCCAGTCGTTCCCGCGCCGCCGGGCAGTTCGCCTGCTCCGGCACGGCCTGGACATCCACGTAAAACTCGTTCCACAGCAGCCGGCTCGCCGGGGAGTACGGACCGGGGTCGTAGGGAAAATCGAGGTAGACCGGCAGCAGCGGCAGCGTCCCCACCAGGTTGCCGCCCCACCGCGCCGTGTCGTCCACCAGCTCCGCGAAGGCGGTGTAGTCGCCCGCCCCCATGGTGCGCCGCGTTTCCAGCGCGTAGAGCGGCAGGAAGCTGCCCCAGAACCGCCCGTCCCCCTCGTCCGGGGGCTGGTAGGCGTGGCGCGGCGCGCAGATGAGGCGGGAGCGCCAGCTCCGGCCGCCGATGGACAGGGTGAAATCGTGGTAGCCGTGGGGCAGCCGCACCGGCAACGTCACGGTACGGCAGGTGCGCGCCGCCCGGCCCGTCCCGGCCCGCCCGGTGACCGGCCAGTCCGCCGCCCGCCACGGCCACTCGCGGGTCTCGCCGGACTCCGTGGTCAGGGTCATGGTGCCGGGCCGCGCCGCCGTGCGTTCCGGCAGCAGCACGCGAAAGGCGGGACGGCTCTGCCCCCAGGCGACGGTCACCGGCTCGATGACCGTCTCCAGCAGCTCCTGCTCCCGGGCGAGGTAGGCGTCGTGGACCTGGGCCGCCGTTTCCAGCGGCGCCCCGAGCGCCCGCAGCACCGCCAGCAGGCTCGCCACCGAGGCGTAGCGCCGCACCCCGCCGACGCCGTGGTACATGGTCTGGACCCCGTAGAGACGGGCCAGGCGCTGGAGTTCGACTACCGGGCTGGTGATTCTCATAACGGTTCCGGTCGCTCCCATTGTATGATACTTGCCGCCGGGACGCCAGCCGCCCGCCCTTCTCATCTCATCCCGGGGGGTCCGCCCGCGGCGGACGGCCGAAGAATCTCGGGGCCGGGGGTCGGCCCTGACCCGGTAGCTTCCCGTCCCGCCCGGCAAGGCGTATAATAGAGGGCGGAATCATCCCCCCTTGGCCAGCAGGAGGCGACGGTATGGAGCTGACGCCGGAAGAGCGCCGCAGAATCTACGAGGAAGAGAAGGCCCGCCTCGAGGCGGAGGAGGAGGCCGCCCGCCGCCGCTCCCGCCCCCGCGAGGACATGGCCCTCGACCTCGCCCCCGCCACCGCCGGCCTGCTCTGCTACGTCGGCTGGTGGATTTCCGGCCTCATCTTCTTCATCCTCGAGACCCGCAGCAACTGGGTCCGCTTCCACGCCGCCCAGTCCCTCATCACCTTCGGCGGGCTGTCCGTCGTCGGCAGCCTCTTCGGCCTCATCCCCGTCGCCGGGCCGGCCCTCGCCGGCATCATCTGGTTCGCCGCCTTCGTCCTCTGGATCGTCTGCATGGTGCGGGCCTACCGCGGCGAGCGCTTCCACCTCCCCGTCGCCGGCGACCTCGCCGAGCAGATGGTACGCTCGGTGCCGTCCGCCGCGGCCCCACGCCCGTCAGGACCGTCGGCCGCAACCGCCCCGGAATCGCCCGCCCCCGCCGCCGTCCCCGGGAACCTCGACGCCCGCATTGACCGCCGCGTCAACGACTACTTCGCCCGCCGGCGCGGCCTCCACACCGCCGGCTCCGTCGTCGCCATCATCTGGAGCCTCGTCCTGCTCATATTTTTCAACTTCTTCAACGAGTACGTGGCCTACTACTCGGCGCGGACGGTCGGCGGCCACAACGTCTGGACGCACTACCCCCTCTTCACGTCCGACCTCTCGCTGTGGCTGCCCATCCTCAACACCACCCTCATCCTCGCCGTCATCGGGCATATCGTCAACATCGTCTACTACCGGCCCGTCCTGCGCAACCTCATCCGGTTCGTGCTGGACTGCCTGGGACTGGCCACCGTGCTGACGCTGCTGGTGGTCTTCCCGTTCGATTTCACCGTTATCCCCGGCTCGACCGCCGCGCACGTGACCGAGCTGTCCGTCCGGTTCGGCATCGTCGCCGTGGCCGTCGCCATGGGCGTGGCGCTCGTGGTGAAGTTCGTGCGGCTCATCGTCGGCCTGGCCGGCGGTGCGCCGGCCCGCGACTAGGGCGCCTTCAAAAAGCGGTGCGGCCCGCCTCAGGCGGGCCGCACCCTGGTGTTTCTCTTTAATCTCCAGGACGGCTACCCGCCGGACGAAGGCGCCGGGCAGTAGGCCGCCACGCTCTCGCCGGCCGCTTCGAGGATGCCGGCGATGGTGTCCCGCGGGAACCCCAGCTTTTCGAGCTCGCTCACCAGGTCGCCGGCGCTGATGAAGCCCCCGGCGTAGCCGTTGAGCCGCGCCGCCGCCGTGGACGCCACGTAATCGCTGAAGTCCGGGTACACCGCCCGCAGCGCCTTGACCACCCTGTCCTTGGTGCTCAGGTAGTATTTCTGGTGGTAGTCCTCCGCCTGGTAGAACGTCCCCGCCGGGCGGATGGCGGTGTACAGCTTCGTGCCGAGCTCCTGCTCCCGCGCCGCCATGGACGCCTCGGCGGCCTCTTTCTGGGCCTCGTCGCGGTAGAAGATGATGGAGGCGTACTGTGTCGAGTAGGCGGGGTACTCCGGGTCGTGGAAGCGCCAGAACACGTCGAGGAGCTCCTCGTAGGAGATGATTGACGGGTCGAACGTAATTTCGATGCTCTCGCTGTGGCCGCCCAGGTTGACGTAGCTGGGGTCCGCCATGGTGCCCCCGGCGTAGCCGACGCGCGTGCTCACCACGCCGGGCAGACCCCCGAACCGGGAGTCGGGCCCCCAGAATCAGCCGAGGGCGAAGGTGGCAGTCTGGTACGAGGAGTCAGCCGCGGGATTGACCAAAGCGGGTTCGCTCATCTTGGTGTCCTCCGGCCGGGCGCCGGCCAGCACGAGGGGGGCGGCAAGGGCGGCCGCCGCCGCCAGCACCGCGAGGACCGTCAGCAGGCCCGGCAAACGTCTCATACTTCCATTGTAGCGTACCGGGACGGCAGCACCAAACGGGCTGCGTGGACTACATGGTGACGATGCTCACCGCCTTGTGCGGGCAGGCGCGCACGCACTCGCCGCAGGCGCGGCAGGCGAACGGCTCCGGTATCGGGGCCTCGAACGGCTTTTCCTGCTTGAGCAGCTTGGAAGGGCACGCCGCCGCCGCCGGGCAGAGACCGTCCGGGCAGCTGTCCGGGCGGCAGACATTATAGTCGAGCAAGGCCATCTTGCGGCCCATCGGCATGGTATCGGTTCCTTATCCTGTCGTAAAGCTCACGGCTCTAGCACCCGCCGGCTCAGGTGGGGCGGAACGAGGCCGGCGCGCTCCCGCCGCCGGAGCTCGAGCCGGAAGACGCGAAGACGTTGGAGAGCACCCGCTGGGGGTACTCCTGGCCGCAGGCCGGGCAGGTGACCTCTTCGTCGCGGTCGGACATGCGGCGCAGGGCCTCGAACTGCTCCCCGCAGGCTTTGCACTTGTAGGCGTAGATGGGCATAACCGTCCTCCGGTCGTTTCGTTCCTGTTAAGGATACCCCTCGGGGGTATCATCGGTCTGTGACAAACGTCACGCCGTAGTTGACATTCACGAGGCAATAAAGGTATGCTTTTTCTGGAACCCGTCTCCCCCGGTCCCGCAAACAGCAAGTTTGAGGAGGTAACTCAATGCCTGACAAGATCATAGACCCTGCCGCGGAAGTTGATGTCATTCGCGAATGCGACGTCCTCGTCGTCGGCGGCGGCCCCGGCGGCCACGCCGCGGCGGTAGCGGCCGCCCGCTCCGGCGCGGACACCGTCCTCGTCGAGCGCTACGGCATCCTCGGCGGCCAGGCCACCGGCGGCGTCGTCACCATCATCCCCAACCTCACCGGGCGCGACGGCCGTCAGGAAATCATCGGCCAGACCCAGGAGTGGATTGACCGCATGGACAAGCGGGAAGCCACCGACTACGCCCCGAAAGAGCTCTGGGGCGTCACGGACAAGGCCCTCGTCAAGGAGTGGTTCGAACGCTCCTTCTTCCACGTCCGTCTCGACCGCATCATCTACTCCGCCCTCTTCGACGCCGAAATCCTGAAGTGCGTCCTCAACGATATGGTCGAGGAAGCCGGCGTCAAGGTCTACATGCACGCCTGGGGCGCCCGCGCCATCATGGACGGCAAGCGCGCCCGCGGCGTCATCATCGAGAGCAAGTCCGGCCGCCAGGCCATCCTCGCCAAGGTCGTCGTGGACTCCACCGCCGACGGTGACCTGTTCGATTCCGCCGGCATCACCTATGACACGGATATTGATCCCACCATCCGCATCGCCAACCTCTCCCTCTGCTACTGGATCGGCGGCGTGGACCTCCGGAAGAACCTGGACTGGCGCCGCGACCACCCCGATGAGTTCGGCCAGGTCATGCGCGAGATCATGGAGAAGGGCGGCCACCCCGGCTACATGCGCAGCAACCTCAAGAACCAGGAGTCCGTCGTCTGGTGCCACCCGCGCTACGCCAACAAGAGCCAGATTGACATCGAGGAGCTCACCCGCGTCGAGATTCTCGGCCGCAAGAAGATGCTCCTCTCCCACGACCTCTATAAGGAAAAGCTGCCCGGCTTCGAGAAGAGCTTCATCGCCCTCTCCGCCCCGCAGATCGGCACCCGCTCCAGCCGCCGCGCCCACACGGACTACATCCTCCGCGAGGAGGACGCCCAGGCGGACCGCGTCTTCAGCGATACCATCGCCATCTTCCCGGACGTGGACCGCGGCCAGGACTCCATGGAGCACCCCTCCCTCCACGTCCCCTACCGCTGCCTCGTCCCGCAGGACACGGAGAACATGCTCGTCGCCTGCCGCGCCTTCGGCTCGGACCAGGTCATCCAGAACATGTTCAACCTCATCCCGCACTGCATCGCCTTCGGCGACGCCGCCGGCATCGCCGCCGCCATGGCCGCCAGCCAGACGGACGGCAAGGTGCGCGATATCAAGATGGACGAGCTCCAGGACCGCCTCGTCAAGGCCAACGTCCCCCTCCCCGAGGAGAGCAAGATTAACGCCTAGACGGCCCACCTATCAGGTACCCCGGGGGGCAGCCTTCCGGCTGCCCCCCTTCTTTTTGCCTTGCGTTCGCCCTCTCCCTTGAAGGGAGAGGGTCGCGGGCGCTGTTCTCGTCTTTCACCCCTTCCTCTTGGGCAAGGGGGCCGGGGGGATAGGCTCACCAACCGTTACTGCCTGTCCGCCTTTTCAAACCGCCCCCGAACCGCTATCATAGGAAAGAGTTTTACGGACCGGCCCCCCTCTCTTCTCCGGCTTTCGCCCTCTCCCTCGAGGGGAGAGGGTCGGGGTGAGGGTGAAAACATCCGGTACCCGCCGGCCAGGAGGTGCACCATGACCCACGAGCCGTACTCCCGCACCATCGCCGAACCCGCCCGCGCTACCCGCATCTGGCGGGACGTGGACGTCGCCGTCGTCGGCGGCGGGCCCGGCGGCGTCGCCGCCGCCATCAGCGCCGCCCGCTCCGGGGCCCGCACCGTCCTCATCGAGCGCTACGGCCACCTCGGCGGCATGGCCACCGGCGGCCTCGTCAACATCATCCCCAACCTCTCGGACATCTTCGGCACCCGGCGCATCTACGGCCTCACCCAGGAGATGCTCGACCGCCTGGACCAGCATGACGGCGCCTCCTACCCCGCCAGGAAGGACTGGGGCACCACCGACAGCGACATCGTGGACTACTACCTGGACGCCAACCTCGGCTGGTTCTACGTCCGCAACGACCTCGCAGGCAACCGGCACGTCCACTACTCCGCCGTCGTGGACCCCGAAATCCTCAAGAACGAGTTCAACGCCATGGTGCTGGAGTCCGGCGCCGAGCTCCTCCTCCACGCCTGGGGCGCCGACGCCATCGTCGAGGACGATACCGTCCGCGGCGTCTTTTTCCAGTCCAAGTCCGGCCGCCAGGCCATTTTGGCCAGGGTCGTCATTGACGCCACCGGCGACGGCGACATCATGGTCGCCGCCGGGGCGGAGTACGATAACCAGTGCGCCAACACCCGCCGCACCGCCTGGCTCGCCCTCGTCTGGTGGGTGACCAACGTTGACCTCAAAAAGTACGACGACTTCAAAAAATCACGGCCGGACACGTTCAAGGAGCTCATGCAGGCCCTCCGCGATAAGGGCGGCTACCCCGCCTTCTTCAAGGGCATCCTCCGGAACCAGGAGGGCGTCGTCTGGTACCACTCCATGCAGCCGCAGCCGGAGCGCACCGACGCCATGGACGTCGAGCAGCTCACGAAGATAGACGTCGAGTCCCGCCGCCGCGCCATCCTCACCCACGAGTTCATGAAGCAGCACGTCCCCGGCTTCGAGAAGTCATTTATTATGTTAACTGGCCCCCAGCTCGGCACCCAGGGCGGCCGCCGCCTCGTCGGCGAGTACACCCTCTCGGAGAAAGACCTGGAGACCGACGAGGTATTCCCGGACACCATCGCCGTCCTCGCCAACAACGATTCCGGTGATATCTCCTCCCGGCACCCCGCCCTCTGCGTCCCCTACCGCACCCTCGTTCCCAAAAAGGTCAACGGCCTCCTCGTCGCCGGGCGGCACTTCTCCTGCGCCGATTCCATCAACGAGTTCTTCAACATCATCCCCCACTGCCTCTGCTACGGCCAGGCCGCCGGCGCCGCCGCCGCGCTCGCCGCCCGGGAAGGCGTCCCGCCCCGCAACGTGGAGTACGCCGCCCTCCAGTCCACCCTGAAGGAGCAGCACGTCAACCTGAGTTTGTAAGGTCGCCGCGTTCTCCGCCCGTCTCCCGGCCTTATACGGTGGGCTCACGCCGGCCCGCCGGACGGTCGTCTCCCTTTGTAAAGGGAGACGGAGAGGGATTTTCAGATACGTCACGTTCTCCGCCCGTCTCTTGACCGTATGCGCACATCACGGGGCGTCGTGATGGCATTGCTTAGGTAGGTGCGTATATAATCAGGGAATGAACAAACGCCTGGTGCTGTTCGCCTGCTTCCTGACCGTCTTCGCTTCCTACTCCGTCAGGTACGGCTACGGCATCATCCTGCCGGCCATGCTGCCGGCCCTGGACATCACCAAGACCGAGGCCGGCATCATCTACACCTCGTTCTTCATCGCCTACACCCTCGCTTCACCCGTGCTCGGGCGCCTCGGCGACCGCACCAACACCCGCCTGCTGCTTTCGTCCTTCGTCGCTCTGCTGGGGGTCGGGGCCTGCCTCATGGCGGCCTCCTCCACCATCGTCGCGTCCAGCCTCTTCTTCGCCCTGGCGGGCATCGGCTCGGCCGCCTGCTGGGCCCCGGTCATGGCGCTGGCGCAGCGCCTGGCGAGCCAGCGGACCCGCGGCCGGACTTTGGCGCTCGTGGATACCGGCAGCGCCGTCGGCATCGTGGCGGCCAGTACCGTGCTGCCGCTCATCGTGGTGGACAGCTGGCGGACCGCCTGGCTGGCATTGGGCATCACGGCGCTGGTGGCGGCGGCGCTCAACTTTCTCGTAATCCGCGACGCTTCCGCCGCTCCCTCCCCGTCGCCGCCCTCGCCTTCCGGCCGGACGGCCCTCCGTTCCTCGCGGGAGATGTACCGGGCTATCCTTTCGAACCAC
>DAOUEG010000096.1:0-8321 GCA_034430495.1 Dehalococcoidales bacterium
GTCCGCTCGAAGGCCAGCACCGGTCCGTCCGGCGGCTTGACCTCCATCGCGAACGAGTCGTACGGGCCGATGCTTACCGGCGCCCCCGGCATCTGCACCGTTATCAGGAAGAGCTCGTTGTGGTCGAGCAGGTTATCGCTGTTGATGGTGGCCAGCTTCGTCAGCGTCCAGTTGCAGGTCGGGATGAAGTTATCCGAGTCCATGTAGCTGATGACCACCGGCGTGATGTTGGCCGAGGACGGGCTGAAATCAACCGCGCTGCCCGCCGCCGGAATGCCGACGGGGAACGATATCTCCGTCGCCACGCCGCCTACCATCTTGGCGACGATGTTGCCGCGTATCTCCACGGTGGACATGGTGGACTGTATCCCGGCGTTGACCGCTTCCTTGGCTTTCTGCGAGGAGAAAAGCCCGGCGGACAGGACCACGTAGGCGAAGACGGACGCGACGATGACGAAAGCAATCAGGATAATGGCCGTTTCCAGCCCGGTGATGCCTTCCTGCCGCTCGCGCAGCTTGCGGAGCCACTTCTTCATGGCAGGACCTCCTGTGCGGACGCGGGCGGTGCTCCCGGCCACGACGTCCTCGTGTCAATACGTCCAGCATAGTCCTGCCCGCGTAACGATTCCGTAAAAAAGGGATGGCCGCGCGTAAATAAATAGTTACAGTTTCGCCGCTGAGCGAACGCCGCTGCTACGAGATGCGGCGGCAGGGGTAGCCCGGGCCCGGCCGTCCCGCGTTGAGCGGGCAGTCCCCGCAGCGGGGCGCGGGACGGCAGGTCTCCTTGCCGAGGTTCACGATGAGGGCGTGGTACTCGTTGTAGAGCGCCGCGTCCGGCGGCAGGTTCTCCATGAACAGGCGCTGAAAGTCCGCGTAGCGGTCACCCTGCGAGGGGTGCAGCCCGAGCCGCGTGAAGATGCGCCGCGTGTAGGCGTCTACGACGAAGACCGGCTTCCCCCCGGCGTAGAGCAGCATGGAGTCCGCTGTCTCCTCCCCGATGCCGTGCACCGCCAGCAGCTCATCCCGCAGGGCGGCCGTGTCCGCCGCGAACAGCGCGTCGAGGTCGTCCCCGCAGCGGTCGCCCAGCCACGTCACGAGCTCCTTGACCTTCCGCGCCTTGGCGTTGAAGTACCCGGACGGCCTGATGAGGGCTGCCAGCTCGTCCTGCGGCAGCGCCCTCAGGGCGGGGGCGCTCAGCACGCCGGCCTCCTTCAGGTTGCGGATGGCCCGGTCCACGTTGGTCCAGGCGGTATTCTGCGTCAGGACGGCGCCGATCATGACCTCGAAGGGCGTCTCGCCCGGCCACCAGTGCTGCGGACCGCAGGCCGCCAGCAGCCTCCGGTACACGCTCATGAGGGTATCTATCATCGGTCCTGCCATAGAAAACGGGGAGGCGTTCGGCACCTCCCCGTGATTGTACCCCCTTCGGGTTTCCCTACGCCAGCGGTGTCAGCGTCAGCAGCTTCTTGGCTATCCCCGGGTACTTGGCGATGAACAGCAGCTGGTCCTCGACGAGCGGCTTCTGCGAGGCCACGTTGGCGTACCGGACCAGCTCGAGGATCTCGTTCGCCTTCTCCTGGTCCGGGAACTTCACCGGCACCGGCAGCTGGCTCATCACGTGGCTGAAGCCGGAGATGCCGCCGTACTCGCCGGTGCTGATTTCCCGGCCCGTCTCCACCATCTCGGTTTCGCCCCGGCCGAGCTCGTAGTAGTCGTAAAGCTCGTAGTTCTCCGGGTCCTTGAGCACGCCGTCGGCGTGGATGCCGGACTCGTGGGCGAAGGCGTTGGCCCCGACCCCCGGCTGGTTGATGGGTATCGGCACGCCGAAGGCGTAGCTGGCGAACTTGGCGATTTTCCAGGCCATGTTGAGCTTCACCGGCATGCCGAACTCGTAGCGCTGCGCCACGTCCTTGCTCTTCACCACCGCCAGGATGACGGCGATGAGGTCCGCGTTGCCGGACCGCTCGCCGATGCCGTTGACCGTGGTGTTGATGTAGGCGTCCTGCCCGCCGTCAATGACGCCGATGGCCCCGGCGATGGAGTTGGCCACCGCCATGCCGAGGTCGTTGTGGCAGTGCAGCTCGATGGGCAGCCCCACCTTCTCCGCCAGCGTCCGGCCGTTGTCATAGATGGTGAAGGGGTTGTCGTACCCCAGCGTGTCGCAGTAGCGCAGCCGGTCCGCCCCGTGCTCCTTGGCCGCCAGCCCGAACTCGATGAGGTAGTTGAGGTCCGTCCGCGAGGCGTCCTCGGCGTTCACGCCGATGGATTCCGCCCCGTGCGCCAGCGCCGCGTCCACCGCGCTCGTCATGTCCTTGACGACGGCGGCGCGGTCCTTCCGGCCCTGGAACTTCCCCTCTATCATCTGGTCCGACGTGGAGATGGAAAGCGCCAGGTGGTTGATGGTCGGCACGTTCTTGAAGGCGAGCTCCACGTCCGCGGGGATGGCCCGTATCCAGCCTCCCAGGCGGAGCGGCTTGATGACGCCGATTTCCGCCAGCTCCAGGTTGGCTTTCAGGTAGTTGATTTCGTGCTTCGTGGTCGGAAATCCGAACTCGGACTGGAAGACCCCCATGTCGTTGAGATAGAGGTTCAGCATGGTCTTTTCCAGCTTGGAAAGACCGAGCCGGGCGGTCTGTACCCCGTCACGATTGGTTACATCCATCAAATAAATCTTGGGCATCGGAACCTCCTGCCGCGTGAAGAACACGGCCTCCCCGTTGCCGGGCGTCCCTGACTAAATAGTAGCACAGGCGGGCGGGGCAGGCAATCGAGGCGACCGCTGCCATCGGTAGCGTGCCCCCGGAGAACCATGTATAATGGAGAGAGCATACGGTTCGCCCCGCCGATTTCCCTCAGGCCCGATTTTCCGTTCCGCCCGGGGGGTACTGTATGCCTTGGAGGGCCCGGTTACCCCGTATGAATAAAAAAGCCTTTGTTGTCCTTGTCGGGAGCATGTTCGTTTCCATGCTCGGCATGGGCATCGTCACGCCCTTCCTGCCAATCTACGCGGACCAGCTCGGCGCCAACTCCATGCAGGTGGGTCTCGTCCAGTCCGCCTTCAGCCTCGCCGGGCTGGGTACGCTGCTCTTCGTAGGCCGCTGGTCGGACCGTCTCGGGCGGAAACCTTTCCTGATCGTCGGGCTGATTATCCTCGGCATTTCCTCGCTCGGCCTGATGTACGCCAACGACCCCAACCAGCTTATCCTCTGGCGGTTCGTCGCCGGGCTCGGGGCTTCGGCCCACCTGCCCATCGCCCAGGCCTACCTCGGGGACATCACCCCGGAGGGCGTCGAGGGCAGGTGGATGGGCTACTTCAACGCCGTCCTCTTCGCCGGCATGGGCACCGGCCCGCTCCTCGGCGGCGTCATCTCGGACGCCTTCGGCATCGCCACCACCTTCATGATCATGGCCGTGCTCAACTTCGTGGCGGCGGTGGCCGTCGTCATCTGGCTCCGGGAGATGCCCCGCAAGGTCGCCACCAGCCGCGAGCACGCCTCGCTCATCGCGCCCATCAAGAGCCGCGCCATGCGCGGCGTCATGATACAGCGGGCCACCACCGGCGTCGGCACCTCCACCATGATGGCCTTCATGCCCCTCTTCGCGGACCTGCGGCTGGGGCTCAGCGCCAGCCTCATCGGCATTCTGCTCGCCGCCCGGACGCCGGCTTCCATCATCCAGTCCTATACCGGCCGCCTCGCCGACCGCTGGGACAAGCGCGCCATGATCATCTGGAGCAGCGCCATCTCGGTGGTGTCCGTGGCGCTCATCCCGCTGACCGGCAACTTCCTCTGGCTGCTCATCGCCTATCTGGGCCTGACCATCGCCCAGTCCTTCACCATGCCGGCCCTCAACGTCTACGTGGTCCAGGAGGGCCGCACCTACGGCATGGGGGCCTGCATGACGATGTTCATGCTGGCCATGCAGACCGGTAACGGCATCGGGCCGGTCATCCTCGGCGGCATCGCCGACCACCTCGGGCTGAACTTCGCCTTCTACATCGGCGGGGCCTTCATCGCCGCCGGGGTGCTCTACTTCATGTGGGCCGTCCGCAACGAAAAGCCGAACGCCGTCGTCCCGACCCTCGCCGGATAAACCCGCCGCGCGCTGTTTGACACCCCTCCGGGCGGATGGTACATTAAGTGAAAATCAGCCCCCGCGGCGCACCGGTCGCCGCCACCGGATAGCAGCCTATGAACGTCGGTGTCGCCCAGGTCAGCCTCCGCCTCCCGGAGAATCTCTCCCTCAAGGGAAAGCGGCAGGTGCTCAAGTCCATCATCTCCCGCGTGCGCAATAAATTCGACGTCGCCATCGCCGAGGTGGACGATAACGACGACTGGCAGCTCATGACCATCGGCATCAGCGCCGTCAGCAACGACCGCCGCTTCACCAACTCGGTCCTCTCCAACGTGGTGGAGTTCATCGAAAAGGCGCGCTTCGAGGCCGAGATGCTCGATTACGAAATCGAAATCATTGACGTGTAAGGAGCCGGCATGGAGATCCAGGCCTTTCTCAACTACCTCCGCTCCCAGCCCGGCTACCAGCACCAGATAGAGCACATCGAGCATATCAACCCCCGCACGGCGGAGTACGCCGACCTGGAAACGCCCCTCGACCCCCGCCTGGAAGGGGCCCTGCGGGACAACGGTCTCTGGCCCCTCTACGCCCACCAGGTGGAGGCCGTGGACCACGCCCGCGCCGGCCGCAACGTCATCATCGCCACCTCGTCCGCGTCCGGCAAGACCCTCTGCTACAACATCGCCGTCATGCAGGAGATCATTGACGACCCGGCCACCCGCGCCCTCTACCTCTTTCCCACCAAGGCGCTCGCCCAGGACCAGCTCCGGAAGCTCCACGAGCTCTTCGCTCCGGGCCTGCTGCCCCCGGCGACCATGGCCACCTTCGACGGCGACACCCCGAGGGCGGAGCGGGGCGACGTCCGCAAGTACGGCCGTATCATCTTGACGAACCCGGACATGCTGCGCGTCGGCATCATGCCGAACCACCAGTCGTGGGCGGGGCTGTTCCGGCACCTGAAGTACGTCGTCGTGGACGAGGCCCACTTTTACCGCGGCGTCTTCGGCTCCCACGTCGGCTCCGTCATCCGGCGGCTGCGCCGCCTCTGCAAGCTCTACGGGTCGGAGCCGCAGTTCGTGCTCTGCTCGGCCACGGTCGCCAACCCCGGCGAGCACGCCCTCGGCCTGACCGGCCTCCCCTGCGAGGTGGTGGACCGGGACACCTCGCCGCGGGGCTGGAAGGACTTCGTCTTCTGGAACCCGCCCCTCATGGACGAGAAGAAGACCGCCCGCCGCAGCCCCCACTGGGAGTCCACCAATCTCTTCACGGCGCTGGTGGGGCAGGGGACGCGGACGCTGACCTTCACCCGGACCCGCCGCCTGACCGAGCTCATCTACATCTACACGCGGGACCGTCTCAAGGAGGAGTACAGCTACGATATTTCGAAGCTCGTCATGCCGTACCGGGGCGGCTACCTGCCGGAAGACCGGCGGAAGATAGAGCGCGAGCTGTTCGGCGGGGAGCTGCTCGGCGTGGTGGCGACCAACGCGCTGGAGCTCGGCATCGATTCCGGCGGCCTGGAGGCGACGGTGCTGGACGGCTACCCCGGCTCCATCTCCTCCACCTGGCAGCAGGCGGGCCGGTCCGGCCGCTCCCGGGGCGAATCGCTCTCCTTCCTCGTCGCCTGGGACAACCCGCTCGACCAGTACTTCATGCGGCACCCCTCGGACTTCTTCCAGAAGGGCTTCGAGTACGTGCTCGTCAACCCGGGCAACCCCTACATCCTGCGGGAGCACCTGCTCTGCGCCGCCTGGGAGAAGCCGCTCGACGGGTCCGACCAAGACTTCTTCGGGGAGAACTACGAGGCGGAGCGGGGCAACCTGGTGAAGGAGGGGAGCCTGCGCGAGCGGCGCGGCCGCTGGTACCTGGCCCCGTCCATCTCCTACCCCGCCCAGAAGATCAACATCCGCTCGTCGTCCGGGGAGGACTACACCGTGGTGGACGTCTCGACCGGGCAGGTGATGGAGACCGTCGAGGCCTCGGTGGCCTTCTTCCTCATCCACCCCGGGGCCATCTACCTCCACCAGGGGGACGCCTACCTCATCGGGCGGCTCGACCTGGCCAACAAGCTGGCCTACGCGGAGCCCTCCGGCGGGCAGTACTACACCGAGACGAAGGAGATCCACGACCTGCGCATCCTGAACGAGCGTGACTCGAAGCAGGCAGGGCCGGCCGAGGTGAGCGTGGGCGAGGTCCACGTTACCATTGACGTGGTGGGGTTCAAGAAGTACCGGCAGTTCTCGGAGGAGGTGATCGGGGAGGAGCCGCTCGACCTGCCGCGCATCGAGTTCTCGACCGTGGCCCTCTGGTTCGACGTCCCGCCGGCGGCGCTGGCCCGAATCGCGGACAAGGGGCTGGATTTCGCCGGGGGCATCCACGCCGTCGAGCACGCCGCCATCGGCATCCTGCCGCTCTTCGCGCTGTGCGACCGCAACGACATCGGCGGGGTTTCCACGCCGCTCCACCCGGACACGGGCCGGGCCGGCATCTTCATCTACGACGCGTACCCGGGCGGCATCGGCATCGCCGAGAAGGGCTACGAGATGATAGGCGACCTGTGGGAGGCGACGCTCAACGTGATCACGGAGTGTCCGTGCGAGGACGGCTGCCCAAGCTGCATCCAGAGCCCGAAGTGCGGCAACAACAACAAGCCGCTGGACAAGGCCGCGGCGGTGATAATTTTGAAGGAGCTGCTGAAGGGGTAGGGGGGAACCATGTGCTGTCTGGTGGCGCTGGCAAGCCTGATAGGGCCGAGGCTGGGGATGCTGGTGTGGTGGCTGCTCGACATGGACCGCTGGGCGCGGGCTTTCAATTCCGTCGCCTGGCCGGTACTGGGGGTCGTCTTCGCGCCGTGGACGACGCTCGCCTGGGTGGTCGTCTACACGGGAGGCGTGCACGGGATAGAGTGGCTGCTGCTGGCCCTCGGCATCATCTTCGACCTGGGGTCCCTGAGCGGGGGCAACCGCAGCCGGCAGAGGCGGCGGGAGTGGTAGGGCCGCACCTCGCGGTCAGGTAATCTGTTTCGTATACCGGCAGGTCGGGTACCGCTCGCAACCGAGGAAGGTGCTACCGGCGTTCGCTCCTGTCCTGGCCGTTCGTTCGATGAGATTCCCACCGCACTTCGGACATTTGGTTGTGCTGGCCAGACGTTCCTTAAGTTCCCGCGTGTGTCGTAATCCGGCGAACAGGGGGGTGTTCTTCTCGATCTCTTTAATTTTCGCCTTGAGCTCGGCGACTGCTTCGTCTGTGAAGATAACCTGCTTTTTACTTTTGATGTAGCCTGACGGATTACCTTTGACGACGTTGTCGGGGAGGTCGGTTTTAAGCTTACAGTCACCCCAGAAGCAGACCACGGAAAAAATCTTTTCAGGCGGCACACCCAGAGCGGTTGCCAGGTTTCGCACGTGACCGTAGTTTTGGTGCAGTGGGTTCGGGAAGCGGAATTTCGTCTTGTTCGGGTACACCTTGGTCCATTGCTTCTGTTTTTCGTCCCCGTAAATCCAGCCGGTGTGGTTCTTGGTCTCGATGACGAATATCCCGTATTTCGAAACGATAATGTGGTCTATCTGGGTGGTTCCTACCGCTCCCGGGATGATGATGTTGTAGAAAGCGTGGTAGACGCCGATATCGAGGAAGAAAGTTTGTGCGAGCCTCGTTTTGACTTCGCCGGTGTAACCTTTGATACGTGATTGCAGGCTCATCGTGGCACCGCCTTGGAGATCGTACCCCGCTGATACTACCTGGCCGGTCGTTGGATGTCCATAGTACTTTGTGCCCCTGACGGTTGCTCCCGCCGCCACCTTCAGCCGCGCCCGCTGCACCCGTAAGACTGGCGGCCCGGAACAGGGTTGCATGATGTAGCTGCTTGGGTGTCATTCCCGGGGAGCTTGTCCCGTACTCGATACGGGAGCGGGAAACCATCTACGCCGTTCGTGGATTCCGGGTCAAGCCCGGAATGACAGGGAGGCGGCGGCCGCGGGCCGCCGCCGGTGGGTTCTTTCGCCCTCACCCCGGCCCTCTCCCGTCAAGAGAGAGGGCGATGCGCTTCCCCCTCCCATGAGGAGGAGGACCGAGTGAAGGAGGAAGGGGAAAATCCCTCCTGACCTCCCTGTGCAAAGGGAGGCAACAGACCGGGGCTGATGGCAGTCATCCGCGCAGGGAGTCCGGAGGTTGAGATTGCAACGGTCGCGGCGGTCTCTCGGAATGACGGTGAAACCAGGGTGGGCCTGGGGGCGGGGGGCCGCCCC
>DAOUEG010000097.1:0-29712 GCA_034430495.1 Dehalococcoidales bacterium
TACCCATGAAGAAATCTCCCTTACTAATCATCTCCCTGATGATGGCGGTCATGCTCTTGCTGGCGGCGTGCGGTCAAGCGAGCAGCACACCAAGCGCTACCGCCACACAAATGACGGTAACCGATACCCTGGGCCGGACGGTGACCCTACCGGCGGACGCACAGAAGTTCATCGCCATCGGGCCGGGAGCCTTGCGGCTTTACTGCTACGTCGGCGACGTGGGGAAGATCGTGGGCGTCGAGCAGACCGAGGTTACCGATGGCGTTACCGGGCGGCCGTACGCCATGGCGAACCCGGAACTGCTCGAGCTGCCGATCATCGGGCCGGGCGGGCCCGGCGCGACGCCGGACGCGGAAAAAATACTGGAAGTCGGCCCGGACGTGATCTTTTCCCTCTACAACTCGGATATCTCCGCCGTCGATGAGCTTGAGAACAAGACGCACATCCCGGTCGTGGTGCTTTCCTACGGCAACACCGAGGTGTTCGACCCGGCCGTGGACCAGTCCCTGGAGCTGATCGGCAAGATAACGGGCAACGAACAACGGGCGGCAGACGTCGTGCAGTTTTTCGCCGCGTGCCAGGCGGACCTGGCAGCCCGGACCGGTGACATTCCGCTCGCGGATAAACCGACCGTCTATCTCGGGGCGGAGTCGATGAGAGGGACTCACGGCATCGAGAGCACCAGCGGGAGCTATTCGCTGTTCACTGCGAACAACGTCCGGAACGTGGTGGCCGAGGCCGGCATCGGTCAGTATGTCATGCTGGACAAGGAGAAGCTGCTGGATATGGACCCGGACATCATCTTCCTTGACGGAGGCGGCCTGGCCAACGTGCAGGAGGACTATGCCGCGACGCCGCAGTTTTACCAGGCGCTCTCGGCCTTCAAGAACGGGAACGTCTATCTGCAGCTTCCGTACAACTACTACTACACCAATATCGATATCGCCCTCTGTGACGCCTACTACATCGGGAAGATCGTCTATCCGGACCGGTTTTCCGATATGGACATCGTGACGAAATCCAACCAGATATTCAAGGAGCTTCTCGGTAAAGAGCTTTACTCTGAAGTCGCCGACGAATACTATGGCGGCTTCCAAAAGCTGAGCTTTGGACAAGAGGGAGCCGCCCCATGACGGCTGCGTGGGCGGAGAGGGCATCGTAATCTCTCCGCCTCCCTTTCATCGTCTCAAATAACGTCACAAAGTGGGGGCCTGTCCATGGAAAACATTGAACGAAACGAAGGCAGCGAGAGCCTCAAGTCCATAGAATTCACGCCGATCGGCGTGGTCCGTAACCAGTCCCGGGAGGTGCCCTGGGGCACGGCGACCTTGTCGATGGACTGGCAGGATAGGGTGGCCGCGATGCAGGAGCAGGGCCGGGCCGTGTCCGAGCTCATCATCAACCCCGAGCTGGAGAACCTGCTGGACGGCATCGACGAGTTCTCTCACTTGATGGTGCTCTATTGGTCCCACCTGATACCGGACGAGCGGCGCATGACCCCAAAAGTCCACCCGTTGGGGAGCGAAGACTTTCCCCTCGTCGGAACGTTGGCGACCCACAGCCCGGCACGCCCGAACAGCATCCTGGTTACCGTCGTGCGCCTGCTGGGGCGGAAGGGCACTATCTTCACGGTGACCGGTCTGGACGCCCTGGACGGCAGCCCGATACTTGACATCAAACCTTATCTGCCGGAGCAGATCGACCCGAAGGAATTACGAATGCCTGACTGGATGCACAAGACGCGTGACCGGTTCAACAAGGGTCTGAAATAGGTCCAGGCAGCACCCGTACTTAATCTATCCTGCCTGGTTACTGACGATACAAGCGCTACCCGGAACTTATCTGTAAAAGTGCGGCTCGTATACCTGGATCCCTACTTGATGAGAAAAATCCCCGACGCCGCTCGTGCTTTCAGAAGTCCACCGATTGCCGGGTGAAACGTGGAGCCACTCTCCCCCGTCTCCACCGGAAACAACGCTGAGTCCCTGAGAGGCCCATCGTCACCGCGGATATCAGGTCCGTCCTTCGGGTGAACGATGCCGGCGGTTTTCGTTGCCGCCGTCCGCGGGACAAACGGGGAAAGGTCAACCGTTCACGGCCTTATTGATTAAGGTTAACAATCTGACAGACTTGTCATAGTCTTCCCGTATATCAAGACTCAGGCTGTCTTCGGCGTGCCGATCCTGTTTCGGGAAACAGTTGAGCCCTGATTTATTGCGACCGACCATCACCATGGTCCGGGCCTGCTCGACCCAGGCGATCCTGGTCGATACCCACAGACAGTTTTTCTCTTTCTTATGGACCCAGGCGAAAACGCCCCTTTCTCTTTGACCGGCGGCGTCGAACTGGTTCAAATTGTACGTCCGGTCGTTTGCCTTGGAATAGTAGCACCCGATGTCTGCGGCGAGCTTACTCACCAATTCCTCGTCCTTTTCTTCGAACGCGAGGGTCCGTGTCGGCTGTTTGGTAATCATAATGATTCCTTTCCACTGGAACGAGAAAAGAGGTCGGCGCGGACCGGCGAGTTTTGATCCGCGCTCGTTACTTGGCGGGACCGTAGCTATCTGCGAGCCTGTACCTTGCGGTAGCAGTCGTTGCAGCGGACCGGTTTGCCTCGACGGGGTTCGAACGGTACCTTGGTGGGTTTGCCGCAATCCGAGCAAACGGCCGGGAACATCTGTCGGGGAGAACCGGCACCGTAGCCGCCGGAGCGGACACTGAGGCTGCCGAGAAGGCTGTTCCCGAAGTTATCACTGCGGTTATCGGTCCGCTGCTCTTTCCATGCCTGGCGGCATTTCGGGCAGCGTTTTGGGGCGGTGGCATGGCCTCTGGCGCGGGACTGCTCCTGCTCCGCAACGCTGAAGGTGAAGGGCTGGCTGCAATCAAAACAGACGACAGTTTTATCCTGGAAACTCATTGGATGCCCTCCTCTCTTTAATCAGTTAGTTAGAGCTTGGGTCATCCAATCCTTGATGGTATCTCTGGGGACAACGCGAAACCGGTGGTAACCTAAACTGGAACTACCTTTTGAGTATACCCTTAACCAGCTGTGATAGCAAAAGAAATCGTCAATTCGTTCGGGAATGAAAGAATTTGTCCCAAGCATCCTTGCTTTCCCCCGCTGCAGGGAGCATGATGAAGTGAGATGCCGCGGTACCGTCTCTCTTGACATGCTGGGGTATCCCGAAGGAACGGAAACAGGAAACGGCAACCAAGGAGGGAAACAGAAACATGTGGAAGTGGAAAAAGAAAAAGGCCAAGCAGGAAGTGGCGACGGAGGAGGTGAAGGAACCGACCTTGTTGCAGACGCTGTGCGGCGACGAGCCGGAACTCTTTAACTTCGCCAGCGGCTACCTGTGCGTAAACCCCATGACGGCGATATCCGCCAAATCCCTCGAAGCGCTCATGGAAGAAGCGGCAAAAAACGGCGACTACCGGCCGGCCCTGGACAAAGCCATCTTCGAAGCCGCGCAGCACCCGGAGCAAACGGGCAGCTACATGACGGTCATCCAGGATATCGCGACGAAGACCATAGCGGCGACGGAAAAAGAAAAGGCGGAGGTCGAGAAACAGGGGCTCGCGGCCCGGGCGGCATTTCTGCAAAAAAGGATCGAAGCCCAGAAGCTGATACAAAACCGGGCCGCGGATATCCTGAAAATAGCTACCAGGTACTACCAGGAGAGATTGTTGGAGCTGGGAGAAGACGCGAAAAGAGCCGAGCGAATCGCCGAGCGGAAGGAAGCGGAAGGGGACGAATTGCGGGCGGAGCAGCAAGAACAGGCGCAACGCGAGGCGAGGAAAAGAGAAATGAAGGGGATGGGGAGGGCCGAGCGGAAGGACGTCGAACGACAGGACAAGCTGGAAGAACAGGCGGCAGAAGCAAGACGGGAAGCCAGAGAAACAGAACTCCGCGAAGCCGAAACGGAGGAAGAACGAATCGAAAACCGGGAAGACCGGGAGCGGGAAGCCCGGAAAAAGAACCTGCGCGGAGGCTAGTGGCCAGGGCTGAGAGCGCTCACCCACCCACGCCAGGTTAAACGGGACAAAGCGTTGTTTCAGGGAGAGGCCGACTCTCCCCCATTTCTACCAGACCTACTGTCGGTCCCCGGTGGTAAGCCGGGGGCTGTTCCTGTGAAATAGCGGCGGGTCTGCCTGAGACGCCGGTCGGTAAAGAGGCCCCGCCAGCGGCTGGCTACGTCTTCGGCGCCGGCCGGCCATAGTCGAACCCGGGCAGTATCAAACGTTCGAGCGGGCTCTCCAACAGTTTCTCCAGCTCCTGCACCCGGTCCTCGTCGGCCGGGGTCACGAACGTCATCGCGTCCCCGGAGTTATCGACACGGCCGGTACGCCCGATGCGGTGAATGTAGTCCTCGGTGGTTTCCGGCATGTCGTAGTTGATCACGTGGGAGATACTGAGGACGTCAATGCCGCGGGAGGCGATATCCGTGGCGACGAGGATCTGGATGGAGCCGTCCCGGAACCCGGAGAGCGCCGCCTGCCGTCGGTTTTGCGAAAGGTTTCCCTGGAGCGATGACACCCGGTAGCCGGCGTTGACCAGGTGCCGGGCAACCTTCTCCGCCCGCCGCTTGGTGCGTGTGAAGACGAGGACCGATTTCGTCGTCGTCTTGCTGAGGAAATCCTTCAACAGCTCCGTCTTGAGGTGCTGGTGGACGGGATACAGGGCATGGGAGACGCTCCTGGCCGGGAGGGCGGGGTCCGCCTGGACGGTTACCGGATCATGGAGAAAATCCCGGACGAGGCGCCGGATGCCGTCCGGCATGGTGGCGGAAAACAGCAGCGTCTGGTGCTTGTGATTGATGCACTCCAGGATGTTCCGTATATCCGGGAGGAACCCCATGTCGAACATCCGGTCTGCCTCGTCGATAACGAGCACCTCGAGTTCCGTCAGCGTAATGGTGCCTTTCCAGAGGTGGTCGAGGAGGCGGCCCGGGCAGGCGACGATGATATCGGTGCCGCGGCGGAACCCGCGGGTCTGTTTCTGCAGATTAACGCCGCCATAAACGGTGAGAACGCCCAGCCCGATGTTCTCTCCCAGTTTGTTGAAGACCTCGGCCGTTTGTTCGGCCAGCTCGCGGGTGGGAGAAACGACCAGCGCCCGCACGTTGCCGCGCGGACCGGTCCGCAGCCGTTGCAGGACGGGCAACGCGAACGCGGCCGTCTTCCCGGTGCCGGTCTGCGCCAGCCCGATGATGTCACGGCCCTTCAGGACCAGCGGAATGGCCCGCGCCTGGATGGGCGTGGGAGAGGTATACCTCATGGCGCGGAGGCCGGCCATGACGGTGGGGTGAAGATGGAATGATTCGAAATTCATGTAGCTCCTGGATTATTCATGACCAGCCGCGCGGACCGGTCCGCTTAGAAATAGCGATGGCTTCTTGACTTGCAGCGGCCGGCCTGGGACGTACCGGGAGATGGTGATAGGCTGTTTCTGCGGGTCAGCGGCAAGGCTTCCACGATGTTGACCACGTGGTCATTCAAACTCGTGCCCTGAAGGCCTTTCACGGCCGATGCGCCATCGGATTTCGACTCCATATCCACGAAGCCGTAGCCGCGCGGCTGTCCGCTGCCGATGTAGGCGTCGTTCAGGATGGTCACCGAGACCACCGTGCCGTATTTCTGAAACATGCGGCGTAGCTCTGTCTCGGTCGTCTCGAGCGAAAGATTGCCGATGTAGATATTCATGGCACCTCCGGGTCACCCCCTACGGGCGGCCTGCGTAGCCTGAAAGGGCCGGACGCGCTCCGTCAACCAGGCGTTTCGCCTCTTCGGCGGCCACGGCGTATTCCTTCATCAGCGACCCGATAAGCTCTTTGACCGTGGTGATCGCCCGCAGCCGGAAGGCGTTCGCCCCGGCGAAGGCGAAGCCGCTGCGGAAGTTGCCCCTTTTGGCGTTGGTGAGGGCGGTGCAGATGCAGTACGGGGCCGTCTCATAATCACACGTTTTCAGGCACTTCCAGCCGCATTTGGCGGGTTTCCTGACGCCGGCGGCCGTCTGGTCCAGGAACCCGTTCCTGATGGCCCGACCGGGCAGGCCGACCGGGCTGTCGATGATGATCAGGTCCTCCGCCTTGCAGTCCAGGTAGGACTGCTTGAAGTCCTCGGAAGCGTCGCATTCGTCGGTGGCGACGAACCGGGTCGCCATCTGAACGCCGTCGGCCCCCAGTTGGAGTAAGCGGTAAATATCCGCGCCGTTGTACACGCCCCCGGCCGCGATGACCGGGATGGCCCGCTGGTAGCGCTCTTCGAAAGGACGGAGGGCGGCGATGACGTCCGGGACCAGGTTTTCTAGGGCGTGGGCCGGGTCCTCGATCTGTTCCCGGCTGAAACCCAGGTGCCCGCCGGCCAGCGGTCCTTCGACGACGACGCCGTCCGGGATATGGTCGTAGCGCCTCGCCCAGCTCTGGAACACCAGCCGGGCCGCCCGGGCGGATGAGACGATGGGTACTATTTTCGTCCGCAGATTTTTTAATCCGCCGCTCGCCACGGAGGCCGGGACCTGAAGGGGAAGGCCTGCCCCCAGGAAGAGGAGGTCCACTCCCTCGTCGACGGCGGTCTCAAAGAGGTCCAGATAGTCCGTCAGGGCGACGAGGATGTTGACGCCGATAATGCCGGCGGAATTGGCGCGGGCGGTCCGGATCTCGCGCCGCAGGGCGCGCTCGTTGGCCGCTTTGCTGGCGACGTTGAAATCAGGTTCCAGCATGCCGATGCCGGTGGCGGAAATGACACCAATGCCGCCCTCGTTCGCGACGGCCGAAGCCAGGCGGGAGAGCGAGATGCCGACGCCCATGCCGCCCTGGACGATGGGAACGCGCGCCTCTATGTCTCCCAGGCGCAGTGGTGGTAGCTGCCGTTTGTTCATCAATGCTCGTTGCCCGGCCCCGTCCGGGGACTGGCGGGGGTCTCAGGCACCTTCAATCTTACCGGCATGTTCCCCGGGACGGGGTGGCCGCGGCTAGTAGCGGCGGGACATGCCGCCGGGCCGGTTTCCCCGACCGCCGAAGCCCTGGCCGCTGCGGTTGCCGGAACGGTGGTAAGAACCGCCGCCGCCGTCCTGGCGAGGCCGGGACTCGTTTACGACGAGGGTACGGTCCCGGAGGGATGTGCCGTTGAGCGCGGCGATGGCCGAGATGGCCTCTGACTTCTTTTCCATTTCCACGAACGCGAAGCCCCGCGGCCGGCCAGTGGCGCGGTCATTGGGGATGGTAACGGAAGCCACTTCTCCGTGGACTTTGAAAGCCTCGGTGAGTTCTTCCTCGGTGGTTTCCCAGGCAAGATTGCCAACGAATATCTTCATGTAACTCCTTCATGGCAGGGGCCGTGGCCCTTCGAATGTAACGGGGGATGGTGTCGGCGTCACCTCCGGGCCGTTTGACCGGTCCCGGGGTGACACTCGATAGTTTTTTGGTTTGGCCCGGGTTTCCGGGAGGGACAGGGTCCCTGGAAGTTCGTGGCGCCGATATTCGTCCGGAGACGGGCGGAGCCTCGGTCTTCCCCGGGGAACGTCGCAGGCCGTCGGTCCGTTACCGGCTCGGTCTGACTTTCCTGAAGCAATCGCCGCAATAGACGGGCCGATCGCCGCGGGGCTCGAACGGTACCTGCGTACTCTGGCCGCACTCGGAACACGTGGTGGTGAACATCTGTCGCGGGGTGCCGTAACGGCTGCCGCCGTCCCGGTCGGTTTTACGCGACTGGCGACATTCCGGGCAGCGTTTCGGGTCGTTGGTATAGCCCTTGGACTGGTAGAATTCCTGGTCCGCGGCGCTAAACGTGAACGTGACACCGCAATCGGCGCACTGGATGGACTTGTCCTCAAAATTCATCGGATGCCCTCCTCTCTCTGGTATTAGTTGGAGTTCGGGTCATCCGATGCAAAAGATGAATCTGTTTGGACAGCTTCTGAGAAGCTTCTTATAACCTAAACTTGAACTTACCTCTATTATACCACATAAATTCAGATTGCAACGGTTAATCAGAAATATATTTCGGACCGCCCGCGGAAGCGTGGCATCATACAGGGACTCATGGCTCGGAAACGGCGGACACCGCAGAAGCCACGCCCGGTGTATTCCGGCCGCGCGTGAAAGAAGGTATCCGGTTGTCCCTGCATCGTTTATTGAAGGCCCGGCTGATTCGCTGGACGGGCATCATTGCCGGCTGCCTGGCGGTCATCTACGTCGTCACGTCGTTGCTCATCGCCGAGAACTCGTCGAACCCGGCAGGCGCAGAATAAACCCGGAGCAGAACGGTCTCTACGGAAGGGCCCTCTGAATTCATGTGGGCCGCCTTTCTGAGCAGAACCATTGTTATATCCAGTAGGTTTGACGGAGGCCGACCCTCCCCCCGCCTCCAGAGGGAAAGTCCCGGGTCCCCAGACCCAGTCCGGGGACCGATTGTATGATTGGCAGCCTGCCAGCAGTTGATGTCGAAACGCAGGAGAGGGTCTGACATTCCATTACTGGAAGTCCCTGGACGGCAGCCCCTTCCCCAGCGCCCGGAAGGACGCCACCTGCCGGACGATCACGTTGCAGGTGCCTTCCTTGCGGGTGAGCCTCCCCTTTACCACCAGGAATGGTGAGAGGAAGGTGTACTCGTGCTCCGTGTACGTCTTGCCGAAGACCGTGCAGGGGATGTGCCCGAACTCGTCCTCCAGGGTGATGAAGACCACCTTGCCGCGGGGCCGCTGCCGGCGTACGACCATCCCCGCCGCCGTCACCATCGCGCCGTCGCGGAGATCGGCGATGTCCCGGCTGGTGATGAACCCGCTGCCGAACCGCGGCCGCAACTGTGCCATGACGTGTCCCTCCGGGTAGAGGCCGAGGACGTCGTACTCTTCCTCCATGCGCTCCCAGACGCTGGGGGCTTCCAGCGGTACGAGGTCCTGCCTCACCGGCAGGGGGAGGGGAAGCTGCACGTTGACGGGGCGGTAGCGCAGGCCTATCTCCCACTTCACCGTGCGGCGGTTCGGCTCCAGGCTGTCGAAGGCCCCCGCCCCGGCCAGCTTGAGGGCCGTCTCTTCCAGCACGCCGGTACGCTCCAGGAAGTCCCCGATGCTCGTGAACGGTCCCTTCTTTTGAGCGGCTGCTATGGCCTCCGCGGTGGCTTGCCCCAGGCTGTCCACGTGGAGGAAGCCGAGCCGGAGGGCCTGGCCTTCGATGACGCTCTTGGAACGGCTCCGGTTTATGTCCGGGTTGAGGACCCGCACTCCGTGCCGCCGGGCGTCTTCCTTCAGGGTCTCCAGGTTGTAGAAACCCATCGGCTGCTGGTTGAAGATGGCCACGAAAAACTCCAGCGGGTAGTAGTACTTGAGCCAGGACGACTGGTAGGCCGTGATGCCGAAGGCAAAGGCGTGGGACTCCGGGAACATGTACTGCCCGTTGAACTTGATAAAGATACGCTCCGCCGCCGCCTCGTCAACGCCCTTGGCCGCTGCCCCGGCCATGAACTTCCGGCGGTACTGTTCGAGGAGCTCCGTGTTGTGCTTCCGGCTGAAGGCGCGGCGCAGGCGGTCGGCCTCGCTGGGGGAAAAGCCGGCCACGTCAATGGCGAGCTGGTTGACCTGGTCCTGGAAGAGGATGATGCCGAGGGTGCGCTCCAGCGCCCGTTTTTCGAGAGGGTGGTCGTAGACGACGGGCTTGTACCTGTTCCGCCGGGACAGGTACTCGTAGACGCCGTTGTTGACGCCGACGCCGGGCCGCACCGCCGCCACCTCGTGGGCCATGTCCAGCAGGTTGCGGGGCCGCAGCCGGGTTATCGTCTGCATCTGGGCGGCGGACTCCACCTGGAAGATGCCGATGGTATCACCGGCGCAGAGCTTATCGTAGACCGTGGCGTCCTCGAAGTTGATGCGGGAGAGGTCAATACGCTCCCCCGTGCGCTCCCGGATAAGCTCCACTGCCTCCTGCATCTGGGAGAGCGCCCCGAGGGAGAGGAAGTCTATCTTGACGAAGCCGGCGTCGTCAACGCTGTCCTTGTCCCACTGGCAGACGTAGCGGCCCTCGATGGCGCCCCGCTGCACCGGGACGATTTCCGTCAGCGGGCCCGAGGAGAGGACCATGCCGCCGGGGTGCTGCCCCAGGTACTTGGGGAAGCCGTCCAGCTCCGCCGCCAGGTCTATCAAATTGCGCCAGACGGGGGTGTCCAGCTTGTCTTTGAAGTGAGGCATCCGCTCCATCTTCTCTCGGAGCTTGCGGGCGCTGCCCCAGTCCACCTGCCGGGAGAGGTGGTCTATCTCCACTTTCGGCAGGCCGAGCGCCTGGCCGAGGTCCCGTACCGCTCCCTTTATCTGGTAGGTGGCGATGGTGCCGACCAGCACGGCGCGCTCCCAGCCCCACTTCTCGTGGGTGCGGAGGATGAGCTTCTCCCGGATGCTGCGGGGGAAATCGAGGTCTATGTCCGGCGGGCCGCTCATGCCGTCCTCGGGCAGGAACCGCTCCAGCGAGAGGTTGTACTGGAGGGGGTCGATGTGGGAGAGGCCGATGAGGTAGCCCACCAGCAGCGCCACCGACGAGCCGCGGCCCCGCCCCGGCGGGTTCTCCTCGACGGCGAGGGAGGGGTCACTGAGACCCTGTTCCACCATCACCTCGCCGCCGAGCTTGATGACCTCGTGGTACATGAGCAGGAAGCCGGCCAGGTTGAACTTCTTGATGAGCCGAAACTCCTCCTCCAGGCGCCGCCGGACGGGCGCCGTGACGGAGCCGTAACGCCGGATGGCGCTCTCGTAGCAGAGGGTTTCCAGATAGGTCTGCGGCGTGTAGCCGTCCGGCACCGGGTAGTCCGGGAAGACGTAGGCGTGGTCGGTGGTGAGGTCGAAGGTGCAGCGCCCGGCGATTTCCACGGTACTTGCCAGGGCCCCGGGGTAGTCCTTGAACAGCTCTTCCATCTCCGGCACGGGGCGGAGATAGTATTCCGAGTTGGCGCGCCGCTCCCGGTGGCTTTCTTCCAGGCTCGAACAGTGCTTGATGGCGACGAGGCAGTCCTGGAGGCGGTGGCGGTCCCGCTCGTGGTAGTGGACGTTGCCGGTAGCGACGAGCCGCGCCCCGGTGGTCCGGGCTATCCTGGCGAGGCGGCGGTTGCGCTCGGTGTCACCGTAGACGAGGTTCTGCTGGAGCTCGATGCAGTAGTTCTCCGGCCCGAACCAGTCCAGGTACCGTCGGATGAGGTTTTCTGCTTCATCGAACCGGGACATGCCGACGAGCCGGGATAACTCGCCCTTTGGGCAGCCGGAGAGAGCGATGAGCCCTGCCGCGTGCTCCGCCAGGAGGGCAGGGTCGAGCGCCGGTTCGTTGCGCTCCCCGGCGGCGTGGGCGGCGGTAATGAGGCGGCAGAGGTTGCCGTAGCCCTGCCGGTCCTTCACCAGCAGCGTCAGGTGGTAGCCGTCCTGGAGCGTCACCTCCGCGCCGATGATGCCGTGCAGCCCGAGCGACTTCGCCAGCTGCGCGAACTCCATCGCGCCGCAGAGGTTGTCGTGGTCGGTGACGGCCAGGGCCGTGTAACCCAGGTCCCTGGCGCGCACCATGATCTCCTCCAGCGACGAGGCGCCGTCGTGGAAGGAGTAGTAGCTATGACAATGGAGTTCGGCGTAGGTCATGGTTCTACCTAGTAAGCCTGTTTATACCATTCCCCGGTTATCAGGTCTTTGAAGACTGTTAACTGCTGGCCGGAGGCGAGGCGGACGGCGTAGTAGCGGCGGGAGACCGGCTCGCGGCGCCACCACTCGTCGTCGAGGCGCCAGCGGTCCTCGACGCTCGCCACCTTCTGCCGCTTCGGCAGCCTGACCGCGACGGGAAGGCCCGTTACGTCTTCCTCGACCCGTACCGGCTCCGGGAGGTTTACCGGCCGGTAGGTGTCAGTGCGTAGCGTCGTTCCGGTATTCTCGACCACGGCTCCACCTCCTTGAGGGTATAGATTTGCGGCGTGCCCAGGCGCAGCTCCAGCTGCTTGATGTCGCTGACGAGGTGGTCCTTCGCCCGGAGGTCCGGGAACAGGCTGTTCTGTCGCCCGCCGGGATAGCCCAAACGGTCAATCTTGATGCCTACCTGTTCCGTAGGGCCGGGCTGGGGGTAGTCCTCCAGCGTCCGCCGGACGCGCCGCAGGGCGGCTTTCAGCTCCATGACCGGCTCCTTGAACCGGATGGGGCGCTCCCACATCTCGGCGTTCCAGCTCCGTGTCCACAGCATCAGGCTGCGGATGCCGAGCCCGGCGGGGGCGAGCTTCTTGAAGACCTTGCCCAGCAGGGCGTCCGCCGCCGCCAGGATGGCCTCCAGGGAGACGGTGACGGAGGCGAGGGTAGTGGTCTCCTCGATGACCTCCTCCAGCCAGCGGGGGTGGAGGGGCGTCTCGTCAATGCCGCGGGCGAGCTCCCAGAGCCGCCGGCCTTCCGTCCCGAACTGGGAGAGCACTGGGCCGGGCGGCAGCGCCGCCACCTGCCCCAGCGTCCGCAGGCCGAACTCCCGCAGCTTTTCCCGGCTCCGGGCCGAGACGGGCAGGACATCACAGGGGAGGTCTTTGAGGAAGGCTGCCGGGTCGCCGGCGAGGACCTGCCGCCCGCCGGGAGGGCAGCGGTGGGCAGCCAGGCGAGCGAGGAACTTGTTCCCGGCGATGCCGAAGAGGGGCTCGAAGTGGGACGGCAGCACGGTGCGGACGGCGTTCACCAGGGCGTCGTCGGTCGGGTAGAGGTACTGGAGTCCGTCCAGGCCGACGTAGGCGAGGCCCGGCTCCGGCCCCTCGACGACCGGGCTGACGGTTTCCAGCTTGTCCAGGAGGCCGTTGAAGACGGCCTGGCAGGAGGAAATATCGGCGCGGACGACCGCCACCTGTCCGTGGCGGGAGAGCGCCTGCTGGAGCGGCATGTCCCGCCGCAGGCCGTCCAGTCCCGGCGAATGGTCCAGGACAGTCTGCTGTGAGCCGGACTTGACGGTGACGATGGTCGGACGGGTTCCAACGTCCGGGTGGCGCAGGCTTTCACACCTGAAATAGAAGTGCGGCAGCAGTATACAGAGCACCTTCATGGTTCACCTCGGGAAAAGGATGGCAAGAGATAGTATATAGAACAAGTGTTCTGTTTGTCAAGTGGCGAATGGGGAGGAAATTTTGCCGGGTGGCGAACTATCCTGAGGATCTTTGGAGTGAGAGCCGTGAGTATCAACCGGATGAATTGAATTGCTAACGCAGTCCCGTGCTTCAAGAGGGAAGGGATTAGCGGATTTGCCCCAGATAGACGCGCCCCCGGCTCATCACCGGGGGCTTTAGTATCCTAACAGTGGTGAGTATGTTCCGAAGTTAATCGGTGCTTATTCAACGAGTATAGCGGCGACTTCTAGGGCGCGGAGGCGAAGGGCCGCCAAACCGGATTTTCTCCGCCGCTCGGAGGGGGCGCCTCCTGCTCCCGGTCAATGGCGAGATACTCGGGCGGCTTCACCAGGTCGAAGACCAAGGCCTGCTGTTCACACCCGAGAACACAGAGGCCGCAGCCCATGCACTTTTCCTCGTTCACGACCGCCTTTAGTTTCTTCGAGCCGGGGACCTTCGTCATCTCGATAGCACCAAAGAAACAGCGGTCAACACACGTCTGACAGCCGATGCAGGAATCAACGTCCACCCTCGCCCGGTAGCGGCTGGGATTGCGCAGCTCGTGGGCCACGCCGTATCGTATCGTTGCTCCCATGACATTGCAGCAGCAATCACAGCAGTTGCAGAGCACCCCTCCGTTCTCTTTACGTATCCCGCCGCTCTTGAGAAGGCCGGCCCGCTCGGCCTCGTCCGAGATGGCGATGGCTTCCTCGATGGAGACCACTTTCAGGCTGGACGACTGGTTGAGGTTAAATTCCGCGTACTTGCCGAACTCGAAGCAGTTTAGGGTCGGTTTATCGCAATTATGCGCTCGTATGCGGCAGTCGCAATCGCTGACGGCGATGACCTCCTGGCTCCCCTTCATGCGCAGCAAGGCGTGGATATCTTCTTCCGGCAGGATGTCCTCCGGCTTGATGTCGGGGTTGGAATCAATGGCCAGCCGGGCCGGGATAATCCTCGTCATGGCCCCGCCGACCGGCACGGTTTCCGCCACTTTGATGCTGCGCGTTATCATCCTCTCTTCGATTTCGGGCATGAAATCGTTCCAGGCTTCCCAGAACCCTTCCGGTATATCTTCCTTCTTGGCCTTGGCGATGCGCGCGAAAAAGCCGTGCATGGCCATATTGAACAGGTACTCGTCGTTCTTATGGAACAGCAACCGCCTGCGCTTGAAATCCGCCAGCTTGGCCGCGAGGGTTGGCTCGTCCATATTCAGCCTTTTGGCTACCTGTTCACAGGTGGCCGGTTGGAGGAACTCGAGCAGGAGCTCTCCCTCTTCCGGCTTGAAGAGTATCTTGAGATACTTGATGAGATTCTGGGAGCCCGGATAGTCGAATATTTCCGCTACCTTTTCGTAAATATCACTGGTCGCCATGGCGCACCTCTTTCCGTTTCGGTCTTTTCATGTTACTAGGAAAGTACCATACTCACCGGATACCTTCAATCCAGGCGTTGAAATGGAGACCCGCCTCCGGGTAGTAGGGCCGCTGGAACGCCTCGGGATACGTCGTTCGCAACTCGTCAAGGTCGGCCCGCGCCACCTCGACGAGGAAACTGCTGGCTACCATACCCGTCGCGTTTTTCGAGGTAAGATTATGGGGCGTAATGGTGTTGATGGCGCCGCCCCGGTCAATTTTCCCAATCACAATCGGGTCGTATCTCGCCCCGTGGTCCATATAGACCACGCCCGGCATCATTCTTTCCGTCACGTAGGCCCCGCCCAGCACGACGCCGCGTTCGTTGTATACCTGGACCACGTCACCGTCCCGTATGGCCCTGGCGGCCGCGTCAACCGGATTCATCCAGAGCGGTTCGTACTTGTAGCCGTCCGGCCCCGGCACTTTACACGTCCTGATTTCCCTGGTCCAGGTAATATCATCGCATTGGGCATGAACGCGCCACCGGCCGTGGTTGGACATCATGAGCAGGGGATAGTTCCGGGTTCGTTCGCTGGATAATCGCTCGTCATGGCTTTCGCCTTTCTCTATCCAGTGCGGCACCGGCGGCCTTTCGGTATCTTCGGGGAAATATCTGGCCAGATTTTGCGAGAGGAATTCTATCTTGCCCGATGGCGTGTTCAACGGATTGACCCCGGGGTTTTCGTAAAATCTCTTCAATCCGGGCGGAGTGTCCTTCCAGTTCGGGTCTATCGGGATGACGAAGTATTCGTTCCGCTTGAATTCATCGAAGGGTATGAGTTCATGAAGGCCGGTGCAATCGTAGCAGGCCTTGACCATGTCATCAATGCTCATACCGCCGGTGTATTTTTCCAGAAGACCCAGCCGTTCGGCTATCAGGCACACTATCTCGTAATCGCTTTTGGACTCGCCGATGGGCTCGATACACTGGTTCTCGATGAATACCGTATGATACTGGCCGCTTTCAAGGTCCATCGCGAAATCGGTCTCCTCGAACTTCGTGCTGACCGGGAGAACGACGTCGGCCAGCAGGCAGTCGTTTTCGAACCAGGGGTGCTGGGCCACGATGAACTCTATTTTCGGGCTCCTCAAGGCCTCGATGAAGGAATTGCTGTCATTCCAGCAGGTTATCCAGCAGGGAGAATCCGTCCATATCATGTGCACTTCGGAACACCCCTCGGCCGGATAGGTGTAGTTCACGAACTGGTTTTCCAGTTTTCCCGGGAAGGTCGTGTTGCCGTACCAGCTAATCGGGGGATGCAGAATGGCATCGTGGACCAGGTCTTTCGGTATGATCTGCTGCGGGTTGATAGGTGCCGGGGTCATCAACCTCTCCAGCTCGCTGGCCTGGCCTTCGGAAGCATCCAGGGCGCCGTCGGCCCTCGGCCCGATCTTCGTCACGTTGTAAGCATGGATGAAATTCCTGGGTGCGATGATTCCCCCGGGCATCGGGGTGTTTTTCGCATCAAAGGTTGCCCATTCTATCATTTTCACCTGGTGAGCACCCGGCTTGCCGAGTCCCTGCATGGCGAGCAGCAGTACCTCCAGCCGCGCCTGCTCCGTGGCGTAGGCGCTCCTGATACCGGCGCCGCCGTTGCCGTGAGCTATTGATGTCCGTTTCGAGGCCCATTCACGGGCCAGTGCCTTGATGGTTATCACGGGGACACCGCACTTCTCGGAAGCCCATTCGGGGGTTTTGGCCACGCCGTCCTCTTTGCCCAGTACGTAGTCTTCAAATTGGTCGAAACCGAAGGCGTGGATTGCCACGTATTTTTTGTCGTAGGTCCCCTCGGTTATCCATAGATAGGCGATTGCCAGCTGCAGGGCGGCATCCGTATTCGGCCGGATGGGAATCCACTTATCGGCATGGACGGCTGCCCCGTAATTCAGTTCCGGGCAAATAAAGATACACCGTATCCCGAGTTGACGGAACCAGTAGCATACCCGGCTGGCCATCTGGCCGTTAAACCCCCAGGGAGTGGTTTCCGGGTCGCACCCCCAGAACAAAAGGAGTTCTGAATTTTCCGCGATATCCGGGATCAGGTTGGCGGCGGGCGTCATCTCTCCCACCGGTTCCATTCCCCAGGCATGCTTGGCGCCCCAGGCCCACCCTTCCCAGCTATCCGTGTTTCTCATCTGCATCGTGTACCCGCCCAGCAACGCCAACAGCTTGTTGGCACTGCCGTGGGCGGTATGGATAGCTTTCCCCTCGCCGTGCCCGTCGGACTGGGAAAGCACGGCTTCCATGCCGTAGGCAGCTTTGATCCTTTTCAGTTCGTTGACGATGAGCTCGATGGCTTCTTCCCACGAAATCCTTACGTACTTGCTCGTCCCGCGGTTCGCCGTGTTCCGCTCTCCGTCCGGGTTCCAGTCCACGCGTTTCAAAGGGTAGAGAATTCTGTTGGGTGAATAGACCCTCTGCTTGTAGGCCAGGCCGAAGGGAGAGACCAGCGTTTTCAGCGTGGGTCGAAAAACTGTTCCCCGGGCTTCCATTTTCCAGGGGTTGAAGCTCGACTCGCGGTATTTCCAGTCGAAGTGCAGCGGGCGTATCCGGACGATTTTCCCGTTCCGCACGTCTATTCTCGAAGCGATGCCATTTATCCCGAAGTCAGCCAGGCTGAGACCCTTGATGACCGATTTTTCCCCGGGAGCGCCAGTACCAATGCCCTGTGTATCGTTCACGCCGCTTTCCCCCCTTTGCCTGATCTATTCGGTCATTCAGTCTTGACATGGCCGGTACCATGGCGGCCGCCGAAGCTCGCCGCCGACCAGACTTCCCGGAAGGTCCCGGCACCCATGACGAGCGTCATTTCAAGGTGCGGCCTGGAAAAGCTGCGCCACGTCAGCGGTCCGTGCTTGACGCCGGCGGGCAGGTAAAGGCCGGAACTGGTGCTGATAGTCAGGGGCTGGCCTTCGACGGTGTACTCGATCTCTCCGCCGAGGTCCTCGGGAGTATCGGGGTCGCTGCCGAAATGTATCACCAGTTCGTCGTGAGCGTGTTCGTGCTCGAAAACATGCGGATTGGGTTCCGGCAGGCCGTATATCCAGCCGCATTCGAGATAGTAGTTGGCGCCCGGGACCAGGTGGCGGCTCAGATACGTCAGGGTCGGCATCTGGCGGTTTTTCACCTCGCGGCCGACTTCCCTCACCGGGGTACGCACGAGGTATTCCTCGGCGGTCCTGTCCTCTCCGTCCGGGCCTGCCGGACGTGACGTATCACGGGCACCGAGCGACAGCACGAGTTGAACGTGCGGCCGGGTGACACTCCGCCACGTGACCGGACCGTGGCGAACGCCCCGGGGAATGAAGGCCAGTGTCGTGGTGCCGAAAACGAGCGGCTCTCCGGCCAGGTTCATCTCTATAACGGCGCCGAGGTCTCTCGACGCACGCGGGTTCCCGCCGATGTGCATGATAATCTGGTCATGGTCATGCACGTGTTCCCGGTCGGCCGGATTGGGCTCCGGCACGCCGTAAATCCAGCCGATTTCAAGCCGGCAGTCGGCCTCCGGTACCTGCGCCGGGCTCATCAAGGTCATGGCGGGGCTCTGGCGGTTCTTAATCGCCGGGGCCGGGAGGTACTCCGGTTGTCTGACGAGGTACTGCTCGGGGTCTTTCATGTGGTTCACTAGCGGTTCTTAAACTCCGGTTTTCGTTTTTCCACGAAGGCCCGCATGCCTTCCTTCTGGTCTTCCGTATCGAAGCAGCGGGCAAAGAGGTCCTCGTCGAGGTCGAGGGCTTCAGGTAAACTCGAGTTCAATCCCTCGTTGAACGCCCGCTTGGCGGCGGCGAGGGCGGCACCGCTCTTGGCGAGCAGCTTTGCCGCCAGGGCGCGGGCCTCCGCCATCAGGTCTTCCGGCGGGACCACTTTGTTGACGATGCCCATCCGCAGGGCCGCGGCGGCATCGAAGATGTCCCCGGTGTAGACGATTTCCTTGGCCCGGGCGAGGCCGGCCATTTGGGTCAATCTCGGGATGGCGCCGCCGCCGGGGATGATGCCGAGGTTGATTTCCTGCTGGCCGAATCTGGCCGCTTCCGAGGCGATGCGCAGGTCGCAGGCGAGGGCCAGCTCGCAGCCGCCGCCGTAGGCGAAGCCGTTGACGGCGGCGATGACCGGCTTGGGAAGGTTGTAGATACGGTCGCCGGCGCGGCGGGCGATGGCGACGAACTCCCGGATGCTCGAGCCGTCCTGGTCCATCATCTCTTTGATGTCCACGCCGGCGACGAAGGCGCGGTCGCCGGCGCCGGTCAGGATGACAACGCGGATGTCAGGGTCGTTTTCGATTTCCGCGAAGAGCTCGTCCAGCTCGCGGAAGACGGCGATGTTGAGGGCGTTGAGGACGTCCGGGCGGTTGAGGGTGACGGTGCCGATGCCGCCTGCCTTCTCCAGCAGCAGGTACTGATAGTCCATATCACGCCTCCTTGGCGGCGGGCCGGAACTTGGGCAGCGAGATGCCTTCATTCACGTCGTCGAAGTACAGCTCGACCGGCAGGCCGACTTTGATGTCCTCCGGCGCGATGCCGGTGAGGTTGCTCTCCATCCTCGGCCCCTCGGCGAGGTCTATAAAGGCGACCACGTAGGGAATATCGTCCTGATACGCGGGATGGTAGGGCATCCGGTAGACCACGTAACTGTAGACCTTGCCGCGGCCGCTCAGGCGCTCCCAGTCCGCCGCAGTCGAGTGGCATTTCGGGCAGAGGAAGCTCACCGGGAAGCGGAGGTGCCCGCAGTCCCGGCAGCGCTGCATGCGCAGCTCGTGCTTCTGGCAGTAGTCCCAGTACTCGCGGTTGTCATCGGTGATGATGGGCAACGGTTTCGTCGTCATGGCTATTTCCTCAAAACCAGCGTGCTGTGGGTCTGCATCACGCCGCCGTTGTTGCTGACGAGGATGATTTCCGGCTCATTCGTCCTCGTGGCCGGCCCGAGCTGGCGGTCGTCGGCCTCGCCGCGAAGCTGCACCACGGCCTCGGTCAGCGGGGTAAACCCCATCTGGTAGGCCTCGGAGAGAAGCCCGCCGGAGGTATTGAGGGGGAAATCCCCGCCGGGGCCGAGCCGGTCCGCCTTCAGGAAGTCCCGGCCCTCGCCGGGGTGGAAGAAGCCGTAGTCCATGAGCTCCACCTCGACGGTGTAGGTGAAACAGTCGTAAATCTCGCAGGCGTCAAGGTCCGCCAGGGTAACACCGGCCATGGCGAGCGCCTGCGCCCCCGATACTTTCGCGCCGGTGCCGCCGGTGAGGTAGTCCGCCTGGGGCGGGTTGGTGGCCGGGTGGTCCTGGCCCATGCCCATGAGGTAGACCGGGCGGTGTTTGAGGTCACGCGCCCGCTCCGCCGTGGTGACGATGAAGGCGCGGCCGCTGTCAGAAATCTGGCAGATATCGAAGAGGCGGAAGGGCTCCACGATGATGCGGGCGTTTTCATAGTCCTCGTAGGTCATGGGTTTGGTGTACATCGTGGCGCGGGGGTTGAGGTTGGCCCAGCGGCGCTGGGCGACGGCTATCTCCTGCCAGGTCTCGGGGCCGGTGTTGAACTCGTACATGGCGCGGCGGGCGGCGGTGGCGTAGTTGGCCGCCGGGCCGAACAACCCGTACTCCTGGCCGCCGTTGAGGGCGCTGCCGTACTCGCTGACGCCGGAGCGGGCGTTCTCGCCGTAGGTGCAGACGACGTAGTCCGCCATCCCGTGGGCGACGGCCATGGCGGCGTACTGGGCCTGGCAGCCGGCCGAGGCGCCGAAGGCATCCAGGGCGGCGAGGAAGCGGGTGCGCAGGCCGAGGTGCTGGGCGACGAGCGGAGCGGTCACCGTGAGGTCGCCCATGGCGGGCTGGATGAGGAGACCGTCCACGTCTTCGATGTTCAAGCCGGCGTCGGCGATGGCATTGGCGGCGGCCTCCAGGTGGAAGCTGAGCGAGGTGCGACCCGGCACCTTGCCCTGCGGCGTGTAGCCGATGCCGACGATGGCGGCTTTATCCTTCAAACTTTCCATAACATTGCTCTTTCCCTGTTACATACTGGCCTTGAATTCGCCGGGGAGCTCGGTGGTGATGCTGCCGTCGGCGATGTGACCGGCAATCTCGTCGTCGGACAAGCCGAGGAACTCCTTGAAGACCTTCTCGTTGTGCTCGCCGAGGCATGGGGAGGGTTTCGTGATGCGGCGGGGAGTTTTCGAGAGGATAAAGGACGACTGCGGCTCGTATTTCTGCGGCCCCATCACCGGGTGCTCCAGCTCCTGCCAGTAGCCCCGCGCGGCGAGCTGGGGGTCCTCGTAGACGTCCCTCGGGCGGGCAACGGCGTGGCAGGGGACGCCGGCTGGGCGCAAGATTGCCGCTGCTTCAGCGGGAAGGTATCGGGATGTCCACTCACCCACCAGCCCCTCCAGCGCGTGCTCATGCCGTTTGCGGTCGGCAAGGGTCGGGTAGTCGGCGGCTATTTCCGGCCGGCCGATGGCGGCGCAGAAGCTCTGCCACTGGGCATCGTCCATAATCGAAATCGCCAGCCACTCGTCATCGCCCTGACCGGGGAAGACGCCGTGGGGAGCCGCCCCCGCGCTGCGGTTGCCGTCGCGCTCCATGACCGCGCCGCTGGCGAAGTAATCCATGACCGGCGGGGCGAAGAAGTGGAGAGAGGTCTCGAACTGGGACTGCTCGATGTACTGCCCCTTGCCGGTGCGGCGGCGGTACTCGAGCGCGGCCATGATGGCGAGGGCGTCGAAGCGCGTGTTGATATAGTCCGTGTAGGCGCCGTGGGGAGCGGCCGGGCGACGGTCCGGCCAGCCGGTGACCTCGGTGAAGCCGCAAAGATTGACGGCGTTCATGCCGTAGCCCGCGTAGCCGGAGTGGGGGCCGCCGCGGCCCTGCATGCTGGAACTGAGGTAGATGATGTCCGGGCGGCGCTGCCTCACCTCTTCGTAGCCGAGGCTCCACTTCTCCATGGTGCCGGGGGAGAAGGACTCGGTCATGACGTCCGCCCACTCGATGAGCTCCCAGGCAAGCGCCTGACCGCCGGGCGACTGCAAATCAATGCTGACGGAATACTTGTTGGGGTTGTGGCGGCCGTAGGCCATGCTGCCGTCCACGGTGGGGCGGCCGCCGGCGAAGGGACTCGTGCCGCGCATGGTATCGAGGCGGCGGTGGGACTCTATCTTCACCACCGTGGCGCCGTGCTCGGCGAAGTAGCGGGAGGTCGCCGGGCCGACGATGACCCAGGCGAACTCCGCGATCTTCAGACCGTCAAAAACGTTGCCGCTAGCCATGACCGTTATAGTATACCCCGCTCGCGCAGCCCGGTGAGGTAGTCAGCGTCCAGACCGAGCTCTCCGGCATAAATTTCCTCGTTATGCTCCCCCGCACGTGGAGCTCGCCGTGTTTGCCGGACCGGTGTCTCGCTCATGCGGACGAAGGGGCCGCAGTAGACGATGTCCTCGCCGAGGTCCGGGTGCTCCAGCTTGCGCCAGTAGTCGCGGGCGGCCAGCTGGGCATCCCCGGCGATGTCCTTGGTGCTGGCAACCGGGGCCATGAGGATGCGGCGTTTGATGGCGCCTTCCAGGTAGAGCTCCTGCTTGGTGCGCGTCCGGGTGAAGGCGGTCACGGCGGCCTCGACGCGGTCGGCGATGTCCTGGCCCATGGTGGCGGCATCGTAGTCGAGCTTCCAGTCGAGTGCCTGCAGCCAGTCCGGGGCGGCTTCTTCCTCCTTCATCCAGTCCACGAGACGGGCAGAGGAGGAGACGAAGGGCTCGTTGCCGCCCTGGACGAGAATCATGACATGGCCGTCTTTACACTCGAAGTAGATGGGCTGGCGGACGCCGGTGGATGGCACGTAGAGGGCCCCGCCGAGACGGTGGAACTCGACGCCGCCGACGTCCCACATCTGGAGGACGTTGAGGTTGGGGGAGACGGCGCACTCCTGGAGGGAGACGTCCACGCGCTGCCCCTCGCCGGAGGCGTGCCGGTGCCAGAGGGCGGCCAGCGTGCCGATGGCGGCCTCCGTGCCGCCGAAGAGGGATGCCTGGGGGAAGCTGATCCAGACGGGGGCGCGGTCGGGGTCGCCGCAGGCGTAGAGGTAGGCCCCGCTCGCCCAGACGGTGAGGTCCGAGGCGGGCCAGTCCGCCTTCGGTCCGTGCTGCCCGAACGGCGTGATGGAGGCGAGCACGAGGCCGGGGTTGAGCTCGGAGAGGTCATCGTAGCCGAGGCCGAGGCCGTCCAGATAGCCGGGCGGGAAGGACTCGATAACGGCATCAGCCGTTTCAGCCAGCCGCCGGAACAGCTCTTGCCCTTCCGGCCGGGTGATATCGAGGGTTAGGCCGCGCTTGTTGGCGGCGTAGGCCCACCAGAACAGGCTCCGCTCGGGGTCGGGCAGGTTCTTGTAGTAGGGGGCGATGCGGGACGGGCCGCCGCCGGGCGGCTCTATCTGGACGACGTCCGCGCCGAGGTCGGCGAGGAGCCGTCCGCCGAGCAGGGAGCCGCCCTCGGTGAGGTCGAGGACCCGGTAGGGCGGGAGGGCGGTTTCAGCCGTTATTGGCTCTTCGTTCGACACGACGTTTACGTTCACTCCAGTCCGTAGCGGCGGCAGCACTCCTCGTCGGTGGCGACCGTCCCGGTGACCCCGCCGGCATCCTGCCGGGCGAGGAAGAGGGCGGCCCTGAGGAAGCGGTCCGGCGGGTCCCACTTCTCCCGGCCGGCCCCGCCGGAGACGGCCAGCAGGCCCTCGGTGGCGATGCCCTCCCGCGGCTTGAGGGCGTTCACGGCGATGTTGTGCTCCTTCACCTCGCCCGCCAGCGAGCGGGTGAAGCGGTCGAGGGCCGCCTTGGAGACGCCGTAGCCGGCCCCGGTGAAGCCGGAGTCCTCCGCGGTGGCGTCTATCGAGGTGATGTTGATAATGGAGCCGCGACCGCGCTCTATCATGGCGGGCAGGACGGCCTTCGAGCAGACGAAAGCACCGGTGAGGTTGACGCGGAGAACGAGCTCCCACCGCTTGAGCGGGGTCTCCAGTACGGGCTTCGGGAAAGCGGTGCCGGCGTTGTTGACGAGGACGTCAATGTTGCCCCACCTGGCGAGGACGGTGTTGACCGCCTCCGAAACGCTCTCCTCGCTCGTCACGTCGCAGCGGAGGGGCAGGGCTTCCCCGCCGGCCGCCTTGATGGCATCGGCGGTCTCGTAAATCGTGCCGGGCAGGTTGCCGGCGGTCTCGGTACGGGCCGCCACCACGACGCGGGCGCCTTCTTTCGCCAGAGCGAGCGCCAGCATCCTGCCCAGCCCGCGGCTGCTGCCGGTGACGATGGTGACGCTGTCTTTAAGTTCGGAAGCCATGCTGCACGGCCGGCGCCACGTTACTCACGGGGCAGGCGCGCCGGCTTGTGGAGATGATACCACAGATACGCGCCCCGGTTCACGTCAGTTGCCGGGCCGGTACGGGGTCTCCGTGTACTCGGTCGCGTTGGCGACGTTCATGAAGATGAGGGGCTTGTTGACGACCTTGATGTCAATGGGCGCGTGGACGAGGCCGGCCGGCACGTAGACGATGGTCGGCTCGGTGATGGTGTAGACCTCGAGCTCCGGGCCCATGGTGCACTCGACGACGGCATCGAACTGCGAGATATCCGAGGCGTCCGCCCCAAAGAAGTGCCATATCTCGTCGAACGTATGGGTGTGCGGCGTGGCCATGGACATGGGCTGGGTGATGCAGTTCCAGCGGAGCCAGTAGTTCTTGAAGAGGCCGCCGAAGCCGGTCACGCTGCCCTGCATGACGATGCGGTGCTTGACGTCCGTGCCGTCAATGAGGGGGTTCGGGAAAAAGTGCTTCCGGTACTTGCCGTCGGTCATGGTAGCCGTCCCTCCTTACGGATACATATCCGGCCGCGAGGCGAGCGTGCGGGTGAATTTCAGCCGGCTGATTTTCCAGCGGCCGTTCTCCCTGCGGTACTCGACCTCATTGCGGCCCTGCACCCAGGCCCCTTCCGGTTCTTCGTAGAACATGTAGACGAGCCAGGTGCCCGTGGCGTTGTCCCCGTTCACGGTGATGTCCGGGTGGGCGGCCAGGTGGCCATTATCGCGGACGCCGTGCTTCTGGTCGCGCAGGCCGAAGTACAGCTTCTGGAGCTCGGCGCGGCCCCGCTTCGGGCCGGAGCCCCGCACGTCCACCTCGGCGTCCTCGGTGAAGAGGTCGGGAACCTCGTCGTACCTGAGGGCATCCATGAGGTCCATGTAGCGCTGGTGGAGCTTTTTAATCTCCTCGGCGTCCTCGATGGCCCGCACCCGGCGGGCCAGCTCTTCGATGTCCATGTTCTCTCCTAGGCGGTGATGACGACCGGCTGCTTTCCGTGGGTCAGATACCTCGGAATCACGTCCTCGTTGAGCTCCACGCCGAGGCCCGGCCCTTCGGGCACCCACATGAAGCCGTTCTCGTACCGGGGGAGCTTGACCGCCAGGTCGGTGGTGATTTCCTCGTCCACGGTATTGAGGACGTTATAGACGGTGAGGGGGCCGGTGTTCTCCTGGACGAAGCGGGCCGTCCAGTCGTCCGAGATGAGAAAGTGGGCCTGGGCGGCGGCCTCGAAGCCGGAGCCGGTCATGCAGCCGCAGGAGACGGAGAGCCCGGCCGCCCGGGCTATACTCACCCATTTCTGAGCCCGCAGGATACCGCCGGCCTTGGCCACCTTGATGAAGAGGCCGTCGGCCGCGTCTTTTTCGATAATCCGCAGCAGGTCGGGTGCGTCCCAGGCGGACTCGTCCGCGAAAACGGGGGTGTTGACCTTGCGGCGGAGGCGGGCCAGGCCGTCCACGTCCCACCAGGGGAGGGGCTGCTCCGCCACGGCGATGTCGTACGGTTCCATCCGGCGGAGGATGCGCAGGGCTTCCAGGTAGCTCCAGGCGCCGTTGGCGTCTATCATTATCTGGATGTCCGGCCCGACGGCCTGCCGAATGATGCGCATGTTCTCCACGTCCTCTTCCCCGGAGAGGGCGCCCACCTTGACCTTGAGAACCCTGAAGCCGGCGGCCACGACCCGTTTCGCCTCGGCGGCGGTCTCGTTCGCCGTCCCGGTGTTGCAGATGTGCCCGAGGGAGAGCTTCTCGGCGCTTTTCCCGCCGAGAAGTTTATAGAGCGGCACCCCGAGCGCCTTGCCCATGATATCATGGAGGGCGTAGTCAATCACCGCCTTGGACTGGTTGTTCTGCTTGACGGCCCGTTCCATCCGCGCCATGATTTTCTCGATATCGAACGGGTCCTCGCCGAGGAGGATGTGCGGCGCGTAGCTGTTGACGATATGGGACAGCAGCGAGTCCTGCGTTTCGCCGCTGTACGGCTCGGCGCCGTGGCCGGAATCGCCGATGCCGACGATGCCCTCGTCGGTGTGGATTTTCACGAGCACGCCGGCCGAGCCGGAGACGGCGCCGCTCGAGAGGACGAACGGCCGCCGGTAGGGCAGGGTGAGGGGCAGACACTCGACTTTGGTTATCTTCAACGTATCACTCCCCATGCCATAGCGCGTTTTACCATTTTGGGTTTATGTTCACATGTAATCATATAGAACGGCCCCGCCGGTGTCAAAGGCATCGCTGACGCTGATGACGTGGGGCAGACCGGCCGGCCCCGGAAAAAAGCAGCCCCCGGCGATACGCCGGGGGCTTGGTTGTGCTACTCCGCTTTGGCCAGGGCTGGCAAACCCGGAGGGTTTTTCTATTCCTTCTGGCCGTCCCGGCCGACTTTCCCGGTTGCCTTGTCTTTCCAGAAGGCCCGCTGCTGCACCGGCCAGTTGTAGCGGATGGCGCCGGGGGACGGGCAGTCGTTGACGCAGCAGCCGCAGGCCCAGCATTCGTCCGGGTGGAGGATGACCGGCGGCTTGCCCTTTATCTCGTTGGGGATGTAGACATCCACCTGGCACACCTGGACGCAGGTATTGCACCCGGTGCAGACGTTCTCGTCGAAGATAACGGGCGTGTTGGGAGTGACGATATTGGGCATCGCGTAGACTGTCTTTTCTTCGTTCATGTCCTTCTCCTTACTTGCCCGCGTAGACGCCGGTGTAGTCCCGGTTATGGGCTTCGTAGTTGGCTTTCAGATCGCCCCAGTAGTTGAGCGGCAGTTCGCCGGCCTTGGGCTGGCCGTTTTCCATCTTGACGGTTACGAACTTGTTCCAGGCCGGCGGGTCAATTTCGGGATAGTCTATCCTGAAGAAGTTGAGGTAGCGGCTGCTGGCCCGGCGCGCCAGGGAGGCCTCCAGGATGATGCGGCCGTGGGTCAGCAGGCTCAGGTCCTCGATACTGCGCATCAGCTTGTGGGGGTCGAGGGCGTAGAGCCGGGGGACGTGGGCCTCCTCGATTTCCTTCAAAGCGTCCAGGCCCATCTTGAGGAGCTTTTCCGTCTTGTACTCGGCGGCGAACATCTGCATGGCGCGGGCGATGCCGGCGTTGAGCTCCTTCCAGTCAATGCCCTCGGTCCGCTTGATGGGGGCATAGACGCGGGCCTTTTCCAGCGCCACCTGGTCTTTGGAATACGGGGCGGCGTCAATGCCGGCGGCGTAGGCGGCGGCCTTGCGGCCCGCGTAGCGCCCGGTGGAGGCGGCGTAGCTGTGGTCCCCGGCGGCGAACATCTGCTCGCCGGCCACGTAGAGGCCGTCCAGGGTGGTCTTGAGGTCCCAGTCCACGGTGGGGCCGCCGCGCCCCGCGCTGCGGAACTGGGACGGGGTGTCGCCGTCAATGACGGTGTAGTTCATGAGCTGGTGCTGGGCGGGGTCGAACCCGCCGGCCTCGTAGGAATCAATGATGTTCAGGGTCTTGGATTCCTGCCCGAGCATCAGGCGCCAGGTTACTTTACGCTCGATGTCCTTCATGCCGGGGAAGTCGCCCCAGAACGGCAGGGCCCATTTGCCCGCCCGGACGTCCTCGAGGATCTTCCTCATGCCTTCCGGGGTCGGGCGCATGTCGCCGCCGTCCGGCCAGCCCTGGACCGGCCAGGGGAGCGCCTTGCCGTTGTCATCCACGATGTGGATGTTTTCGTAGCTGGCGTCCCCGGCGCCGCCGTACCAGGTATGCTTGAAGCCGGTGCCGATGGCCAGGAGGCCGGTTGTTTCCATGAGGGTAAGCTCGGCGCCGGCGTTCCAGGCCATGGCGTGCCCGTCGCCGGTCTTGGTCCGCGAGCCGGGGAAGGTATTCATGCCGGCCAGCTCCGTGTTCAGCAGGTAGAGCGACAGATTGGTGGAGGTGGCCAGCACGGCGGCCTTCGAATGAAAGACGAGGAACTCGCCGGTGCGGTTGTTGAAGCCGGTCGCCCCGACGACCCGGGCGCCCTGGGCGCCGCCCTCCGTGAGCAGGCTCGTCACCATGACGCGGTCGTAGATTTTCACGCCGAGCCGCCGGCACTCTTTCTTCAGGGCGGGTTTGAAGGTCGTGCCCCAGACGCGGATGGTCACCTCGGTGGCGTGGTTGGGGCTCATGCGGGGGGAGAACATGATTTTGTCATCGTAGCGGCCCTCGGCCCCGACCCACTCGTCGTCGGTGTCCCGTATCTTGCCGCCCATCTGCTCCATTTCCAGCAGGGTGTCCCAGTCCTCGCGGCACTGGATCTGCGTGCCGATGCCGTTGGAGTAGTTGAACGGCAGCGGTTCCGTGGGGGGCGTGCCGGCGTGCATCGGGTGCTCCACGAGCAGCTTGGCCCACTCGTCCGGGTCAACCTTGGAGTGGGGGTTGGCCGGCGCGACACACCAGTGGTCGCAGCCGGGACCTCCCGAGCCGCTCCGGATGGTATCGCCCTTTTCCACGAGCGCCACCTTGAGACCGGACCTGGCGGCGCTGATGGCCGCCCAGCACCCGGCGATGCCGCCGCCGATAACCACGACGTCGGTCTCGACGACCTGCTCGTCGTCGTACCGTATCGGGTACGGCCAGGAAGGCGGCTTACCGTTTTCTTTCACCAAATCATGCCATTTGGTCATGTCACCTGACTCCTTTCACTAGCGATGAACCTGATAAAAATACGACCTGATAAACGGTCGGTTCCGTCATGTAACCGGTGTGGTCCGCAAGTTTAGTAAAACTAATTGTATATACCATAACCGGATTAATGTTACAAGTAAAACCCGGAAATAGGTGGTCTGAGAGCAGCGGGAAAAAATTATGGAGACGTGGTTTTCAGCAGCGACCCTTTGCCTCGGCGGGGCGCGGTAGTGCATAATGCCCGCGGCCAGGCCCCTCTGCCTGGTCAGACCGGTGAAGGAGGTGATGTCATGAACTACGCTCGACGCACGTGATGCGGTCGGTTGATGCGCGTTGTGCATCCTGTACGTTCATCCGCGGCGCGGACTTCCGGCGACGTCACCTCCCGGCCCATTCTCCCGTAGCCTTCGGTCACCTCTCCCGGTTTTTTCCGCGTCAGGGAAACTACCGTGTGAGAGGGGTTCCGAATGCATCCACCTGCTGCATCCCCGCTGCCCGAACGGGGCAGACTACGGCTGGAAAACGGCCCCGGTACGTCCGCCGGACGCGACCTGGTCATGGCGCTCTCGGTCCAGGCGGGCGAGTACCCGGAACGCTTTGACCAGGCCGTGGCCAGCGGGTTCGCGCTGGAATACACCCCGGACCCGCTGAAGCCGGAGCTGGTGGCCCCCCAGGTTGCCCCCTGCCTCGGCGAGGGCGTGCCCGTCCGGTTCCACTGTCGCTTCGGTCAGCACGAGCTCGGCAACGCGGACCGCACCCGGGCCGGCCCGGCCACCGGAGCAGGGTGTTGCGAACCACTGGGAACGGCTGTGGCAGCCTTCCCTCGTAAAGCCAGGATCAAAAAAGCCATGGTGGAACGGTGGTGTCCCGCCGAGCCCATGATGCTGATCTCTACTTGATTTTTAGATGGCTAATGTATTATATGAACTAATACAACCAAACACAATCTAGCACCATTGCCGGGAGCATGTCAATTGACGGTGCGACCGGAGGTTAGGGACCGCGGCGGGGAACGCCGCGTCCGTTGACCGGGCAGTAAATTGGCCGTTGAGATTTGTTGCCGCCCTAAAAAGGCGGCAGCCTATATCGGCAGGTGCATCAGCTTGCGGGCGTTGTCCTCGTAAATCTTCTTCCTGTCCTCGTCGCTGATGGGCATGGCCTCGATCGCGTTGATGGTCTGCCGGTAATTCCGGTCGCCGTTCTCGATGTCCCCGAGCGGGAAATCAATCCCGAAGATAACGTGGTCCGGCCCGAAGAAGTCGTAGCCGCACATCAGGCCGGGGGTA